>NZ_JAIOUU010000003.1:0-277867 GCF_019931125.1 Aestuariivivens sp. NBU2969
GAGAACTCTAGAAGATTTTGACCCTTAAAAATATTCATATTTCTATATGTTTACTAATAACAAAGATAGGTGTTTATCTATTGACCTCTATAATTTAGATTAACAACTGCATATTTTTCAATCAAAACAATCTAAATGAGCTTTTCAAAACCAATAACTTTGCCCTTCCAAAAGATGGTAACAAAGTTATTTCTAAGGCATTCATTACCATTGAAAGTGCATTTTGACTTCTTCTCCTTGATTAATTGTAATCCCATCAACAATTACTCGAACTTTAGATTCTTCTTGTTTAAAGTCTACCTGTTTCTTGGTGCCATTAAATTGCATTAAAACATTTTTGATTTTTGCTTTTAAAGGCATCTCAAGAGAAATCTCGTTAAGGTTTAGTACTCCCCATTCTACCTTCAATATACATTCTTGGGTATTTTCAAATCGTTTTTGACTATATGAGCCCCATCCCTCAGCTGCGCTGTAAAAACACTTAAAATTTTCTGGTGTTAAACGAGGTGCAAAGCCAATTTTACCAGCGGGTCCATCGTATTCAAACCCCGAAATACCGAGTAACATACCCCATGCTGCCATCGCACGTGTATAATGATCTCCACCTTCAATCTCGTTCCAAGGGTTATTTGTTTTACCGTCGTAGCGCAAATGCGCACCATAAGCAATTGACATACCTTCTGTTAGCAGACCTTCCCTTAACATATGCGAGGCAACCTGATATTCATAGCCAACCCATGGATCGTCATTTTGGTGTAACGCATTAACTGGAATCTCACCATATGGATAAGTTAATCCAACCATTCCGGGTTCTCCCACATCAGCCAAGTGAATAAACCTTTTATTCCTGACTTTGTAGATGGTTCCAACATCGGGAGTCCAATTGTATTTATATACACTTCGCAAAGCGGCTTTAACTTTTGGTTCGGGATAGACATAGCCTAAGCCCAATTGATGTGCCCAGTTTTGTCCGAATAACTGATCAGACAAACACCCATTACCATAAGAATTACCATAATTAATACTATCTGAATTTGTTAACAACTCAGAAGGTAAAACTCCTGCTGGTGCTGGACTATATTTATGTATAAAATATTCTCCGTTCCATAGATTTTTTAGTGTCCAATCACTTCCATTTTGATACAACTTATTGCATACATCAGCAAAAGTAGTATCCCCCATTTGTAAAGCCATTGTTTCAGAAGCCCTTAGCGAGGCTAAATATAACGAACCTGTAAATGTATTTGGACCCCATGCAAGGTTATCTGTTAAATGCTGTAAGCCTTCCAAAACACCATCGGTTTCTCCATATCTTCCATCCCTTTTTATCAAATATTGCATAGCTAATTTTATATTTGGCCATAGCTCTGTTAAAAATGAATAATCAGGAGACACCAAGTGCTCACGATATGCCTTTAAAACATATCCAGCCTGGGCATCTGGAATATAACCCCAATTCATAAAAGACTCACTATTATCATAAAAACCTCTGAAATTTATTCTCCCCGATTGCTTTTGGGCTAAATCCATATTGAAATCCTGCATACGTCTAACGGAACGTTCTAATTCCGGGAATAAGCGGGAAACCGTTTGTACATAATTCCAAACATGACCACAGGTACCATGACAAAACCCTACGCCCTCGAAAGAATAAAATCGCCCGTTCTTCCACCATTCAACTGAAGCCGAAGCCAAATTAGCAGAGGATGCTGCAGTTCGTTGAACAAACCAGTATGGCAGAGTACTTTCCAGATACATGGCATCTCTATACTTATGAGTACTTTGATAAAGCATTTCATAATGATCGGCAATATAATTTACCACATCCAATGAGTTGTTATACCAGTTGGAGTACATTCTTCCTACATTACCAGGACATCCTGGACTATCATTTTTATAGTTAGGGAAATACCAACTAATTACAAAGCTTATAGTTCTACTTTCATGAGGTTTTAATGAGAAATATTTTGAAACTCCCCCGCTAATTTCATCGTTAAGTGATGATATATGTTCATTAACCCCTTTTTGATTTATCCAGTTAGCATTGGCCTTACCATCATTATCCAACAATGCAATGGCCATGTTTCCAAAACCAACATGATTAACAGGAAACATATGTTCTTTCTCTAACTTATCATCAGAAAACCTAAAATAATCAACCGCTAAAGCACCATTTTCATCAGTATCAATAATTTCAATAGTTGCATTTTGCCCACGATAGTTGGACACGTCCCAGGATACCAGGCTCATTTTCCAATTATCTTCTCCGGTTGCTGTCCTAACAACTTCCCCATCGACCAACAAATTAACGCAACACGATCCTCCTTTGCTTTCGTGAGCTGAGTTTTTACCGGCTATCAAAAATGAGATATAGTTTTGAGTTATATTTACTTTACGTTTAGCTTTTCCAACTTTATCAATTCCATTCAATTGACTAAAAAGGAAATGACTGCCCTCGTGCCCTTTAAATCCCCATACGAGCTCGCCATCATTACCTTGCTGTACCTGATAAATACTTGCGGCTTTGTCTCCAAATGCATCTCCCTCAATATTCCAATTTATTAAACTACCTAAATCTCCTGGTGTTCCATCAGCATTTACTATTGTCGTCTCAAAATCTTCTATAAGGTCAATTGATTCAGAAATTTGGTTTTTACCGTCAGAATTCACAAGATTCATATATGCGGCCACAAAGCTTTCGTTATTGTAAACTGAGTTGTAACGTTTTGCTTTAACTTGAGTATTGTACTTTTTTAAAATAGCATTTTCGAGCCATCCGTCAATTTTAACATCTACTTCTTCTTTTGATGAATTTGTTACTTTATAACTAAAAATAGTAGCCGGTATTGCCGAATTACGTGCATCTAATGGGATAAAAGGAGAGAACACTTCAAGCTCAATATCAACAGGGATATTCTCTTTGGGTTGCTCATACATGATAGTTGCAATGGGGTATTCACCTATAAATCCTATATCGTTAAACCCTTCCTGACTTAGGGGCAGCTTTATAACCTGTCCTTTTTTTGTTTTTGTTTGAATAGCAAAGCCCTGATTAACATCCGATTCTGGTCTATAAGTTTTATAACCTTTTTCATGTGTAGTTTCCTGATAAAATGTTGTGTTGTAGTTATCGTTAAAAATCCACCAACGTGCCAGTGTTCCATCTCCTCTCACATACAGCTGACCGGCACCAATACCTCCGCACGGCATACCAATTGTAAACAACTCGTCACCCCGATACACTTTTCGCTCTCCCCTTGTATAAATCATTTCTAACCATTCCTTACTCAGGTTTTTCTCTGCAGGCACATAATGCTCATAACTGTTGATAGCATCCTGGGCATTGCTAGGGTAATTAATACCTATAATACTTATTGTTATAAGTATTAAACTATATTTAACATTACTAATCTTTACTCTCGTAATAAAAACAAACATCTGAATTTTATCATTTTATATCTGTATGATTGATTCTTAAATAATTACCCTCCCATTTCGGAAGTTTACAAATTATAGCCAAACAAATTAATTTACTTCGACCTGGTTAATGTATAATGTTCTCCTGGTTTCGTTTCAAAATACACAATCCCATTGTCGTCGACCTTTATTTCCTGAAGCATAGCGTTGTTATCGTTTTTTATCTGGGTCACTTTCCAAGGACTTAAAAAACGGAACGTACCACCCACAGTGGACTTAACCTCAACAACTTTAATCTCTGAATCTTCTTGACTCGCCGAAACTAAAAAGCCTCCGGCGGTACGAAGCGTGGAAAATTCAGCATCTTTATTTTTTGGCCAGGCAGGAAAAATGCGAATGATATTATCAACGCTTTGAAGAAGTAGCTCTGATACAGCACCTGAAACAGCAAACATTTCCGTGTAATGCCCAAAACCATTGAATGCGGCATTTTGTCCAGATAAATTCAAACTCCCGTTTGGTTTTTGCCGCATTCCTATTTGTTCCTTTAGCCAGGATAAGGCATCTGGGGTACTTAATCTTGCTTTTGCAACGGCAAGCATTATGGTAGAATTATTACCATTGGTTTTAATATTCTGTAAGGTTTTGGTAAAAAGTTCCCTGTCGTCCTCAGAGGAAAAAAATGTAATTTGTTCTGCTGGAAATATAGGTGTCGTTGGTACAGGTATGTTATACTCCAATGGTTTCCCTGCATTTCTGTCCACTAAATAACCCGACTCCTTATCTATAGGGTACGGAGGAAGTCTCTTTAAATATTTCCTTACTTTTTGTGCCAATTCCAAATCCGCATTTAGTTTTTCGGAAGCTTCAAGAAAACCTACAAACATTAATTTCATGAAAGCAATATCAAAAGGGCAGTTATATACTCCAAAAGGCATATGCTCTGGGGACACAGTCGGTCCTAAAATTAAATAGCCTTCATTATCAAGGCTACATTGTTCAGAAAAAGCGGCATAAAATCGAGCCATTTCACGAATGGCAGGATATATCTTGTTCAATTGCGCTTCTGTTGGACAATATTTATAGGAGAGCCATAAATTGTGCATTAAAAAACCTGAGAGCCCCAACGTATAAGCCCAAGGACCTCCAGCAAACATCCTGTTATTGTTGGATTTACATTGCTCAGGATTAACAGGCTCATGGCGATAAATATTATGGGGATAGAATGCCCCTTCTACTCCATAAGTTTGTTTTGCAAACCATTGAGCACGCGGCAAATAATCCAAAACCACTTTATTGTAAGGATTAAGAAACTCTATATGATTTGTATTTAGGAAGCTCCAAAATGTTTGTTGAAAATTGTAGTTTATGGTATAATTATCGTGCCAACCATCAAGTGGCTGAAGTAACGGACCTATAAACAGGCCTATAGCCTGCGATTTTGGGTTTTGTGCACAACGCGCAAAATAAAGATTTCTATACCATACTTTTGATAACTCCAAATCGGATAGCTTTATACCACTTGCCTGCCAATAGTTATACCAAAGTCCCTCATGCTTCTCAACTACGGCAACTTCCTCCTTTTGCACATATTGCTTTGCTAAAGCAATGGCTTTATCCAAAGGATTTTCGGCTTCAAGAGAACTTACTACGGCGATATAATGATTTTCTCCTTTACTGGCCATAGCGGTGACTACTTGCATACCTTTCCAATCGCCACTTTCATCAGGTGGCAGTTCTTGTTTCACCCATTGTACCCCATCATTACTTCCTGTTAAAGCAGGTGGAATTGGCTCCCAGGGCTGGGCTTTTAATTTAAGGTTACGAGCTGTTTTTATATAATAAACGTTGTCCTGCAACAATGCCCTAACAATTATCTCTCCCCCATTAATATTAGCATTGGCACGAAAAACATCGATAGTTGTCTGTTGGCTTCCCGAATAATCAATTTCAACATTCGCAAAGTTAATCGACAAAGGATAGGGTTTATTCCAACTTGGCGGCAAATCAAGTTCACGGGATGTTTTTCCTGTTTTTATATCAATTCTTGCAAGCTCTTTATCTTCTTCAGTATCAATGCGTGCATCATAAACATCATTTTTGGCTAGCCTTAAAACAATTAGATTTTCTTTTGCATATAAAATGGAATGCAAATCTCCATTGCCTTGTATAACTGCATCTTCAGATGCAGAATCTAACCTATCTAATGTAATTTTTGCCTGTTCCAGCATTTCGGGATATGGAACTCCCCCTGCTAGCCATTCTTTAACAATTTGATCAGAACACGCCATTAACGTGCCCACTAAAAATACGGATATGATCCCTGTAATCCTGAAGCTCCTCCTCATTTCAAACTTAATTTACTTAATAAAAATTGATTCTGTAAGTAGTATATCCTTAGATGAACTTCCTACCATAATTTCAAATTCACCAGGCTCAATAACGTATTCCATATTTCTGTCCCACAGCCCCAGTTCTGAAAGAGGTATCTCGAACTCAATTGTTTTAGATTCCGATGGGTTGAGGGCTACTTTCTTAAAAGCCTTTAATTTTTTAACGGGTGTTGCCACCGAGCTTATTTTATCATTAACATAAACCTGAACAACTTCTTTACCGGCACGCCTTCCTGTATTTTTTATGCTTAGAGAAAGCTTAACACTTTGCCCATCAGATATCTCATCTTGCGCTATTACCAAATCTGAGTATTCAAACTTCGTATAACTTAGTCCATAACCAAACGGATATAAGGCATCGGTTGAGCTAAACACATAATCACGTCCTGGCGCCTCTCTTGTTCCCGGCTGATGGTAAAATCCCCTTCCTGATGGCTGGTGACTATAAAATACCGGGACATGACCAACACTTTGTGGGTATGAAACAGGAAGCTTACCTGATGGATTAACATCGCCAAAAATTATATTTGCTACGGCATTTCCTCCTTGTTCCCCAGGATACCAAGCGTCTAAAATGGCAGGTATATGCTCACTTTCCCATTTTATATCATAAGCCCTTCCATGAACCATAACCATTACAATGGGCTTTCCTGTTTTTTGAATTGCTTTTATTAATTCTGGCTGAACACCTGGAGGTCTTAAATCTGCCCTGTCAAACCCCTCACCGCATGTTGGATGGTCTTCAGAAGAATCCTCTCCCCAGCCTATACCAGAAAGCGTCATACTTGTACCACCGATTACCAAAACTACAACATCACTTTTTGTTGCTACATCTACTGCTTCGGCAATGCCCTCTGTACTCAAATCGGTAATATCACAGCCTTCCGCATAATTTATAGCTACCCTATCTCCTACATAATTCTTTATCCCTTTCAAAACCGTAACTCCAGAAGATTTTGCCTTAGTAGCACTATAATCTCCGTACTGCACCCTATCTGCATTAGGCCCGATAACCGCTATGGATTTGTAGTCTGAAAGGTTTAATGGCAACAGATCATTTTCGTTCTTTAACAATGTAATGGATTCTTCAGCTATGTATCGCGCTACGTCTATAGACTCCTTTGTATGTACTATTTTAGACATATCCTCGGGAGCCTTATAAGGTTTTTCAAAAAGCCCTGCTTTAAATTTTACAGTTAAAATGTTTGTAACGGCTTCATCTATTAATGCTTCTGACAAACGTCCATCTTCTACCAATTTCTTTAATTCTGAATAAGCATATGGCTGTGGAGCCTCTAAATCGACCCCTGCAGTAATGGCCTGCAATGCCGTTTCTGATTTATTTGCCGATGTTTTATGAAAAAACTCCAACATGTGTATGGCTCCATAATCGGAAAACACATAACCGTTAAACCCATATTCCTTTCTTAAAATATCGCGTATAAGATATGCATCGGCATGTAATGGAATTCCATTGACTTCGTTGTATGAAGGCATAACCGAATAGATATTGGCATCTTGCACGACTTTTTTAAATGGATACAGATGAAGATCTCTTAAGTTTCTCATCCCAACTTCATTCGGACCTAAATTAATGCCCGCTATAGGTGTGCTATAGGCTACAAAATGCTTGGCGGTACACATTAAATGGTTCTCTGGAATGTGATTTTTTGTAACCTCTGGATCGCCTTGCATACCGATTACAAATGACTTCCCCATCTCAGCCACATGAAATGGATCCTCTCCAAAACATTCTTCAACACGCCCATACCTTGGGTCTCTGGCTAAATCAAATAAAGGAGATAGTGCCTGGTCGACGCCTCCCGCAGTGGCCTCTTGTGCTATGATTTGTCCCATTTTTTTTATCAACTCAGGATTCCAGGTACTTCCTTGCGCTATGGCTTGCGGAAAAATGGTAGCTCCAAAGGCCAATTGCCCATGCAGGCATTCTGCAATTTGTATCCCAGGAATTCCCAATCGGGTGTTTTCTCTCAAGTATTTATCTGCTGCTTCCGAAAACTTCGCGATCTCCTCTACGCCAATAAAAGGGCTTTCCAGACATCCAACACTGTTTCCTTTAAACAACTTTTTAAGAGACTCATCCATTACCTTTCCATTCTCATCTGTTTCTAACTTACTTAAACTTAGCATTGACATTTGAGCTATTTTTTCTTCTAATGTCATCCGTCCCAGCAAGTCTGACACCCTTTCCTTTGTGGAGAGCTCAGGATTTTTATATGGCAAAACAATTTGGCCAAATCCTAATTGAACCACACAACAAAAACAAACTACAAAAATAAATTGTATCTTAACTATATTTAGGAATTCTCTCCTCTTTATCATGTCAGAATAAAATTTTAATTACACTACAAAAAACTATTATTAACAAATATGAACTTCAATCACTTATGGCTTCTAGAAAAATATCTAAAATTATAAAATGCTGCCTTCATATAAAAGACAGCATTTTATCAAATTGAAAAAAAACTAACTCAAACTAAACTTTTATTTTTAGTACCCTGTCTTCTGATCTAATTCGGGGTTTCTATCTATCTCAGACTGAGGAAATGGCCAATTATAATGATGGGATTTAAAGTTAAGACCACCAACACCTAAACCAGGCTCATCAACCGCACTTAAAACATCTTGTATGGTTCCCCATCTTTTAAGATCCAAATACCTATGTCCTTCGAAAGCTAATTCAATACGTCTTTCTAATCGGATATGATCCCTCATCTGATCTTTTGTTAATCCTGTTGGAAGATCTGGCATGTTAACACTTGGTCTAGAGCGCACTTCGTTAACCGCATCATGCACCGATTGATCAGGTCCAACAGCTTCATTTTGTGCCTCTGCATACATTAACAATACATCGGCATATCTTAAATGAATAATATCCATATCACTAAGAACATCATATCCAATAGGGCCAATTGTCTTATCAATTCCTTTCTGAATAGCATATCCTGTTTCCGTAGGCTCTTGTTGAATTAATTGCCCATCAATATACCAAGGTTCTACTTGTACGGTTTGCAATAATCTTGGATCCCTGTTAACATAAGGATCTGCTGGATTATATAATGGAGATGATGTAATAGGCAATCCATCTGTAGCCTGATATGCATCAACCAGTTCCTGTCTGGGGTTTGGCTGTAACCACCATGCCACATAAATTTGATACCAATGGGTATTGTCTGGTGCTAAAAATTTTGTAGAAAACAAAATCTCATCTGGATTGGATTCCTGCCCAGAGGTTAAGAAAAGTCCTGTAAAATCATTGTAAAGACTCGTTTTCCCTGAAGCCATAACTTGCCCTGCTAATGTCGCAGCCTGAGACCATTCCCCACTATGTAAATGCACTTTAGCTTTTAATGCTAATGCCGAATTTTTTACAATATTACCAGTATAGGATTCATTGGGAAGACTAGCAATGGCATCATCTAAATCACGATGAATTAAATCCAAAACCTGCTGACTAGAACTTTGCTTAATCCTAGACTCTTCAACTGTAGGAGGTGTTTCATAAATTACAACATCTCCATAAAATTGTTGCAAATTAAAATAGAACCAGGCACGAATAAATTTTACCTCTCCTACATAACGACTTTTTGTAGTTTGACTCATTTCTAAGTCGGCTATATTTTGCAAAAACACATTACAAGAAGAGATACCTTTATATGCGTCATTATACATGGTATTAATTACTCCTCCAGTTGAAGGCAATATATCACCCCTTGAAATATTCTGTACCTGATCTGCGTTTTGAAAATTATAACCATTGTCTGTCAGGCAATCTAAATTGTATCGTGTTACACTATAAATACTTGCCTGCAAGCGACTATAAACTCCTACTAAGGCAATATAAGCATCATCTTCACTTTTCCAGAAAGTTTGGCTGGAAACTTCGTCTAATGGGTTTTTATCCAAAAAATTATCACTACAAGAAGAGCACATCAAAAGAATGGATAACCCAAATATTATTATATTATTTTTCATATCTTTTTTTATTATAATTTAAGTTTAACTCCCATAGACAATATCTTTGTTTGTGGGTACACACTTCCTCTAGTACTCCACCATTCAGTCCCCAGTCTTTCGGGGTCAACATGTTTCATTTTAGTAAAGGTAAATAGGTTATCCCCTGAGAAATAAATTCTCGCATCTTTTAATTTTATCTTCTCACAGACTTCTTTTGGCAGGTTGTAACCAATTTGAAGGTTCTTAATTCTCATATAGGATGCATCTTGCAAGTAATATGTATTCTCGGTACCAGACATTGGTGTATAACCATAGGTAGAAAATGTCCACAAGGCAGGCATAGTTTGACTTGGGTTTTGCGGTGTCCAGGCATTTCTCCAATCTGTTGTAGGAGCAGTCCCTTGGGTAAAGGGCCAAAACGCCCACCAGGTTAAATAGTATTTTTGTCCTTCAACACCTTGAAAAAACACAGACATATCCCAATTTCTCCATTGAAGGTTAATATTGCCTCCATATGTAAAATCTGGTTGCACCCCATCAACAAAAACTCTATCATCTCCATTAATAACCCCATCACCATTAGCATCTCTAAATCTTAAATCTCCTGGTTGTGGATTCCCTGGGTGGGTAGGTGCCGAATTTATTTCGGCCTGAGATTGGAATATCCCATCCCATTCTATCATATAATATTCTCCTATAGGATGTCCTTCAACCGTAGAGTTTCTTCCATAACTAGGAGCACTTACTTTAGTTACTTCATTTTTGTTTTTAGAAAAATTAAAATCAACAGCATATGACAATTCACCTACTTTATTTTTATGACCCAATAAAAGTTCTATACCTTTGTTTTCCATTGAGGCGAAATTGATAGTCGGTGCAGAAAGTCCAACACTAGCAGGTATTTCTGCTCGCCTCAAAATACCTGTCGTTTCTTTCTTGTACCAATCAAAAACCATTGAGAACAATCCATTACCAAATGATAAATCCACACCTATGTCGGTGCTGGTCGTTTTTTCCCACTCCAAGGTTTTATCGGTTAGGCGATTTTGAACAACCCCTTGGTCTAGACCAGAACCTAATGGATAAGCAACCGTTGACAAAACATCTTGATAAGGATAGTTGCCAATATTTTGGTTACCCAATTCACCCCATGATGCTCTAAGTTTTAAATTATCCACCCAATCCACATCCTGCATAAAAGCTTCGTTGGAAACGCGCCATCCAGCGGAAACCGACGGAAAGAACCCCCACCTATTATCTTTAAAGATTCTTGATGTTCCATCATACCTCGCATTGGCTTCAAACAAATAGCGCTCTTTATAATTATAGGTCAGTCTACCAAAATAGGATTGAATAGCCCACTCAGTCGCTGTACCACCAAGACCTTGACCATCAGAATTTCCGGCATTTATCTCAGTTAATTGAGGAAAATTAAATGCCCTTCTAGAGCCTTCTAAATATCTCCAATGGAATTCCTCTTGATTATAGCCCACTAAAGCCGACACATTGTGTCCTCCAGAAAACTCTTTTGAATAATTTAATGTTGTATAAAATGTTGGCAACTGGCTTTTTTCAAACCTGTTACGCACTCCATTAAACACTGGCCACCCATCAGAATAATACTCACCAGTAGCAAAAGAATAGGCTTCTATGGGATAATTTACAAATTTATTAAAGGAATCGGAATAATCGATAGACCCTTTAATCTCCCAAGTCAACTCAGGAAGGATATCATATTTCAAAAAAGCATTAACCCTTATGTTCTTTGACTCAAAAAAGTTCCCTCCTTCATTGGCTACAAACTCGGGATTTCTATTTACCCAAAACTCTGGCCAAGCGTTATGGCTATACCTTCCACTGCCATCAGCTAAATAAGGACTGTACATAGGTTGTGCTCCATATACAATTAAAAGAAAATCGGAATCGGTTAACCACGGCTCTTTTCTATCTCCTATTGCCATGCTAATATTAGTACCGAAAGTAAGTTTATCAGTTATTTTTGTATCTAAATTCAACTGTCCCGTATACCTTTTGTAATTATGACCAATAACAGTTCCTTCTTGATCCCAATATCCTAAATTAGCATAAAAATGAGTTTTTTCATTGCCTCCAGAAACACTTAAGTTATGTCTATGAACGGGCACAGTTCTAATAGAATGGTCCAACCAATTAAAATTAGGATATTGAGGGTCGTTCGGCCCTGCATTTCTGTAAGAATCAATTTGTGATTGAGAAAAAAGGTTAGGTATACCCTGTCTTGAATGTGCAGTATTCCACATTTCCATATACTCAACAGAATTATTAACAAAATCCGGCAATACTGCAGCAGAATGATAAGCCACATTTCCATGGTAACTAATATCAATACCTTCCTTATTTCCTGTTTTGGTAGTGACAACAATCACACCATTAGCCGCTCTGGCACCATAAATTGAAGCAGAAGCCGCATCCTTTAAAACGGAAATAGACTCTACATTCTCAGGATCAATATTATCTAAAGAACCTGCAATACCGTCAATAATCACCAAGGGATTACTACCAGCGCCACTAAATGTACCCGTACCCCTTATCCTTATATAAGTATTTTCCTTTCCAGGTTGCCCTGACCCCTGGTTAATCCTAACTCCTGTTAACTTTCCCTGCAACATATTGGCTACATTATTTATTGGGCGCTTGGTAAGTTCTTCATCATCAATATTAGCAACTGATCCTGTTAAGTTGATTTTCTTTTGCTTACCATATCCAATAACAACAATTTCATCCAATTGCGATATTGTTAATACAACATCTATTGTTGTGTCAGACCCTACTGTGATTTCTTTGGTTTGCATTCCTACATAAGAAAACTGCAAAACATCACCTTGAGACGCAGAAATAGTATACTTACCGTCAAAATCGGTTGCAACGCCATCGTTTGTTTGTGTGTTTAATACCGTTACACCAGGCAGAGGCATGCCCGAATCGTCTGTTACAGTTCCCGAAATATCCGACTGTAACACAGAAGTATCGCCATCTACCAATGCATTTGCATTAAAACAGAAGAGAGATACTAATACCAAAATGCCTAGAAATGGCTTTTTTAGTTGATTTAATTTCATAAGATTTTTGTTAATAGGTTATTAATTGTTGTTTAATTAGTTAGCACCGCTATTAAAAGCCAATACTTGAAATAGTTTTTTTATACATATTAAGATTGTTTTTAAATTTAGAGAGGCAATTTACAAAAATTATTCATATATAAACAATTTATTCAGAATATTTTTTTCATATATAAATAACTAACCTCATTAATTAGGCTAATCAAATTTTAAGAAATGGAAAAATTAATACAGAATAAAATACCTTCCCCTATAGATCGACCCCCAAATTCTTCTTGATTGATTTAACGGTCTCTTTAATCTTATTGAGAATTTTATCCGAGCCAAGAAGCTCTTGAACCTGACCTGACAACATAGTCACAACTAAAGCCCCAAGAATATTAATCTCAGGAATATAAATTGGCACTCCAATATCAATAACACCTTTAGTCGTTTCACTTTCTTTTAAATCATACCCTTTTTCAGCGACCAACTTTATTTCACTTAAATAATCTAACTTATCAACCTCATTCAAATCACTGAAATTCGCATTCCTATTTAAATAGGTCAATTGCTCCTCTTCTTTTAATTGAGACAACATAATACGACCCGAGGTAGAATTAAACAAAGGAAACCTACTCCCCACTTCCACCGAAAGCGACACAGGGCCAGGACTAGAGCATTCAGAAACAATTAGAAGCTCATCAAAGTTTAAAATAGACATGTGACATGATTGCTTTGAAAAACCTGCCAATTCTTGCATCGGATAAAAAGCGGCAGACCTTAACGCATATAGAGGAGGGTGCCTATGAGCCAGGTAATACAATTTCAAAGACAGTTTGTACTTGCCAGAAACATGACTCTTTATTATATACCCCCTTTCCTCCAAACAAACCAACATACGATAAATTTCATTTGGTTTTTTATTGATCCCCGTAGCAATCTCAGTTTGCGACTGATCTACGGCCTGCATCGAAAGATATTCAATAATATCTAAGCCCTTAACCAGAGCTGGAGAGTTATACTTAGTCATACTTACAATAATATAGCTTCATTGTTATACAAACACACCTAAGCCATAAAAGTATAAAATTAATTTAACGTGATTATGTTTTTAAAAATAAAATCAAAACATTTTATCGTATTTAAATTTTATATTTATATTTGAAAACATGAATTCACTAAATACTATAATAGGCATTTTTCATCATTCCCTAGGAGGTATATCGGCTTCAACCTGTTACTTGCCGTTTCAGAAAGTTAACAAATGGTCTTGGAATAGCTACTGGCTGGTTCAGGCCATATTTGCCTGGTTGGTTTTCCCACTTGTTATTGGTTACCTAACGGTTCCAAACTTATGGAAAGTATTTATTGAGTCCCCTTCGCCAGTCATGTTTAACGCATTTTTACTGGGGGCTGTATACGGTTTTGGCGGTATGGCATTTGGTTTTGCCATAAAACATATTGGGTTTTCACTTACTTATACCATTTCAATTGGGCTCTCTGCTGTTTTGGGCACTATAGTCCCTTTAATCATACACGGCACACTTATAGAGCAGTTTTCAAAACCAGGAAGTATGGTTGTTTTAGCAGGCATGCTATGCTCTTTGCTTGGTGTTTTTTTATGCGGATTGGCAGGACGTAAAAAAGAGAAAGATTTGAAAGCATCCAACCAATTAAATGCCAACGGTTTTAATTTAAGGAAGGGCTTGGCCCTAGCTATATTTGCTGGTGTTTTTTCTGCCATTTTTGGTGTTTCCCTTGAATTGGGGGCTCCGGTTGCAGAAATTGCCCATAAATATGGAGCAGGTCATTTTGAAGGCAATGCCAATCTATTCCTCTCCACTTCGGGCACTTTTGCCACAAACTTTATCTGGTTTGTTGTTTTGGGCTTTCGAAAAAACACCATAAAGGAAGTAGTTGCCGTAAAATCTTTGGGTTACAAAACATGGGGCTTAAACACGTTTCTCTCCATACTAACAGGAGGATTGTGGTATTTACAATTTTTCTTTTATGGCCTGGGGCATGTTAGAATGGGTAATTTCAAATTTGCAAGTTGGGCCATCCATATGGCCATGCTTATCTTTTTTAGTTACCTCGTTGGGGTATTAATGAAAGAATGGAAAAACGTCTCCAAACAAACCTACATAGTACTAATTACCGGATTGATTGTTTTGGTATGCTCTTTCGTAATAATTACCTATGGAAGCACGCTTGGATCCCACTAGCACAAACAATACCCGTAAAAGCATAAGTTAAAAATGGACACAAATAAAAACAACATATCCTTAAAAGGCATTGCCTGGAATCATACCCGGGGATTCACCTCTGTAGTGGCCACTGCGCAGCGATTTGAAGAGTTAAACCCAAATATGAGAATTACATGGGAGAAAAGATCGCTTCAAGCATTTGCCGATGCTTCGCTTGATGAATTAACAAATAACTACGATTTGTTGATTATGGACAACCCTCATGTTTCAATAGCAGCTCGTGACAACAACCTACTGGCTTTTAATGATTATTTAAATGCCGAATTTATTGAAGAATTAGCGAACAACAGTGTGGGAAAATCACATGCCAGTTACAACGTCAATGGCAAACAATGGACATTGGCAACTGATGCAGCAACCCCTATAGCTACCTGGAGGGAAGATTTGATACATCAACAGAACATTCAAATTCCTAATACATGGGAAGATTTATTAACACTAACCAAAACCGGAAAAGTAGCTTTTGCATCCATCCCTATAGACACATTAATGCATCATTATATGCTATGTGAGGCCTTAGGCGCCTCTGTTTTCACTAGCAAAATCGTAGTAGCCCCACGGGAAATCATGATAGATGCCATAAAAATGTACAAAAAGCTGGTTGACTTAGCACCTTCATATTGTTTAGAAATGAATCCAATACATATCGCTGAACTTATGACCAGTACAGATGAGATCGTATATAGTCCATTTAATTATGGGTACTCCAATTATTCGAAAAAGAATTATGCCGACAAGGTCTTAAAAGCTGGAAGTTTGGTGACTTTAAACGGCAAAAGGTTACGCTCTGTTTTAGGTGGCGCCGGAATAGCGGTATCTTCTAAAACCAAACACGCCAAAGTTGCAATGCAGTATGCCGAATTTAACGCTACTGAAAAAATACAATCAGGTTTATATTTTGACTTTGGAGGACAACCAGGACATAGGAAGTCATGGTTGAACGAAGAAGTAAACAAACAAAGTAAAAACTTTTTTAAAGACACATTACAAACCTTAGATAAAGCTATAATGCGCCCTCAGTACTATGGATACATGTATTTTCAGGACAATGCAAGTCCAGTAATACATGAGGCTGTTTCTGGAAAAGTTTCTATTGAAGCTGCTGTAGATAAAATGAACGCTTTATATGCTGAATCCCTTAAATTATAAGAAATACATCAAATGAAACCTTTAGAAGGCATATTAGTTATTGAATTTAGTCAGTTCATGGCTGGTCCGTCAGCTGGATTGAGATTAGCGGATTTAGGTGCTCGTGTCATTAAAATTGAACGTCCTGAGGTTGGCGAAGGGAGCAGACAACTGGCAATTAAAAACCTATTTATTGACGATGACAGCTTGTTGTTCCATACAATTAACAGAAATAAAGAATCCTATACTGCAGACCTAAAAAATCCTGAAGACTTAAAACGAATAAAAAAATTAATAATATCTGCCGATGTCATGACTCATAACTTTAGGCCAGGAGTTATGGAAAAGATTGGTTTGGATTATGAAACAGTAAGAGGTATAAATCCAAAAATGGTTTATGGTGTTGTTTCTGGTTATGGACCGTTAGGCCCCTGGGCAAAAAAGCCTGGACAAGACTTATTAATTCAGGCTTTGTCGGGCTTAAGCTATTTATCCGGATCCGCAAACGACCATCCAACCCCTATGGGATTAGCCGTATGCGATATTTTAACCGGTATACATCTAGCACAGGGAATTTTAGCGGCACTTATTAGACGTGGCAAAACACAAAAAGGGGGCCTGATAGAAGTTAGCCTTTTAGAATCTACCCTCGATTTTCAGTTTGAAGTTTTAACAACTCACTTTAATGATGGCGGCAAACACCCTAAACGTGCAAAGCAAGGGAATGCACATGCCTACTTAAGTGCTCCTTATGGCATTTACAAAACCAAGGATGGCTATTTATCTTTAGCAATGACACCGATCACCAAACTTGCAACATTGTTGCAAATAGATATTCCTAGAGCCTATAAACTAGAGAAAAATTGGTTTGACAAACGTAACGAAATAATGGATCTGCTGCGCAGTGTCTTTATTACTAAAACTACCGAACAATGGCTTGTATTACTTGAAAAGGAAAATATTTGGTGCTCCAACGTTTACAGCTACAAAGATCTTTTGGAACATGAAGGCTACAAAGCTTTACAAATGGATCAAGATATTATAACATCCAACGGAAAAAACATTCGCACAACAAGATGCCCTATTAGAATTAACGAAGAACGTTACTACAATACAAAATCTGGCCCGAAATTGGGAGAGGATACAGAGCGTATCATCAAAGAATTTAGTTTATAACTATGGATATATTCATCAAAACCATTAAATAATGAATGTAATTAAATGTTTACTTCCAATAATTTTACTTGCAAGCTGTGCTAAAGAACTTGATTTAACAATAAACGCTAGCTCCACAGACCCTTACAATATAATTTGGAAGACACCTAGTAAAGATCACACAGGATCAATGCCAACAGGCAATGGAGACATTGGATTGAACGCTTGGACAGAGACTAATGGTGACATTTGCTTTTATATTGGAAAAACAGATACTTGGGGAGATAATGGTCGCTTACTTAAAGCAGGGAAAGTACGCATAAAATCTACCCCCCCCATTACCATTCCCAATGGAGACTTTAAACAAGAATTAGATTTAAAATCTGGAACTATAAAAATAGATTCAAAAGGAAACATAAGCGGGAAACCAGTAAATCTTAGCTTTAAAATATGGGTAGACGCCAACCATCCTGTTATTTATATTAATCAATCAAGCACTGTACCCGTATCCCTTACTGCAAATATAGAGCTCTGGCGTACTAAACGTGATTCACTACCTGAAATTGGTGTTAGTGACCTTTTAGAAAAAAGGGATATGCCAGGCAGCCTCTACCAACCTGTTATTGTTGAACCGGACAACTTAATCTCTGGGGATAAAAATTACATAGGTTGGTACCACCATAACAAGAAATCGGTAGGATTTGATTTAACAAATAAATTGCAGGGGCTGACTGAATACTTTGAAGGGGACCCCATACTCCATCGCACATTTGGAGGCACAATTACTGGAACAAAAGCGGATAAGATAAATGATTCTACACTCGCCGTACCATCGGCCAAGGAAAGCACCATAAAAGTTCATGTCCTTACCCAACATCCTGCAACACCCGAAAATTGGTTGGAAACAATGGAAGGCATTATTTCTAATGTTAATAAAATACCAATAGACGAACACTATAGGGCGCACAAAGAATGGTGGCGTACTTTTTGGGACAGAAGTTGGATTAATGCAACACCTAATGACAGTATAGAAGCTAACAATAAAAACAATAACGCCTTTATTATATCACGAGCATATACATTACAACGATTTTTAGATGCTTCAGCCGGAAGGGGAAATTATCCCATAAAATTCAACGGATCTATTTTTACAGTACCAACCAACGATAAGCCCGGAGGAGCAGATTATAGAAGATGGGGACCGGGTTACTGGTGGCAAAATACGCGCTTGCCCTATTTAAGCATGTGTGCATCCGGAGATTATGACTTAATGCAACCACTTTTTAAAATGTATGCTGATGACATCTTTAAACTTTCAAAATACAGAACAAAAAAATATTTTGGATTTGACGGTGCTTACTTTCCAGAATGCACTTACTTCTGGGGGTCTACATTCACGGCGACCTATGGATGGACGCCCTATGAAGAAAGAGAAGACCCACTACAAGAAAGTGGTTGGCATAAATGGGAATGGGTAGCAGGTCCAGAATTAACATTTATGATGTTGGACTATTATAATTACACACAGAATACAGATTTTCTAAAGGAAAAAGTAATTCCCGTAGCCAATGAAATTATAAAATTCTTTGACAACTATTATAAAACCAACGATGCAGGGAAATTAGCCATGTACCCTTCAATGGCCGCTGAAACATGGTGGGATTGCACCAATCCCATGCCAGAATTATCTGGCCTCCATAGTATTACAAAAAGACTTTTATCCCTACCAGAAAATTTAACCCAAATTAAAGACAGGGAATTTTGGAGTAAAATGAATGCTAAACTTCCCGATTTACCTTTAAGAGACACCCCTTCCGGTAAAGCTTTGGCTCCAGCCGAACGTTTTGAGGACAAAAGAAATGTAGAAAACCCCGAATTATATGCCGTTTTTCCTTTTAGATTATACGGTGTAGGTAAGCCAAATATTGAATATGGAAAGAACGCATTAGAACATCGCTGGGATAAAGGTGCTTTCGGTTGGAGACAAGACGATATATTTATGGCTTATCTGGGAGAAACAGAACAAGTAAAAGCAAACCTAATAGAGCGTTCAAGAAATTATGACAAAAATTCTCGATTCCCTGCCTTTTGGGGGCCTAATTATGACTGGACACCAGACCAAGACCACGGAGGTGTTTTGATGAAAGCTTTTCAATCTATGCTCATGCAAAGCGACCCATATTCTGATAAAATTTACCTCTTACCGTCATGGCCAAAAGAATGGAATGTGGAGTTTAAACTCCATGCTCCAAAAGAGACAACATTAAAAGGGCATATTGTTGATGGGGAAATTAAGTCCTTAGAAGTGTTTCCTGAATCAAGAAAAGCCGATGTAATAATATTAAACAACAAGAGTATTGAATGAAGCCCCTTGAAGACATATTAGTTATCGATTTAAGTCAATTTTTGTCTGGACCTTCTGCGAGTTTAAAATTAGCAGATTTAGGCGCTAGGGTCATTAAAATTGAACGTCCAGAAACGGGAGATATCTGCAGGAAACTCTATGTATCCAATGTAAATGTAAATGGTAATTCTACCGTATTCCATGCCATCAACAGAAATAAAGAAAGTTTTACTGCCGATTTAAAGAGTTCTACCGACCTTGAACGTTTAATAAAACTCATAAAGCGAGCAGACGTAGTCATACACAACTTTAGACCCGGAGTTATTGAAAGGCTTGGCTTGGATTATAAGACTTTAACAAAGATAAATCCGGAAATAGTTTATGGTGAAATATCGGGTTATGGCAAAGAAGGCCCATGGAAAGCCAAACCTGGCCAAGATTTATTACTGCAATCACTTTCCGGACTAACATGGCTAAGTGGAAACAAAAGCGATGGCCCTGTGCCAATGGGGCTTGCGATTGTAGACATAATTTCTGGCGCACACTTGGTTCAAGGTATTTTAGCCGCGTTAGTACGTAAAAGCATTACGGGCAAAGGCGCCAAAGTTGAAGTAAGTATGCTGGAATCCGTAATCGATCTACAGTTTGAAACAATTACAACTTTTTATGCCGACGGAGGACAGCCCGTTGAAAGAACAAAATCCAATAATGCCCATGCCTATTTGGGCGCACCCTACGGCATTTATAAAACAAAAGACGGATATTTAGCTTTGGCCATGGGGCAAATCCCCGTGTTGGGCGAACTCTTGGGTTGCGAAAAACTAAAAGAATATCAAGACATTAACTCTTGGTTTGATAAAAGGGATGAAATAAAACATGTGTTGTCCAATCATTTAGCTACAGATACAACCCAAAAATGGTTGTCGCTCCTAGAGCCTGCCGATATATGGTGTGCAGATGTTATGAATTGGGAAAGATTAATGAAAACTGAGGCCTACCAAGTGCTAAATATGGAACAAGAAGTAAAAATGGGAGATGGTTTTAAATTTAAAACAACGCGGTGTCCCATTCGTATTGACGGAGAAATACTTTTATCTCCTAAGGGAACCCCCAATCTGGGCGAGCACAACAAACATATTGTTTCAGAATTTAATTTATAAAAATCATGAGCAACAAATTTAGAGTAGCCGTTAGGAAATTTGGCCCCTTTGAAACTGCCTTGCAGAAAACATGGGATGCATTTTGCAAAGCACATAATTGCACAATGGAGCTAGAAGCAGTCCCCATGGATTTACACCCTCTTTATGACGCTACACTTGGCAAGGACAATGGCTTGATAAATGGCGATTGGGACATAGCCCATATTAATACTGATTGGATTACCGAAGCACAACACAAAAATGCTTTAGAGGATTTAGCACCATATATAGCATCAAGTGCTCCTGACAATTTTCCTGATGGATGGTCCAATTCGCTATTGCACATGCAACGCTTTGAAGACAAAGTATTAGGCTTACCTTTTCACGATGGCCCGGAATGTTTAATATACAGAAAGGACCTGTTTGAAGACCCAAAAGAACAACAAAATTTTAAAGCACAACACAATAGAGACTTAAAACCGCCAACCACATGGGATGAGTTCCATGAGATTGCACGTTTTTTTAACCGACCAGATAAAAATTTATATGGTTCTGTGTTTGCTTTATATCCTGATGGACATAATACGGTATTCGACTTTTGTTTACAATTATGGACAAGAGGCGGCAATTTATTAGATAAAAACGGGGTAATCAATATTAACACTACCGAAGCTATTGAAGGATTGGAGTTTTATAGAAATATCATTAAAGACACTAATGCCATGCACCCAAAATGCAAGGATTTTGATTCCGTCCAGTCCGGTATGGCCTTTGCCAATGGCGAAATAGCTATGATGGTCAACTGGTTTGGTTTTGCATCGATGTGTGAAGTATACCCAGACTCCAAAGTAAAAGGATGTGTAGATATCACCCATGTGCCCGCTGGTAAAAATGGACAGGGTGTTTCCTTAAACGTCTATTGGCTTTACACCATTGCAAAAGGCAGTAAAAATAAAGATATTGCCTACGACTTTATAAAGTATGCCGTAAACCCTGAAAATGATAAATTACTGACCCTAGAAGGTGGTATAGGTTGTAGAAAATCGACTTGGACCGACCAAGACGTTAATCAAACCGTACCGTATTACCACAAATTGGACATGTTGCACAGCAACGCCAAAACCTTGCCCCGCAAAATGAACTGGAGTAAAATTTCTGAAGTAATAGATGTTATGGTTACTGAACTCTTTAGTACTGACAAAAAAGTATCTGAACTGGTAAGTGAAGCACAACAAAAAATTGACACCATAGAAAGCCCATGATACCTATAATATCTAAACCTAAATTACCTAAAACCAAAATACCCATAGTAATCATTGGAGCTGGAGGCATTGTAAAAGATGCCCATTTACCTGCCTATAAAAAAGCAGGTTTCCAAGTTATTGGTATATACGACCTCAATCCGGATAATTCAAAATCATTAAGTGAGCAATTCAATATTAAAACGGTATGCCATACTATTGAATCCTTGGTTGAATTAGGAAAAGAAAACCATGCTATTTTCGATTTGGCTGTCCCAGCATCTGAAATCACAAATATACTCCCTAAATTACCTAATAATTCATCGGTTTTAATACAAAAACCTATGGGAGAAAACCTCCAAAATGCTGAGCATATTTTATCTATTTGCAACTCTAAAAACCTAACTGCCGCTATTAACTTCCAGTTGCGTTTTGCCCCTTTTGTAAACGCTGCTAGATCTATAATCGATTCTGGTGCTATTGGCGAGGTTTATGATATGAAGGTAAAATTATGTACCTACACACCTTGGCATCTATGGGATTTTTTAGCCAAAATTTCACGTGTTGAAATTTTATACCATAGCATCCATTATATAGACGTGATACGCTCTTTTTTGGGAGACCCAAAAGGCATTATGGCTAAAACCGTAAAACATCCAAGCTCTAGGGTTGCCTCAACAAGAAGTAGTATTCTATTCGATTATGGCGACGAATTAAGTGCCTCAATTAATACAAACCACGATCATAACTTTGGAAAGGAACACCAGGAAAGCTTTATAAAATGGGAAGGCACCAAAGGCGTTATCATTGCCAAAATGGGACTGCTATTGGATTATCCCCATGGCGTTCCAGATGCATTTGAATATTGTGTTTTAGATGATCAGGGAAACCCAGAATGGCATGTGGCAACCATTGAAGGTAGCTGGTTTCCAGATGCATTCATCGGCACTATGTCCAATTTAATGCGATTTGTAGAAGGGTCTCAAGACGTATTGACTTCTTCAGTTGAAGATGCTATAAAAACCATGGAAATTGTGGAGATGGCCTACCAATCGAGCGATTCGGGAAAAAAAACGTTAATGGACAACACATAAACCCATCAAAAAAAACATGAATTTCAAAACCCAATTTTTTGAAGATTACCAAATTGGCCACCACAGGGAAACTCTAGGTAGAACCATTACCGAAACCGATATTGTGATGCATGCGGGCCAAACCGGTGATTTTTTTCCACACCATATGGATACTGAGTGGTGCAAGACACAACCTTTTAAAAAAAGAATTGCCCATGGCACCCTTACCTTTAGCATTGCCATTGGGATGACGGCCACCGAAATAAATCCAGAAGCTTTTTCAAAAGGATATGATAGACTGCGATTTATTAAACCGGTCTACATTGGAGACACTATACGAGTCGTAGTAACAATTAGTGACAAAAGCGATTCCAAAAAACCCCATTTGGGACAAGTTACTGAGCACGTTGAAGTGTTTAATCAAAATAACGATATCGTCATGGTTTGTGATCACATCCTTTTGGTAAACAGAAAAACAGACAATACATAGCAATGATAAATTTTCGCATTACCATATTATTTAATCTCCTTTTTTTTATGGTATTTCTTATGGGGCATAGCCAAAAATTGGCAACACCCACAGAAGCACAATACAACTGGCACGAACAGGAGCGTATTATGTTTATTCATTTTGCACCAACAACCTGGTCTGAAGCAGAACAAAACGATCATTCGGTACCCTTAGAACGCATAAACCCAACAAAATTAGATACCGATCAATGGTGTGAGGCCGCATTGGCCTGGGGTGCCAAACAGATTATTTTTGTTGCCAAACATTCTGGTGGCTTCTGTTGGTGGCAAACCGACACAAGTAATTACGGCATAAAAAATACACCCTATAAAAATGGTGAAGGGGATGTGTTAAAGGAAATATCAGAATCCTGTAAAAAATATGGATTAAACTTAGGGGTCTATATATATCCTGGCGATAAAACTTGGGGAGCCATGCTTGGTGGTGGCGGTAAAACACAAGATCCTACTAAACAAGAAGCCTATAACAAAATTTTTAGAACCCAATTAACCGAAGTTCTAGCAAACTATGGTGAAATGACTGAGGTTTGGTTTGATGGCAGCTGTGTTATAGATATTACCGATATCATGGAAAAATACGCAAAAAATGCGGTTGTTTTTCAGGGACCTCATGCTAACCTAAGGTGGCCGGGAACAGAATCTGGAAACTTAGCTTATCCTGCATGGAATTCGGTAAAAACCGAAGACTTGAAAACCGGTGTTTCCACTCAAATACACGGCACACCAAATGGTGATGCTTGGGCACCTTTAGAAACCAATACAACCTTATATGACCATTATTGGTTTTGGTCCCCTAAGAAAGTACGTTATAGAAAATCACTCGATCATTTAATGGAAAACTACTATAAATCTGTTGGCTATGGTAGTGTTTTTCTATTGAATGCCAGCCCAGACACTACAGGTTTGATTCCCCAAGGTGACATAAAATTATACCATGATTTTGGAAAGGAAATAAAACGCCGATTTGATAAATCATTGGCCGAGGTAAAAAACATAAAGGGCAACTCAGTAACCATTAAATTTAATGAACCCACCAAGATTAACCATGCCATTACTATGGAGGATTACCGGCATGGTGAGCGTATAAGGGCCTACACTATAGAAGGATTAGTGAACAATACATGGGTTGAAATCGTCAATGGTATTTCCGTAGGACGTAAAAAAATTGATTATTTTGACGATATTGAAGTCTCTGAATTGAAACTTAGTATAACTAAGTCTGCAGCAGAACCCATCATCAGATCGTTTTCAGCCTATTACGTTAGTGATTTTACCCCTCCTGTAAAGCGTAAAATGCATGTTTATGCAAGGCCTCAAACAGTTGGTTCTTGGAATACAACCGATTTAAACAGTACGCATCTGGAACTAAAAATAAACTTGAAAGACAAAATCAATATCCCCGGACAATACATTTTGGAGATAAAGCCCAATGACGGGAAAAAAGTACAAATAGAACATGCTGCTATGTACTATAATGAAAACAAAGCCTTAGATGAGTTCATCCAAATAAAAGGGAACCAAATATTCATGAACCAAACGGCACAAATTACGGACAACAGTAATTTATACGTGACACTTAAACTAAAATTGAATACGCCATGCAGTGGTGAAATCACATTTAAGCCAAACATAATACATTAAACAACTTAAGATAAAGTAATAATGAAAGCTACCCTTTACAAAGGAAATAAAACCTTCTCTGTTATTGAAAAAGAAATAGAAGCCCCAGAAGCTGGAGAAGTAAGAATAAAAGTGGCCTATGTTGGTGTTTGTGGTACCGACGTACATATTTACCATGGCATGATGGATAAACGTGTAAACATTCCGGAAACCATCGGACATGAAATGTCTGGAACAATTGATGCCGTTGGTGAAGGTGTTTCAGGGTTTTCAGTTGGTGATAAAGTTGTCGTTCGCCCTTTAGATGATCGCTTGGTAAAACCTTCAGATAAAGGCTTCAATCATATTTGCGAAAATTTAAAATTTATAGGTATTGATAGTCCAGGCGCTATGCAAGAATATTGGAATGTTCCTGCTTTCACATTGCATAAACTAAATGAAAACACCGATTTAAAACTGGCAGCATTAATCGAGCCGCTTTCAGTAGCTACTCACGATGTTCGGCTTAGTGGATTGACCAAAGACGAAACGGCAGTGGTTCTAGGTGGCGGTCCCATTGGATTACTCGTTGCATTGGTGGCTAAGGAAACCGGTGCGCAGGTGATTGTTTCCGAAGTGAACGAAAAGCGTATTGCCAAAGCACAATCCATGGGTATAGAAGCAGTAAACCCCACAAAAACAGATCTCGTTACATACGTAAGGGAAAAAACAGAAGGTCGATTGGCCGATGTGGTTTTTGAAGTTGCAGGCGTGCAACCCGCACTGGATATCATGACCGAAATAGCGGGTATTCGAGGCCGCATAGTCATGGTCGCCATCCATGGTCAGCCTAAACCTGTCAATCTTTTCAAATTCTTTTGGAAGGAACTAAAACTGATAGGTGCAAGGGTTTATGAAAAAGAAGATTACGAAAAGTCAATTGCGTTAATCACAGCAAACGAACTCCCGTTTGAGGATATGATAACAGATGTTCAACCATTATCAACTATTCAAAAGGTTTTTGAACGTATTGATCAAAATCCTGATGGTATGAAAGTTTTAATGGATTGTAGCTTATAATGATATAAAAAATTAATAATGAGTATATTAAACAAATTTAGTTTAGCAGGGAAAACAGCCCTGGTTACCGGTTGTAAAAGAGGAATAGGCAAAGGAATGGCAGTAGCATTGGCCGAAGCTGGTGCTGACATTATAGGCGTGTCTGCTTCATTAGCGTTAAGTGGAAGCGCTATTGAAAAAGAAGTTCAAGCCACAGGAAGAAACTTCACTGCCTATCAATGCGATTTTTCAGATAGAAAAGCGGTTTATGCTTTTATTGAAAAGGTAAAAGCCAACCACCCGCAAATAGATATTTTAATAAACAATGCCGGTACTATTTTAAGAGCTCCAGCTGTAGAGCATCCAGATGAGTATTGGGACAAGGTGATTGAAGTCAACCAAAACGCCCAATTCATATTAACACGTGAGTTCGGAAAAGATATGGTTGCCAGAGGACATGGGAAAATAGTGTTTACAGCTTCGCTCTTAACGTTCCAAGGCGGCATTACGGTTCCAGGCTATGCCGCCAGTAAAGGTGCCATTGGCCAAATGACCATGGCTTTCGCCAACGAGTGGGCTGGTAAAGGTGTTAATGTAAATGCCATAGCACCTGGCTATATCGCTACGGACAATACAGAGGCTTTAAGAAACAATCCTGATAGGAATAAAGCCATTTTAGAACGAATACCCGCAGGACGATGGGGTACTCCCGAGGATTTTGCTGGCCCTATTGTGTTTTTGGCTTCTGATGCTTCTCAATACATGAATGGATCCATCGTCTTGGTTGACGGTGGTTGGATGGGTAGATAAATTATTAAAAAAAACAATTGTATGAAACTATTAAAATTTGTTGCAATCCTTTCTTTTTTAGTACTAAATGCTTGCGGTCAGGAACAAAAAAAAGACACTGTTGCAAAAGAAGTCCAAAATGCTTTAAGGCCGAATTTGGTTTGTCCCCCAGTGATTACATACACGAAAAAAGAAATGTGAACCAGAATTGATTAAAGATTTATGAAGCAGGTGTTAAAACTATATTTATTAGCAATACTGATTATTTCGTTATCTTCTTTTAAAACGGAAGAGATACATTATTTTGTTTCCCCATCTGGAAATGATGTTTACGAAGGCACAAAAGCAGCTCCATTTGCCACACTGGAACGCGCATTGCAACAAATACAGGAGGACAGGCAAAAAGGCAACCATTCCATGGTCAAAGTTTTTTTAAGGGGTGGCACCTATTACTTTCAAAGTACAGTAAAAATTAATGGGACCCTTTCCAATATACATATTCAGCCCTATCAGTCAGAACAAGTAATTTTTTCGGGCGGTATTGCAATTCCATCACCATTTATTAAAAAAAGTACTAAAAGCACTTTTAAAAACCACTACAGTGTTAATTTAAAACATGTTGGCATTACAAACTATGGTACTTTACGTCATGTCGGGTTTGCTCGTCCTTACGGTCCAGCTTGGGGAGAACCCTTTGTTAACAAAAAGCCTCTACATCTTTCCCGTTGGCCAAACCAAGGTATGGTTCCTATGGGAAAGGTACTGGATAAAGGCTCCGTGCCAAGAAACGACGACTTCTCAAATCGGGGCGGTCTGATTAAGTATAACGACGCTCGAATCGATAAATGGGCCAACGAAACAGATGTATGGATGTCTGGATATTTTATGTGGGGATATGCCGATGATATGGTAAAGATAGCATCTGTAGACACAAAAGCACAGACCCTAAAAACAGCATCTGCCACTTTGTATGGTTATGGAGACAGTAAACCGTGGCGACAATGGTACGGTGTTAATATACTGGCAGAACTAGATGCCCCCGGAGAGTATTATATTGACCGTAAAGAAGGGATACTGCAATTTATTTTAGAAGACGATGAGATTGAATCGCTCGAGTTTTCAATACTAGAAGCTCCATTTTTTACCATCCAGAACACCACGCATATACTGATTGAAGGTATTCAATTTGAATGCTCCCGAGGATTGGGCATTGCTATGGATAATACCCATAATGCAACCATTAAGGACTGTGCTTTTAGAAATCTTGGCAGTATAGGCATTTTGGTAGGCAAGGGCGTAGAGCCATTTGACAAGTACAGACATGAGGGGACGGAAAAAGTAAAATCCGGTATTGTTGGCAGTTTGCAACAACACCTTTACGCCAATTCTACGTTTTATAGTGAAGGTGGTAAAAATAATAAGATCATAGGGTGTGAGTTTTACAATCTGGGCGCTGGAGGCGTTATTCTTGGGGGAGGCAACCTAAAAACACTGGAAAAAGGCAATAATAGTATTGAAAACTGTGTATTCCATGATTTAAACCGCATAGAAAAATCGTATCGCCCTGCTGTCCACTTAACCGGTGTGGGTAACACAGTAAGGCATTGCGAAATATACAACACCCCAAGTATGGCCATATACCTTATGTTTGGAAACGACAATATAATTGAGTACAATTACATTCATGATGTATGCCTTGAAGTAGAGGACCAAGGTGCTATTTATTACGGGCGTAACCCTGCCGAACGTGGTAATATAGTTCGATATAACTATTTTGAAAATATTCCAGACCATTACAACACCTGTGCCGTTTATCACGATGATGGCGCCTGTGGCATGACCGTATTAGGCAATGTTTTTTATAAGGCAGGCAAATGGAACGCGCTCATAGGTGGCGGATCCGATAATGTTTACAGAAACAATATTTTTATTAGCAATAAGATTGGCATACATGTTGACAACCGCCTGCAAAACTGGTCCAAGGCTTTATTGGATAAAAACGGATTATTTGAACAACGATTAAAGGCCGTTAACTTTACAGCTCCTCCCTACAGCAATAGTTATCCCGAAATTGTCACATACTTTGAAAACCCCGAGCATCCAAAACGCAACGTGGTAGAAAACAATGTTTTTGTAAATGTCGAACAGCTATTGGATGGAAAAAAAGAATGGCTCGACTACAAAGACAATAACTGGGAGACAGACCATAACATTGCTTTTGCAGATTGGGACATTCAGAATTTCAATCTGGATTCAAATTCAGAAGTTTACAAAAAATTACCCGATTTTAAAGAAATACCATTCCATAAAATAGGGCTTTATGAAACCAAAAGCATAAAAAGTATTAGAAAGAGAAATGGGTTAAGGGTTAGTGTAAATGAAAACAACATTCATGAGTGGCAAAAAATACAAGAAAAGGAATTGGCTTACCAAGTAAAAGACCCAATAATTAATAACATTTTAAAGACCATTTCCGAAGATAGTAAAGCGGTTATTTTTCCAAATCCCAATCCAGGAGCCCAGTGGTTTGGTGAAGGACATTTTGGCTTGTTTATGCACTGGGGTCCACATAGTACACAGGGTTCACAACCTTCCTGGGCAATGATTAAAAATTATCCGCATGGTTATGAAGAAAAGTATGCCAATCCTGAAGACTACTTTGCCCTGGCAGAAAACTTCCATCCAACCGATTGGGATCCAGACAAGATTTGCAAAGCGGCTAAAGAAGCTGGAATCACCTACGTAGTACTAGGAGCCAAACACCATGATGGTTTTGCATTGTGGCCTTCTACTTACGGAAATTATAACATTAGCACCTATGTTCCCGATACTGATTTGTTAAAACCCTATGTAGAGGCCTGTCGTAAATACGGTTTAAAAGTAGGATTCTATTTTTCGCAACGTGACTGGCATTTTCCAAACTATCCATTGGGAGACCAGAATTTTAATTTTAGAACTCGAAATAAATTTCCCTTAGTAGATCCTGAAATTGACTCGATGAGGTATAAAAATTGGTGGGCATATACTATTGGACAGTTAAAAGAATTATTAACGAATTATGGTCAAATAGACGTGTTATGGTTTGATGGTTTTTACTGGCCGGGAAAAGAAAAGGAAGCATATACAGATGGTCTATTTAATTGGATAAGAACCTTACAGCCTGGTATCGTAGTAAACGACAGGTGGTATAAAATGCGTAGTCCCGATGCAAAGGAAGAAGAAATAGGTAAAGGCGATTTTGCCACGGTTGAATGGAAGGAACCGGAAGAAGGCATCAATAAGTGGTGGGAATTTACTACTTCGTGGTGTGGTTCATGGGGCTACTCCTCCTTACGCTTCAGTGCAAAAGAAGCCTTGGATAAATTGATATTAGCCAGAAGTTTAGGCGGGAATTTTCTTATTAACATTGGTCCTTCTGGCAATGGCGTTCCACCAAAAGACTTTTACAAAAATATGGCTCAATTAGCCGAATGGATAGTTCCAAATAAAGAGGCCTTATTTGGAAAAGAACTACTCCCTGCTCCTAAAGAATGGGCTAATGCCCCCATTACCAAACATAGGAATGCCCTATATTTACACGTATTACCGAATAGATTAGATGATAAGGTTTCATTATTTTACAACGGAAAAATAGGTAGAGTAACGAATTTATCATCAGGTAAAAAAATTAACATAAAAAAAGAAAAAAATGGCTATAGCTTTTCTCTTAAAAAAAGCAAACTTGATTTTGACACATACCAAGTGATTAAAGTTGAAATAAAGAAGCTATAAGAAAGTATCAAAATTTTTTACTTATAGATTTTTCAAAAAAGTATAAAAGTTTAAAAGCCTAGGAAATAAATATTTCTCATTTATATTTCATATCTCAATATGAAATGTATGTGACATTAACCAAATAAAGGCAATAAAAACAAGAAAACACTGATAACCATACAATTAACAGTGTTTTGGTTTTACCTACATTGGGTTGGTCGGGATTGGTCAGTTTTATTGCCTCGATACTGTTCAAATCTATTGTTAAGTTTATTAAGAAAATAAAAATATAAGCTCAGGATCTTTCTGGCTTTTTTATTCTAAATCTTTTCAGTCAATCATAAAATTTACCTTCCTTTTTTATATGCAAAAGCATATAATTATATCTTTTTCATTAAGATTATATGTAAAAGCATATAATTTCGTATATTTACTTAGAATTATATGCAAAAACATATAGTTTAATATTAATATAAGATGAAATCATTAGCAGAATTTGTTAAAGAACGAAGAAAAGAAGTTGGGCTTACACAAGAAGAGTTTGCCGACAGAGCTGGTGTTGCTTTAACCGTAGTACGAAAAATAGAACAAGGTAAAACCAAACTTAACATGGAAAAGGTTAACCTTGTCCTAGCTATGTTTGGACATGAATTAGCTCCTGTGAACAGTAAAACATTGAATGATGAGACAAGGTACGGTCTATTATAAAGATTATTTGGCAGGAACTATTACCGAAACTGATGAAGGTGATTATGTGTTTCAATATGATGCAACTTATATAGAAACCCATTCTTCTGAATTTATAACGTTTACTATGCCTGTTAGGAAAGAAGCTTATACTAATAATAAGTTATTTCCTTTTTTTGAAGGTTTAATCCCCGAAGGTTGGTTACTAGATATTGCATCAAAAAACTGGAAAATAAATCGAAATGATCGCATGGGATTATTATTAGCCTGTTGCCAGAATTGTATTGGGGCGGTAAGTGTTGTACCTAAAACTAATGACAATGAAGAATAGATGTTTATATTGTTATGAGCCTCTTGAAAATGACACTGATTTTCATGAAAAATGTTCTATGGATTTCTTTGGCACTACAAAACCTCCAATAATCCCCTACATTATAGACCAAATGGTGGAATTGGCAAAGAGTGTTGTTGAGCGTAGTGTTGCTGTACCTGGAGTACAGCCTAAATTATCCATGTCTTTGGTAAAGGAAACCCAAGAACAAGCTGATACACGATTAACTGTTGTGGGAGCACTTGGTGGCCAATATATATTTAAACCACCCTCCCATCAATTTCCGGAAATGCCGGAAAACGAACATCTGACTATGCGGATTGCAAAAGCTTTTGGCATACGGGTCGTGCCTTCAAGTTTGATAAAATTGGCTTCGGGTGAATTGTCTTATGTTACCAAACGTATTGACAGAACTGAAAAAGGGGAAAAAATCCATATGCTGGATATGTTTCAAATTACAGAAGCACATGAAAAGTATAAAAGCTCCATGGAAAAAGTTGGCAAAGCATTGGACAGTTATTCCAATAACACTTTGTTGGATAAAATCTTCTATTTTGAATTGGCAATCTTTAGTTTTCTAACAGGAAACAATGATATGCACTTGAAAAACTTTTCGATGATAGAGAGTCCTTCGGGTTGGGTATTGGCTCCAGCTTATGACCTACTTAATGTAGCTATCGTATTGCTGGAAGATACCGAAGAGTTGGCACTCACAATTGAGGGAAAGAAAAGAAAACTTAAAAAAGCCCATTTCGAGCATTTAGGACAAAGGCTTGGATTAACCGACAGACAAATACAAGGTGTTTTTAATCGTATGTTCAAAAATAAACCTAAAGCTATACAATGGATAGATAATTCTTTTTTATCAAATGACATGAAAGCTGCTTATAAGGATATTCTTGAAACAAGATACGAACGTCTCACTTAACGGGGCAAAGTGTTGTAGGTGGAAGTAATTTTATAAGAAAATTGTTAATTTACCTACTATTATAAATAATACATGAATGGGTTAAGTTTTCTTCCATGTAATATTTCATGATATTTATCTAACAAACAAAATATTGAAAAGCATAATTTACCAGTTAAGGGAAACTTTGATTAAATGATATTCTTCAAAATTGAAATGGAAATTGATAATTCTGAGCTAAGCGTAAAGTTACTTAGTGAAATGTTAGGAATAAACTCGACAAATCTATACCTAAAAGTAAAAGCGCTTACAGGTCAAACAGTAACAGAGTTTATAAGAAATATTCGTTTAAAACGTGCAGCTCAACTATTGAAAAAAGGAGGGCTAAATGTTTCTGAGGTGATGTATATGGTTGGTTTTACACATCACTCCTATTTTACTAAGTGTTTTAAAGACATGTACTTGATGAATGTAATTGTTTAAAGCTCGTGCTTCTTGAGAATTCCCTTTAACCTTGCCCTTGTTTTTATCCCAAAGTTTTTGGGATACGTTTCTTTTTAAACTGATTTCGGAACGCTTGCCATTAACAGTAATACGAAGAAAGATTAGGGCTTGGTCAGTCTTTTTGGAATTGAGACGCGTAAAGAATATTACGCCAAAGGTGAAATTTGTTTTCATTTTGAAAGTGTTTTGGTTGAACGATAGACTCGTAACACGAAAATCAAATCACTTTCAAAAAATTCTTATGTTTTGGTGAGCTCACCGAATCACTCACCTATTAACTCACTTTTGTTCTAAACGAGTTTGTTTATCAAACACAACCAATCCCTTTATTTATATAGTGTTTGGCTATTTTTTTGTGTTTTTGGTTTTATTTAAAACCTTAAAAAGTCGGGATGACAGGATTTGAACCTGCGACCACACGGCCCCCAGCCGTGTACGCTAACCGGACTGCGCCACATCCCGATTTTTATGATCGAATCATATATTATTTATCTTTTAGTGGCTTCTCTACTTTACAGAATCTACAGTGGTGCAATTTACCTTGTGCCAGTAGAACGGCCACATTCCAAATTTATCCATTTTGGAGATATCTAACAATACCTCTCTTTTTTATTTTCCGTTCTAACCGAACAGCTTCTGAACGGTTTGGACATATATATGTTTCAATCAACTTCCATGGAATACCCTTAGTGGTATATTTTTTCCCTCCTTGGTTGTGAATCGCTAAACGTTTAACAATATCTTTTGTTTGGCCTACGTAATATTTGTCTAGTGCTTCACTGTATAATATGTAAACAACATAACTCATTATATATCGACCATCACGCCTTTGGCGTGATACGCTAACCGGACTGCGCCACATCCCGATTTAATTATGGGCTTCAAAGAAAACACTTTTTGATATAATTACAAAACAAAAAACCAAAGCATTTTCATGCTTTGGTCCATATATAAAAAATCAAAATGCTTTTAGTTATATGTTGATGTTGAAACTTCAAATGAAGCATCCTTTGCCGCCAACCAACGTTCTGCATCTAAAGCAGCCATACAACCAGTTCCTGCAGCCGTAACAGCCTGTCTGTAAACGTGGTCTGCTGCATCGCCCGATACAAATACGCCCTCTATGTTCGTTTTAGAGGTTCCCGGTTTGTTGATGATATATCCCGTGTCATCCAACTCCAAATAATCCTTAAAAATATCTGTATTGGGCTTATGTCCAATAGCTACAAAGAATCCTGTTGCCGGAATCTCTTGCTTTTCATTGGTCTTATTATTGAACACCCTAACACCTGTAACCACTTGCCCGTCGCCCAATACCTCATCGGTCTCAGTATTAAACAATATATTTATGTTTGGCGTATTCTTAACTCTGGCTGCCATAATTTTAGATGCCCTAAATTCATCACGTCTTACCAACATGGTTACTTTAGTACATAACTTGGATAAATAGTGAGCTTCTTCACAGGCACTATCACCAGCACCAACTATAACGACCTCCTGATTCCTATAAAAGAATCCATCACAAACCGCACATGCCGAAACACCGCCTCCTAATTTTAGATACTTCTGTTCTGATTCCAATCCTAAATACTTGGCTGAAGCCCCTGTTGATATAATGACCGTATCACAATGAATTTCTTTTGTGTCATTCACCCACACTTTATGGACCCCTCCTGAAAAATCAACTTTAGTCACCCAGCCATCACGGATATCGGTTTCAAAACGTTGTGCCTGAGCCTGTAGTTGCATCATCATTTCCGGGCCTGTTACTCCCTCTGGATACCCTGGAAAATTTTCTACTTCATTGGTCGTTGTCAACTGCCCTCCTGGTTGTGTGCCTTGGTATAAAACAGGGTTCATATTGGCCCTTGCAGCATAGATAGCTGCCGTATAACCTGCTGGCCCTGAACCTATAATTAAACATTTTACCTTTTCTATTGTATCAGCCATAATTCAATTTATTTAATTTGAGCAAAAGTATAGTTTTTGGCCTTAATTTTAATTATAAGTTATCAACAGTTTTTATCTGCTTATAGTAGTTTCTTATTGGCTTTTTAGATTTATGAGTTATTTTTTGTAACTTGTAGATAACTAACTACATATCTTCTAATCTTACCAACTATGAAAAATTATTTTTTTATCCTCTTCATTTTGCTACTGTTTTCATGTAAGGAGAATTCAAATACAGACTCCACAAATCATAATTCTGAAGTATCCAATGAAAAACCTCTTTCCATGCAAGGCGCATGGGAGTTGATTAGCTACTTTAATTACAGAAGTGATGGCTCTATTGATACAATTAAATCTTCAAATACACTTAAACAAATTAAAATGTATTCTCCTACCAAGGTCATGTGGTCCAGATTACGTGTTTCAGATTCTTTAGATTGGTTTGGATATGGTGATTACACTGCAAATGATAGTGTTTTAACCGAAGTTCTAGATTATGGCTCGAAAGCTATGAATAATATTATAAAAGAAAATAAAGAGTTTACATTTAAACTCATCTTAGAAGAAAACAAATTTTCTCAAATTAGCCTGGATGAACAAGGGAACCCTATGTTTGCAGAAAACTACAAACGAATAGAGTAACTGTTTGCACCTAGAAATCAATTAAAACAGCTATTTAAGCCTTTATAAAAAGATAAACCTATATTCATAACATATTTATTACAAAACTTGGAATAGTTACCTTAATAGCCTGCAACAAAAAAGAGGTTAAGGGGTGCTTATTTGAACTTTATAATAGTTAAAATAAGGTTTCATTAGAATAAAACCATTACAAGTAAATGAACATATAAATACCTTATTTTTCTCAATTCATTCAGAAAGCCTTATGAATTAATATTTGGTCATTTTATTAATAACAGATTACATCATTTTTTATAAATTGAAGCCTATCAAAATTAAAACACATGAAAATGACGCTTACAACTGTTCTTATTTTAATTCTTATAGGTATTCTAACTGGTGTTTTTAGTGGCTTACTAGGAGTGGGTGGCGGACTGATTATGATTCCCATGTTTGTATTCTTTTTAGGATTTTCACAACACATGGCACAAGGTCTTAGCCTAGCGGTAATGCTTCCCCCTGTTACATTTTTAGCTGTTTTGAATTATCACAAAGCAGGTGCAATAGATTGGAAAATGGCTTTAATTGTTTCTGTGTTATTTATGATTAGTGGCTATTTTGGTTCAAAATTAGCGCTTAGAATAGACCAAGCTTTTCTTAAAAAGATTTTTGGGGTCTTTATTATTCTGGTAGGCATTAAAATGATTCTTGGAAAATAAAATCAACAACTATTGTATTTTTTTATTGATTGAAGCAAAAACATGCTTAAAATAATCTAAACCATAAGGAACAAAGCTAAATGAATCGGTTTTAGATTCTATTTTTTTAATTAATTCTGAAATTAATATCAATTGGATTCCTGCAACTTCTTCGACCTGAATTTGTAATTTTTCAATAGGAACCGTCAACTCTGCCACATACATATAATGGTATTCCCTATCTATATAATCTTTATGATGCCTGAAATCTGTGGCATAATTTCCTATAAACGTTAAATCACTGGCTATTATATGGAAGCCGACCTCTTCACCTACTTCTCGTTGAGCAGCTAACAACACATCTTCTCCCGCTCCAATATGGCCAGCTACAGATACATCCCAAGTATTGGGAAACTCTTTTTTTGTGGCTGCCCGTTTTTGTATTACAACCTCACCTTGTTTGGTATAAAGCCAAACATTAATACACTTATGCCAATAGCCTTTGGCATGTGCTTCAGACTTCATACAGGTTTTTCCCGTTGCTTTTCCCTCTCTATCAAGTATGTCAACTAATTCATCCAAAACACACTAATTTAGAAGTTCCAGTACGCTCAAAACGGCACAATGGTCTGTTGCTTTATCATTACAGATGATTTTGGTATCCAAAACCCGCCAAGCATTCGCAGGTTTATATAACACATAATCTATTTTTGCACGAGGGGCATCAGAAGGCATGGTTGGTTGAAAATCGGGCAATGAAGGTTTCCAGACACTAAAAAGAATTTTCATGGTTTCACTCTCTGGCTTCGCATTTAAATCGCCTGCCATAATCATAGGTACATTCTCTTTTGCAAATAATCCGTTAATTGTATTTGCTTGATTTATTCTATCGGTTTCATCTTTAGTATGGTCTAGGTGCGTTCCAATAAACTTAATGGTATCGCCACTTTTAATGACAACATTTACTTCTAAAGCAGCCCTAGGCTCCTTACCCTCCCTAGCAGGTAAGGCATGGTTTTTAGTTGAGAGAAATGAATACTTAGACAAAATACCTTCACCATACTCACCACCATCAAAAGCCATAGCTTTACCAAAAATGGCCTGCATCTTGGTACGTAAGCCTAACTCGGTGACCAAATCGACACCTAAAACACGATTGGTTTTAAAATCAACCTCCTGTAATGCTACTAAATCTGGTTGTTCATCGTTAATAACTTTGGCCAATAAATCAAAATCAAATTGTTTTTCGGCATTTACCGTTTCACCATGATATATATTGAATGTTAACACCCTGACTACTTTAGATGAATCTATTTGGGTTTGGGCATGTATACTTATACTTAGAATAAATAGGAGTTTAAAAATAATTTTTATTCGATTCATTGAAATAAAAATTTTTATAGTTTATGATTTTTTCTTTAGAATAAATAAGGCTCCAACACTTATAATTAGTAATAAACCTAATATGGAATACCAAATTATTTGGTTTGAAGTATTCCTTGTGCCTCCTTCAACTTTTGTTAATACTTTATGTTCAATTTCAGGGATATCATTGAATTCTTTATCTAAATCAACAACAATGGGCTCGAAAGAAATACCATCCGGAGTTTTAGGTGCTCTATTTTCAATAGCCAAAATACGGCTCATTTCAGTAAGTACCATAGGATTGTCAACATCAAATCCTAACCTATCGCTTAAATCTTGCCTTATATCTTTCGGCCAATCCAAAGGCACTTGATAACCCAACATCCATTTTCTATCCAATCCACATTCGCAATCTGCTCCTATAATGGATAGCAATTTATATAGCTTTTCACTTATAATACCCTCAAAATCAATTTGCTCTCCCATAATGCGTCCTTTAGCATATAAAATAAAAGCTATTGGTTTTTTGGGTACCTCATCCACCCCTAAACTCCAAAGTAACACTTTTTCATCTTCAAAATTGCTTTGCTCAATAACAGTCATATCTGGTCCCAGATCAACTTGCTTTGGCATATTGGGCATAATGTTTTCTATATGCTTACAAGTCTTTAAAATGTGTTGTTTAGCAAGTTGGTTAGCTTCTGCATCTCTACCTTCTATTAATAACACCGTAGCATAATTAACGGGAAGCTTTTCTTGTAACAGTTGCTGTATGGGTGAAGCCAATACTCCTGAAGCAATATTATTTTCATACTCTGCCGCAGATAAGGCCAGCATGCGTTTATTAATATCCACCAAAACATAAACAGGAAACCCTTTGTTTTGCGACTTTGCAAATGCAATAACCTGATTATCTTTTTCAATACTTGCATTTATAGCGTGTGTCTTTATATTGGAGCTTGTAAACCCTGCTGCTAATTGATTCGGAAAAGTAACTGTTTGACTATCTACACGATAAAGGATATAGGTTACCTTATTAAGTGCTGAAAACCCTATTTCCCTAATTGTATATCGACATGCTTCAACCTGTATTATATTGAACAGAATAGCTAATACCATTAAACTTATTTTATTTCTTACCATTATTTTGTTGTTACAAACGATATAACATATGGGCTCCTACACTTTGTTTAACCATATTTGGACCCTCAATTAGCAAATCATAATCTGAAGGGCCTTCGGTCACAAAGTGATCAATTTGTACAGCGTGCAATCCTTTTTGTAAAGCAAAAACCTGGCTTTCTTCATTATTTCCCCGACTTTCAATTACCGCATCATGAAACTGAACAAAATTATAACTTCTAGATGATTTACTCGACAAAATATACATACCATCAACAGGAATATCTATAAACCCACTAAACCTTAAAGCACACTTATTACTGTTTTCATAAGGTGTAACCTGTATTTGATTAACAATCGCTTTTGTTTTAGGGGTTAACTCTTCCAGTTTGGGTATATCCTTAAACTCGCTTTGTTCCTTGTAATAATATCTTGAAATTCCTTGCTGGGCTTCAATCTGCACAGCTGGTTTTAGTTTTGGAATTAACATTTCAAAATTAGTTTCCTTACTTTCAATTACACCATTGCTTTCTTTCCAAAAGGTTTTAGCCTTTACCATACAATTTTTAGAATACTGGACTGGGCTAGTGTATAAAGGTGAATTTATAGTTGGTTCTGTTCCATCGGTAGTGTAATGTACTGCTCCTGTAGCTCCTGTTTTTTCAATATAAAACTCCCATTTTCCATTTAATAATTGGGGTATTTCAACTATTTTCGGTTCAGGTCTTGCTTTTTCAAATGTTTTTGTTCTACTATAACTAATCTCCTTACCGTTCTTTTCTACATATATAATGGCCTTTAATGTAGTGGTTTTATGTAATGGTATTACCTTTTTATATAATGTTGATGACCTTGATGGCGTGCTACCATCTGTTGTGTAATATATATTTTTATTAGATGTATCCCTTGACTTTATTTCCACTGAAACGGAATCCATAAAAATTCTATCTCTATAAATAAACGTTATAGGTGCCCTTGATTTTGGAGCAAATACCATTGAGGTTTCCAACCAATTACCACAACTACAGCCTCCACCCGCTTCAGGTGACAATACCATTCCCTGTGCCGGTATGGTACTTATCCAACAATCTGGACGCAAACGATCCCATTGTGAAAACTTCTCGGTGTCAAAATTATATTGCGTTACACTACCTCCCCTATAAAAAACAGATTGTTCGGTTAAAGCGTAAGATGCACAGCCATGTCCTGCTTTCGGAACTTCCTTGTCCATAAGCTTACCTGTATCTAGATAATACATTGCGGGTTTAACTATTAGGCGATTATTAACTATAGCAGGTTTAGAATAATGGCCTCCATGATGTGTGTCAAACCATGGTTGTTTTTGTTCCCAGTTTAGTTCACCGGTAATATTGTTGAAATTGTAAATGTAATAATAGCCTGCATTTGCCGTTAATAATACATTTTGGTCTTTACTTGCTGCCATATAAATATTAGTTATACCTGGCATTACATTTATAGAATGATTAAGCAATTCTTTTCCAGAGTTAACATCTAAAACAACCAAATATAAATTTTTAAAAATAGTTGGGTCTGCCCTAAATTCCTTAGTTAGCTTAAAATCAGGATTTTTAGAGACTATAAAACTAATTTGGTTTCCATTTATTGTGATTGTTGGATTTATAATGAACGTGTTTGGTTTTTCATAAACCCAAACATCATTAAGTTTGTCTTTATCTTTTGCGAACAAGGAATAACTTACCACCTTATCCGATAATGGTCCCGATACACTGTCATACCATCCCTCGTTTCCATAATAATTGATATAAGCACTATTTTTTGGAACTGAGGAACCAATAATTAAATTCTTATTAGAACTTATGTATCCCCAATCATTAACAGAATTTACCTTACTATTAACTACTGGTATAATGGCCTTAATATTTCCATTATCACTATTTATTTTAAGCAAATTATGCTTTACTGCAGCATAAATGAAGTTATCGTCAGCCGACCAATTACTACAATCCTTAAGAACATTCATTCTATTAAAAAAAGGAATTTCCTTAGACCAAAAAATGTTACCATTGTATGCATCAACAGCAACAATGCGATCCCTCCCTTGTACAAACATCTTTCCGTTTACAGCCAATGGCGACGGTTTACGTCCGCTCCTATCGGTTTGAAAACGAGGTCCAGGGCGACCCATCCATTGGATTTCAAAATCCTCTGTACCTGTTGATCCCCAAAGACTTTCTCCTCCAAAAGCAGTGTTGTCGGGCAACCCATATTGATGGGTCCACGTACCGGTAGCTTCATATGGTGCTTTTTTTAATACATCAAAATCGTTGGTATGAGTAACTCCTACCTGCCAACTATTCTCAGCCTTTTCCAACCAATCTCCATAATCTTTGCCTCTCTTATCAATAAGGGTATATCCATTAGGTTTTGTTAATCGAATAGCTTCATTGGCACTAAGGTTATCATTATTAATAATCACAAGATCAGCTATATCGGCTGTAATAGGTAGATTGTCCATATCTGTAACATGTTGTACTTCAATTTTACCTCCATAAACTCCTGTTTTTTGAACTTTTCTCCTAAGCTCTTCTACAAGATCCTTGGAATCATCAAAAAGAAACACCTTCACACCCTTAATTTGAGCAATAGTTTGTGCGGTTGATATGTTTTGAGCTCCAAAAACAATAGCTATAGATTTACTATTATTAATTAAGCTTTTTACTTTTGAAAGAAGTTCCCTATCCATTGATTCCTCAACTGCTTGAAAAGATAATGTGTTTTCATAATTAAAGAAATTATCGAATTCAAACACCTGTGTTTCAGAATCTTCATGTTTAATTTGATAAGAATAGATAAAGTCCTTTTTAAGACTATCTACTATTATTTTATGCTGTTTTGAAGAAACTGTTGCCTTAATTTCTTTTTCTGAAACGCCATCAGACCATAAAACTGAAGGCATCGTAGTATCGTAAGTTTCAAAATGTATTGCCACCGAAGTAGGAGATACAGTATTAACAAAAGGTCCAGCCTGAAGTGACAAGGTAGGATTCACTTGCTTTAATTTATCAGCTACTGGCTTATCAAGTACTGGGTTTTTGTTACTATTTTCAGCCAATAGTTTATTTTCAGTCTTACCATTTCTAAAACAATATATTCTACCTTCACCAGTACTGGCAAACAAGGCATCATCTGCCACAGCTAGAGCATACACCACGCCCCTAACTGGCGCTTTCCATAAAGGCAGTCCATTTTTAGTGCTTACGGCATAAACGGTGTCTGTAGCACCCACAAAAAGCCTATCTCCTGATTCAATAATGCGATGGGCTCTATAATTATGCTTTATCCAAATCACTTTTTTTGAGGTTCTACTATACGCCGACAGGGAATTATCGGTGAGGATATAGCTGATACTATCCTTAACCACCATTTCCTTTCCGTTTTTAAAGGACATAAAATCTGCTTTTGTACCCTTATCTTCTGGTGGATTTTCAGCGAAATCCCCTATGGTTTCCGTTATGCTTTTATATCTGGAGGTTTGAGCATGTACAATATTCTTTTCAGGAGTTACTAAAACAAAGCAACCACCTGTACCAGCAATTTGACCTTTACTTTCTCCATTAAACTTATTAAAAAACATAGGAGATATACGTCCTTGAGGTTGAATTAGTTTCTCTCCTGTTGAAGCCATAGCGCCTTCAAGTGTCATATTTTCAAAAACCTTCACGTAGGTACCTTCTCCTTCGGGCTTTCCGGTTTCAGCATTTATAGCACAAAAGTATGAGTCTTTCCAAGGGAGTAAAGAGGCTCCAAAATAAGCAATACCATCTTCTATCAACACACCCGTACGTATTGGCCAAAATGAAATTAAAGATCTATTATTAAGTACTTTGCGTGCTTCCTTATCTGAAGGCGAATAACTCCAAACCAAATTTCCGTTAGTCGCTTTAATACAATATACAAATCCGTCGTCTGAACCAAAATACAAACGATTATTATGAAAAGTAGGGGCTATCCGTATTGGCCCTCCCGTTGTGAAAGTCCATAATTCTTTACCTGTTTTGGTGTCTAAACAGTGTATGGCATGGTTTGAAGTTGAGCCATAAAACAATCGGTTTCCAACAATAATGGGATAATATGACAGGTCGTAATCTCTCATAGAGGGCAAAGGACCACTTTTGGCATAGGTATCCTCTTTTGCTGGGCCATACCAAGCTGGCACTGGCAATTGAGAAGCATTGTATTCCCATGCTTCACCTAAAGTCTTTAAATCCAACTGGATGGTACCATTACCACTTCGGTAATTATCTCTCTTAAACTGTGGCCAGTCTTGATCTGGATTGATTTGTATGTTGTTTTCACAATTTGCAACCAACAACAAGCAACATAATAGGCCTATTGTTTTCTTTAATTGTTTAAATACTGATTTCATGTTTTAACTTTATTGTTTTTTAAGTTCACATGGAATATCCCAATTATTATTCCGCCTGGATGATTAAAATCAATATTGGAAGTCTCATATGTACTTTGGTATCTATTTTTATATAAGTTGTCCCTTTTGTAACCTAATGGTTCTTGTGGCATAGTTATCGGCAAGATGGCCATGCGTGACCATAATTACCGTTCCTCCTTTTTCTTGATATGCTTTTAGATAATTCATAACCTCAATTGTATTTTTCTCATCCAAATTTCCAGTAGGTTCATCAGCTAATATTAATGATGGATTGGTAATTAAAGCTCTTGCTAAGGCAACTCGCTGCCTTTCACCTGCACTTAACTGAGCGGGCTTATGGTAAAGCCTATCTAAAATCCCAAGTTGTTCCACCATTTTCAATACCGCTTCTTCGGTTATGGTAACAGTATTTAAACTGTTTGAAACCATAATATTTTCCTTCACATTAAGATATGGTAGTAAATGATAAGATTGAAATACAAATCCAACATGTTTGGCTCTATAGACATTTCGTTCATGTTCAGATAATTTAGCTATATCACTATAGTTGACTATGACTTCTCCTGATGAAGGTCTTAGCATCCCACCCATAATAAATAATAGTGTAGATTTACCGCTACCGCTCTCCCCTTTTATCAATACAAACTCAGACGCTTCAACTTTTAAATTTATATTTTTTAAAGCTAATACTTGATTTTTACCAGAACTGAATTGTTTACTTATGTTTTTTACCTCCAACATCATCTATTCTTTTAAAAGTTCAGCTGCATCCCTGTTTACTGCCCATAGCACTGGTAACAATGAAGATAATGACGAAAACAAAGGTCCAATTATAACAGCCAAAAACAATAATATATAATTGGGAGTGATATAATCCTTGGCAATACTAAATACATTTGGACCAATTTGATAGGACAACAAAGTCCCAACAATAAAGCCTATAATGGCTCCTAAAAAACCTATTAATAGCGCCCTTAAAAAAAACAGTTTACTAACCTTAAAACCACTAAACCCTAGGGCCCTCAGGATACCTATTTCGGAAGTACGCTCTCTAACATTCGTCATGGTTACCGAACCTAACCAAATCACACAAATGAATAAAATAATTGGGAATAGATACATGAAGTATTTATCAATCATTTTTCGTTGTTTCTCTCGGGCTTCTGCAACACTATTTTTCATAATAACATCGGCTTCCGGAGCTATTTTCTGAAGTTCATCCCTCAACTCGCCCAAAGGATTACCATTTTTGGTAGAACACATACAGTTTATAGCCATAACCTCATTAATACGCCCTTCCATATGAACTAATTCTTGCAGGGTTTGTAAATTTAAAAACAGGCGTACATCGTCTTCACTACCCGATTCGGTTAATGTTTTTGATATTTCAAAATCTTTTCCCAAAACACCTATGGTATCGCCTTGGTTAAGATTGAATTGTTTTGCTATTTCGTAACCTACATACACCTTATCCATGTCAATGGCAAAAATCATCTTGGATTTTTTTGCACCTGATGGCTCTCGTTCTTCGCTAGCTATGCCCGTTAAGATTATGTCCTTACCTCTGAACTGAATGCGTTTATGCAACGTTGCAGTTAGATGTGCATAATTAACCGACTTTTGTTCTACAAGCTTATCTACTACCTCTTGGGACATACTTAAGTTGGAATACCCATCAACCCAAAATTGATTTTTATCGGTTCCTCCAGGTATAATGCGTACATTGAAACCCATATCCCTTGTGAGGCGTATGGTTTCCTTTTGTGATGCACGGGTCATGGTATAGAAAAAAACTACCAAACCTACAATGGTGACCATTCCTAAAAGTCCCATTAAAAAATTGAACTTTCTATGTACTATTTCGTGTAAAATTAACTTCAATACGCTTTATTATTTATGGCCACAAACCTCACAATCTTTACGCCTGTTTATCTTAATGGATTGCACATCCATAGTTCGCATATCCATAGTCAACAACCTATTTTTTAAGGGCTCACCAAAACCTGAAATGACTTTTATGGCTTCCATAGCGCCCAAACAGGCTATCGTACCAGAAACCGCTCCAAACACTGGAAACCGTCGTTTCCAGGCTATGGGCTTATCCGGATACAAGCAAGATAAGCATGCTGTCTCACCTGGAACAATAGTTGTTATCTGAGCCTCTAATTCATACATGGCACAGTCAACCAAAGGCTTTCCTTGCTTTACCGCTTCCCTGTTCATTAAAAAACGTTCTTCAAATAAGGGAGCCGCATCTACAATTACATCGGCCATACTAACTAGCTTTTCAGCATTGCTTTCGTTAATATTTTCTGGAACCGAAATAATATTCAACCTTGGGTTAAGCTCTTTTAATCGTCTTTCTGCCGATGTGACCCGTGGTTTGCCCAACCAATCATGTGTCATTAACAACTGACGATTTAAATCGCTATGTTTTACATTGCCCGCATGAGCCAATATTAAAGTTCCAACCCCGGCCGCAGCCAACTCATAAGCAACAACACTGCCCAATCCCCCACAACGAGACACTAAAACAGTACCGTTCTTTAATCGTTCTTGACCAGCTTTACCATGCCCTGTAACATCCAGTTGCCACTCGTAAGTTGCCAATTCTTCTTGTGTTAATCGTTTCATTATCCCCCTGATATTGGTGACATTAACATAATTTCCATTCCATCTTTCATTTTGATATTCTCTTCATACCTTACTTGGTTTTGATTTACTACAATTAAATTGGAATGACGATACACGCCACTTTCTTCAAACAAAACCGCACCAAAATCGGATCCGTATGTCTTGGGCAATTCCCTTATTAAATCTTGTAATGTATCCTTTTCATTAATCAAAATGACATCACTATCTACTCCTGCCCTATCTTTTAATTGTGCCGTAAATTTTAATTTAATACTAATCATAAAACATTTGTTAATTTCTTTTGATGTGTTATGGCTCCAGCTTCAAAATACAAAATGCGATCTGCCAGTTTTGAGGCTTCAAAATTTGAATGGGTTACATGAATTACAGTGACATTCAAATTTTGCTTCAGTTTTTGCAACAGTTTTACCATATCGTCTTTGGTGTCTTCATCCAAAGCACTTAATGGCTCATCTAAACACAATATTTGAGGATAAAAACTCAAGGCTCTTGCTAAGGCTACACGCTGTTTCTCACCACCACTTAAACCATCTATACGTCGCTCCAATAAATAATCTATACCCATAAGCTCCACCAATTCGTTTGTTCTTTCTTCTATTTTTTGTTTACTGTACTTTCTTATTTTTAAGGCAAATCCAATATTCTTTTTTACGGTCATAGTATTAAAAAGTGCAGCATCTTGAGGCACGTACCCTATTTCACGTTTGGCCGGGACTTCATTGGATACATTTTTGTCGTTTATCCAAATTTCACCTGATGACAACTTTCTTAGCCCACATATAGTTTCCAAAAGGGTTGTTTTACCACAACCTGTTTTTCCCATAAGTACAACATATTCCTTTGCCTCAATGGTAAAATTAAGGTTGGATAATTTAAAATTCCCTTGATGTATGTTTAAATTAACACCTCTTATCATTGCTAAACAATCACTTTTTTATCACCAAATAACCGAACTATCATAAGCACCGCAAATCCTGAAAAGATCATAATTAAGGATACTGCTACAGCTGCTTCTATATTACCTACGGTCATTTCTAAAAATACCGTTGTTGGTAAAACCTCAGTACGCATTCTAGTCGCTCCAGAAAAGATAAGAATAGGTCCAAACTCTCCTAAAGCCCTAGCCCAGGCTAGAGAAGCCGCTGTTAAAATGCCATTCTTTGCTTGTGGTAATAGGATGTTAAAAAAAGCTTGCTTTTGATTACAGCCCAATGTTAGAGCCACCTGTTCCTGTCGGTTGTTAATTTGGGAAAATGTTACATACATGGTACGTACAGCAAAAGCACAGGCCACCATAAACTGAGCAATTACAACACTATATACCGTATAAGTAATACGCACATGGCTTTCTATAAATCGGCCCGGAGCGGTTTGAAATAAAATCAACAAACTCAATCCTATTACTAATGGTGGTAGTACTATAGGAATGTCAAGAATAGCGTCGATTACTTTTTTAAACGGAAATTCAAAACGTGACATAAAATACCCTAATGGAACAGCAACCATTACGCTTAAAATCATAGTAACCGTACAGGTGACCAAGCTCAATTTAATTGCATATTGGATTTCCTTACTTTTAAGTGCTTCAAATATATGTCCTGGTGACGTATAGGACATATCAGCCACCATCATAGCAACAATTAGAATGATATAAGTAGAAGCAACAATACCCATCATTATATAAAAAGGGGTATTGGGTTTAACTTTTAAAGGTTTAATATGTTCTTGTAACGCTTTAATCTTATTTCTTTTATTAGATTATCTTCTTCTATACAGTATAGATTTAAATGCCCTATCTAAAATAGATATAGCTTTTTTAAGTTCTTCCCTTTTAATAGTCAACGCTGGTGATAATTGTAAAACATGTCCTTGAGATACCTTAAAACTTAAGCCCTGTGTTAAGCAACTATACATAATCTTCTCTGCTTCAATAACTTTTGGCTGATTGGTTTCTGGACACCTTAATTCAACTCCCCATAAAAGTCCTAACCCTCTTACCTTACTAATAATAGGGTATTTACATTTTAAGTCGTTCAAAGCTTGTTTCATGAAAATAGCATCTTCTTTTACTTTTTGTAATACCTTGTTCTCATTTATGTAATCAATTACTGCCCTAGCCGCTGCACATCCAACGGGACTCTTCTCATGTGTAAAATGTCCTAATGAAATATCCTGAGCTACATTATACTCTTCTCTACATACCATTGCTGCAAAGGGAATAACGCCTCCTCCGAGTCCTTTTCCCAAACATAAAATATCAGGCTCAATATTAAAATTCTCAAAGGCAAACATTTTTCCTGTCCGCCCCAAGGCAATTGGTATTTCATCCAAAATAAGCAATACATTATGCTTAGTACAAATTTCCCGAATACGTTTCCAGTATTTTGCAGAAGGAATCTGAACATCTGTATTCCTAACTGTTTCAGCAATAAAAGCCCCTATTTCACCTTCCTTCTCAATAACATACTCGAGATAATCTGCAGATTTCATTTCATCTTCAAAAAAACCCCCTGTATTCATCGGTGGAGGAATACGTATGACTCCTGGCATCATTGGCCCCATATGCTGCCGAAATACTGCTTCTCCTCCAGCACTTATCGCATCTAAAGATGCGCCATGAAAGGAATCCCAATACGAAATAACTTTATGTCTTCCAGTAACAACTCTTGCTAACTTTAAAGCCATACTTACTACAGACGTCCCTCCTGGTGCAAACAATACTCTATCTAAACCTTTGGGCAGTAAAGAGGTTATTCTTTTAGCAAAATCGATGGCTACTTCATTTGTATAACGACGGGTAGAAAAAGATAATTCGTCTAGTTGCCTTTTGACCTGATCAATGACATAAGGATTGGAAAATCCAACTTGATGGACATTATTTCCATGAAAATCAAGATAATCCTTTCCTTCCAAATTTGTGATTTTGGCGTCCTTACATGAACTAAGAACATCAAGACAAGGTGTAGACATGGACTGATGTAAAAATAAGGCCTCATCTTCGCTTAACAACTTTTTGGTTTTTTGATTAAGTATTTGCTCTTGTTGCCATAGCGCTCTTTCTTTGGAAAGATTAATATCTCCTTCTGTTTTTAAAAGCTCCTTCATTGTTTTAAATCTGGATTAGTATATTCCCAACCAAAACCATATTCTAAAAATTTATTTTTAGAACTATTTTCAGTCAAGGCATTTATTAATCGTTTTGTTAAATATTTGTAATTGGATTGAGCAGCAACCCCAATATTTTGAAGTGCTATAGCCTGATCCAAATCTATTGACACCACCTCTAATCTGTCCTTAACTTTCGCAACATTAGCATAATATACTATTACAGCATCTAATGAGCCTGTTAAGATTTGATTCACCAACAAATCTGCCGTTGGTGCTTGGGAGCGTATATTTTTATAAACCGCTTCCCACAACCCTTGCCCCTTAAGCAATTGCTTGGTTAGAGCTCCTAATGCGCTTTGCTTATCATTGCACACACCTAGTTCTATATTATTTTTTGTTAAATCGCTAAGACTTAGAATTTGTTTTGGATTTTCTTTTTTGGTTACAATAACAATTCTTGTATTTGAAATATCCATAATATTGGTAAACCTATCCTTTACCTGTTCCATAAATGATACATCACATGTTAAGTAGGCATCTGGGTTTTGTCCTGCTTTAATTTGGGAAACCAATATTCCACAACCATTGTACACGCGTGTTACTTTTATACCTTCACGAGTTTCAAATGCATTGATAGTTTCGTCTGCTGCTAGCCTATTTACGCCACCACTATAGAATAAGAGTTCTGGAGTTTCTTCCCAAAGATCACCTTCTATAGGGTGATAGCCCAAGGCCCTAAAAATTTCCAAACCTTTATTCTTAGCAGAAAGATAACGTAAAAATTTTAAGGCTTCAGTTGGTTCCTTGGAAAATTTAAGCACGCCTAATGTTACTGTTTTTATGTATTTGTTAAATGCCATTTCCTCGACAACATCAATATCTTTATAATTATTGGCCGTAGCATCCCAAATAATACCTGCATCAACTGTTCCCAATTTAATAGCATTAGCCACCTCGTTAACCGTTGGCATCTGTACTTCTAGATGGTTTTGAATACTATCCCAAAGTTTTGAATCCTGAAACATTTTTTTAGTGAGACGTCCAATGGATGCTGCATCGGGATTTGCAATAGCAATTCTTAAAGTATCACGAAATACACTAGATAAGCCCTTAACTCTTTTTGGGTTACCTTTTGGTACTGCTATGATAGGTTTTAAAAAAGATAAAGGTTGCGTTTCTTTGACGAGTTTAAACTTTTGGGCTTCTTTTATATAACTGCTATCTGCTGCTAAATATAAATCACCTTGCTGTGCCACCCTTAAATTGGAAAGTAAGGTACCGGAACCCCCATATTGAATATCGATACGCACACCATATTCACTGAAATAATTATTTGCTACTACTTCAACTACCGGTTTCATTCCTGCTGCACAATAGAGCATTAATGATTTTTCTTCCTTATTCTTTTTACATGAAAAAAGTATTAGTAGTAAAAGTAAAGTGGTAATATAATTTTGCTTTATGAACACCCTAAATATAAATCGTAGTATTTTACAAACTTGCAACTTTTTTTAGTTATATTCAAATTTATTCATATTAAAAGCACATTAAAATTAATACCTATCTAAGCTGCGATCAACCTCCATGCTATATTTATCTATACCCCCCTTTAGATTATAAACTTTGTTAAAGCCATTGTCAATTAAATACTCTACAATTTTTTTACTTCTACTACCGTGGTGGCACATAACAACTATAGTTTTATCCTTTGGCAAGACATCTAGTTTATTCGAAACTTGTTCTTGGGGAATCAAGACAGAGCCTTCAATTTTTGCGATTTCATATTCATATGGTTCACGGACATCCAACAAAAAAAGATCTTTTTTATTAATCAAATTAAAAAGATTCTTAGGCATTATCTCATTATTACCGTGTAACTTTTTCATAGACTCTACTTCTTTCATTACACCACAAAAAGCATCATAATCAATAAGCTTTGTAATAGTCGGCTTATCTCCACAAACCGAGCAATTATTATTTCTTTTTAATTTTATTTCGGAAAAATGCATTTGCAGTGCATTGTAAAGCAACAAACGTCCAATTAGTGGCTGACCTTTTTTTAAAATCAACTTTACCACTTCTGTCGCCTGAATGGTTCCCATAAGTCCGGGCAATACACCCAACACTCCAGCTTCGCCACAAGAAGGCACAGTACCATGCTCTGGTGGTTTTGGATACAAACACCTGTAACACGGTCCTCCTTTAGCTCCAAAAATACTGGCTTGACCTTCAAACTTATAAATTGACGCATAAACATTTGGCTTTCCCAATAACACACAGGCATCGTTAACCAAATAGCGGGTTTGAAAGTTATCGGTACCATCGGCCACAATATCGTATGATTTGATTATGTCCAATGCATTTTCTGAAGTTATTGCTCCACTATACTGAACAATATTAATGTCGGGGTTTATATTTTTAAGTGTGGCTGTTGCAGATTCCAGTTTTAATTTACCTATATCGGAAGTCCCATGAATGATTTGTCGCTGAAGATTAGAGGCTTCAACTTCATCAAAATCAACCAAGCCTAAAGTACCTACTCCCGATGCTGCCAAATACATGGCTAAAGGTGACCCCAATCCACCGAGCCCCACAACTAAAACCGATGCTTTCTTAAGTTTTTGTTGCCCTTCAATACCTACCTCACTCAACAACAAGTGTCTTGAATAGCGCTTTAATTCTTCTTTAGATAACATTTTTTACATTCTATTTTCAAAAAATTATCAATACCGCTTTAAAATTAATGCTTTTAAAATAGAAATCGTAAAACTCAACTAGGTCTTATTTATTATTTGACCAATAGCTTCTTCAGCATCTGGCCAAGGCACTTGCTGATTGGTGTCTGTTCTAGTTGGCATTTGTGCATTGACTCCTCTTAAATAATCACCAAGCTCTACAGCCAAAGCTTTTAACTTTTCTTTTTCTGTACTGGCCAAATTATTGGTTTCACCTATATCTTCTGCAATATTGAACAATTCAAAATGACTATCTATATGATAATAGATTAATTTATAATCACCTTTACGTATAGTGCTGGTCGCACCAATACCCGGGCCCGTTTGCCCCCAATTATTGGGATAATGCCAAAACAAAGGCCTTTCATTGTTATTCACTTCTTTAGATTTTAAAATTGAAACAAAACTTTTTCCATCTATAGTTTGAACAGCTTTATATTTTTCAATCCTTGCCATTTCCAATATGGTTGGAAAAAAATCTTCTATAATAACATAGTTACTTGTACTAGAATTTTCTTGAGTTACCCCGGGCCACTTTACAATCATTGGTTCCCGAATACCGCCTTCATGTGCCGACCCTTTACCGCTTGAAAGAGGTTTATTATGCGTATGGGGTTGGCCACCCCTGGCCACTGCACTCAATCCGCCATTATCGGACATAAACAAAACAATGGTATTATCGGCAATACCTTTATCGTTTAAATAATTCATTAAATCACCCAAACTCTTGTCCATACCCTCTACCATAGAGGCATATTTGGCTTCCTTGGGGTCTAGCCTTGCATCCAAATATTTTTTTTCAAACCTATTATCCCCGTATAAAGGCGTGTGCACTGCATAATGTGCCATATACAAAAAGAAAGGTTTTTTGACTACTACAGCACTATCCATAGCCAGTATAGCCTCCTTAGTTAGTGCTTCGGTTAAAAATATATCTTCACCATGATATTTTTTCAAACCTGGCACTGCCCATATTTCCTTTCCTTTTTCACCATTTCCAAAATTTTCTGTTCCCAAATAACTTTCTGGGGCCCCTGCAGCATGTCCTGCTATATTAACATCAAATCCAATACGCTTAGGGTTTTCTGCTGGTGTTCCAATAGCACCAAAATGCGCTTTACCAGCGTGAATTGTGTAATAGCCTGCTTCTTGCAATAATTTTGGCAGTGGTGTAGCATATACTGCATTTTTAATATCTGGTACCGGACTCATGCCATTAACATTCCATCTTGGAAATTTCAATTTTTTATGGTTTGCTTCCACAGGTTGCAGCATATCTTTCTTAAGTGTCCAATTAGTAACTCTATGCCTCGCAGCATTCATTCCAGTCATTAAACTAATCCTTGTCGGGGAGCATACAGACGTAGCATAAGCTTGCGTAAATTTCATGCCTTCCTTTGCAAGACGTTCCATGTTTGGTGTTTTGTAGCGCTCATTAAAAGCTGTTTTCTCTGTCCAAAATGGCACTGAGGTATCTTGCCAGCCCATATCGTCAACCAAAAACATTATAATGTTTGGTTGCTCACTAACCCCCTTATCTCCTTGCCCTACAGCCTTAGCATCTTTCTGTTTACAAGAGATTACGTTAAAACAAATGGCTAAAACACCTATTAATTTACATATGTTATTCATAACCTAAATAATTTGTAGTTACATTCCATTACTCTAACACTTTCGCATAGTTAATTCCTAAATCGTCCCAGTGACTTTGAAATTTCTTTAATGCTTGCTTAAAACTTTCAAAATCCTTATTTTTCAGTTGAGTCCACCCCACTTCAGCATATGCGGCAATCCTAGGAAATGTTTGATGTTCAACATCTTTATTGGTAGGTGTCCATTCGCTCCACATCTGGCAGCCAAAACCTAAAATATTTTCATGGTACTGTTCTTCCAATCCTTCTGGAATTGGATTGAAACTATAAGCCTTTTGTAAACTAATTGATTTATAATTATAATCTAAATAAGTATTACTGTGTAGTGAATTCACAATATCATATCCTTTTTTAGCAGCATCGGTAGCCAATTCCAAATCACCTTTCCAGAAATGAACAACAACATTTTTAGCTAGCTCTGTCTCGGCTTCTTTATCGTCTTTCTTTTCTTCAAAACCATGATGTATGTTTTTGCCTAAAATTTCATTCCAACCCATCATTCTTCGTCCATTCTCCTCTATGAATTTTGAAATTTTATTGGTAAAAGCTATTTGTAAATCTGCAGAGGTATTAATTCCATTTTCTTTCATGTACTCCTGAACATGCTTTGACTCTTCCCAAACCTTATATCCCACTTCATCTCCACCAATATGAATAACTTTAGAGGGGAACAACTCAAATAATTCCAGAAATACATCTTTAATAAACTGCTCAACTTCAGGCTTGGTAACATCGTAATTATCGTAATGTCTACCAAATTTAACAGGAACATCAATATCCTCTCCAGCGGTTCCCAGCCATGTATAAGCTGCAATAGCCGCACTCGAGTGTCCTGGCATTTCAAACTCTGGCACCACAGTAATGTTACGCTGTGCAGCATAGGCTACAATATCCTTTATTTGTTCTTGTGTATAAAAGCCACCATGTGCTTCACCAGATGTTTTACCACTGCCCCACCATTCAATTTCTGAATCGGTTCTAAACGCACCAACCTTTGTCAATAATGGATATTTTTTAATCTCAACACGCCATCCAGCATCATCTACTAAATGCCAGTGAAACACATTCATCTTCAATAAAGCCATTTGATCCAGTATCTGCTTGACAAATGCTTCACCGTGAAAATAACGCGACTCATCTAACATATAGGCGCGCCACTTAAAACGCGGACTATCTTCTATGGTAACACAAGGCACTAACCACTTATTGGATTCAACACCATGACTTACTGATTCATGTGTTAAAAGTTGATATAATGATTGCACTCCATAAAAATAACCAGCAGCCTCACTAGCACTAATAATAATTTGGTTCGGATTAACGTCTAATTGATACGCCTCAGATTGGATACTTTCAACAAATCTAAAGATAATCCTACCCGAGTTTTTTTCCTCCAATTCAAGTATTTTACCCGTGGTATTACCGATTAAGTCTATTAAATGATTTGCTGCGATTTGTTGATCATCCGATTCGATTGAAACCTTGTCACCTTCTTTAACAGCAAAAGAAAACTCCCCCAAAGTAAGCTTTGATGGTTTAGGTAAAATATTAATTTCTACAGGTAGAAAGGTTCTATTTTTTTCAGCACAACTACTGAATAATAAAACTAGAAATAATACAATAAAGGCATTATAGCGCATAATGGGTATTTTAATTCTTGATTTATTGTGCTCGAACATAAACTTACAGCTTAATTGATTAGAATACAAATTAATCACCTTAACATTAAGGTAATACTGAAAAGACTAAGGCGTAGAGCAACTATTCAACTACTAATAAAATATGGTTTACACTTAATCTAGTATAACTTATGTTTCAGGAAATACAATTGTTTTATTTCCATCAACGATTATCTGGTTATTCAAATGAAACTTAACCGCTCTAGACAAAACCATTGTTTCTATATCGGCACCAATACTCTTGAGAGTGCTTACCGTAGACTCGTGGGTCACTCGCTCTACATCCTGTTCAATAATCGGACCCTCATCTAAATCTTGGGTAGCGTAATGCGCTGTTGCCCCAATTAATTTCACCCCACGCTCATAAGCCCTCATGTAAGGGTTAGCACCCTGAAATGCAGGCAAAAATGAATGATGGATATTAATGATTCTATAGGGATAATGACTTATAAAATCTGATGTCAGTATCTGCATGTACCTTGCCATTACTATTAAATCAATTTCATTTTTATCAAATAAATCCTTTAATTCTGCTTCTTGCTGGTTTCTAGTCTCTTTATTTACAGGTGCATAGTAATAAGGAATACCAAACATTTCGGCCACAGGCCTTAATTTTTCATGGTTACTAACCACCATAACGACTTCACAAGGCAATATGCCCTCTTTGTATTTCGATAATAAATCATATAAATTATGATTGGTATGCGACACCATTATAGCAACTTTTTGCTTTTTGTCACCATAATCTATTTTCCATTCAATATCAAAACTTTTGGATAACTTATCAAACTTTTCCTCTAGATCAATAGTTATGTTTTGCTTAGTAGTTAAGCATATACGCATAAAGAATTTTTTTTCCCTTACATTGGTATACTGCTGCAAACTAATAATATTAAAACCCTCTTTATAGAAAAACCCCGTTAATGTGGCTATAATTCCCTCTCTATCTGGACACTTTATCAACAACGTAACCGTTTTTTGTTCCATTTAATTATATTTTGATTGTTATTTAAGGTGAATAACAAATACGTTTTTTATATCACGAAACACTAAATTTCTATTCCTTTTAAATTGAAAAGCACTTTGAACTTACAAACATTATTTACATCAATTAGATTACATGATAAATTCATATTCCCTTAAGCAAAATAAGTTTAAGTATTTTAGAATTGCAAAATAAAGTTAAAGCACTACCAGACAAATCTTTGTAAATTCAATATAGTGATTCAATAAATAATGCTTAAAGGTAGCAATCCCTAAAAAACCTTTTCCAAACAAATCTTAAAAAAATCATTCATTTATTTTCAAATAAAACTTCTATAAAAAAGTATCACTTTTATAAGTTATCTTTATTAATATTTTTACAAAAATGCTCATTATTATTAACCTTCTTTTTTATTGGAACGTGCATCTGCACAACGTTGCCTAAAACTAGAATTGAACGGATCTATTTCACCAAACCTATCAACACCAAACGATTCTATGTTAGTAAATAAAGGGACATCACATATTAATTCTGCAATAGCACGTCCATACCCACCTGATGTAGCTACGCCAGCACCAGAGCAACCTGTTGACAAATACAACCCATCAACATGCTTCGCTCTTCCAACCACCAATGATGCATCTGGGGTATAGGTCGAAAAACCAGAGACACAATGCGCTATTTCCATATCATAGAATTCGGGAAAAAATTCTTGAAAAACCGCTCCTTTTTCCATTAATATATTCCATGATTCTTGTTCAGAAATGAGGTTAAATCCATTCATGCTTCTTGGTAAGAGTCTAGGATCTAAATGAACTCCTGCACTTTCCCGTATACCAAAAAGCATAGACATTCCATCCGGTCTACAATAAGCCGATGCATCTGGTAAAATAACCATGGGCTGGTTAGGATTAAATAAATCTGGGCGTTCTCCAGCTATCCAATAAACACTCCTTACAGGAGCCATTGGGACCGCCTCACCCACTTGCATTGACAACAGGTTACTCCAAACTCCTGCAGCATCTACTACTACATCGCAATCAATAACACCCTTATCTGTTTGTACTCCTATTACCTTACCTTCATCTGTTAATATTTCTTCAACATTGGTATATTGCTTAATAACTGCTCCAAAACGTTTTGCAGCTTTTGCAAAATTTGTTGCCAAAACGGTTGACTCCATGTAACAGTCCTCCTCCATAAATGCGCCACCCCTAACCTTATCAATATTGAGCCATGGCAGTCTTAATTTAATGTCTTGAGGTTCGAGCCACATACATTTTAATCCAAAAGATAGAGCTACCTCCATTAACCCCTTTATACTTTTCTCTGAAGCATCAGATGCTGCAACATGAATACTACCAACACGCATAACCCCTATAGCCTCACCCAACAAATCTTCTATTTCTGTAATAGCTTCCATAGTCTGCATGACCAACGGAACTATTGATTTTTTCGACCTTGCCAAAGTCACTAATGAAGCCGCTAAAGACGTGTTACCAGAACCAATAAAATTCCTTTCAACTAATACAACTTCAGCTTTAGCCATTTTACTAACATAATAGGCTACTGCAGTGCCAATAGTACCTCCGCCAATCACAACAATTCTTTTAGCCATGACTTTTTATAAAATATTATAATTAATTTATCAATAAAACAATACTATGTATATTTTTTGACTTCTAATAATTAAAACCAATATACTGTATTGTTAATTGTTACAATTTTTAGTAATAAGTGATTGTCCATCCATATTCCAAGAGGATTGAATATCAATACACAAATGTGTTAATGCTGTAACAGCTACATCAACCATTCTTGGGGTATTATCATAATTGTTCACATTGACAGTCTGACCAACTGTAGCATCTTTCCACTCTCCATTAGTTAAAGTACCGCTGGCCGAATTTGAACTTGAATCTGTAATAGTATCCCCTGATCCTTCATTCAATTTCCAATACCCTTGTAAATTGTCATATTTAGAGTGGGTATCATCCAATGCTTTACATTTCCAGGAGTTAACATCATCAGCACTCAACAAGGTGTTAAAAATCCTTACTTCGGCAATATATCCATTATAGGCATAAGCATTTTTGCCATCCGCACCAATAGTAAAAGGAAATGTATTATCTATATCTCCAATAGAAGCCATTGAAACACTATTTTTAAGCGCACCATCAATATATACATCTAACATGCCATCACGATCAAAAGTTGCACTAACCGTATGCCATTCATTATCAGTTATTTCTTCTGTCTCTACATCTACTCTATTTGTACCATCCCCAACATTAACTTTAAATTTTTTGGTACTGGGTTTAAAAGAAAATACATATCCTGGATAAAAGCCACTTTGCCAGTCTTTTTTCGCTACAATACTCACATCGTTTGGCGCCGTGGACCTAAAACGGCATTCAATAGAAAAATCCTGAGATACACCAAAACTATGGACACTATTGTTAGGTATACTAATTCTTGATGCACCATTAAAAAACAATTCCGTAGTGCTATTTAAACAGTTATTTACTGGGGGAATTGTTGTTTGTGTTGTTATTTTGGCTATTTCTTTCTTTGGAATATTCTTTCCACTTGCAATTATAAATATGGTACGTTCTTCCTCACTATCTCCTCCATGGGAAGTTCCCAAACCTCCATGATCTGTACTTACCAAAATGAGCCAATCTTCCTTATTGTAATTAGTACGAGCGTTAACAGCTGCTATCACATCTCCTATAGCTGCATCAACCGTTTTAATAGCACTAATATAATTTGGGTTATCTGGACTAAAGCCAAAACCATGACCTGCATGGTCTACATCATCAAAATGAACAAATAACGCTGTTAAATCAATGTTGGCTAATTCTGAAACAGCTTTATTTTTTGTATCACTTGTAGAGTCTTGGGTATTTACTATTTTATCAGCCTCTCCATTTACAATGATGTCATTAATAGGGTGCCATTGACATACAGATACGGTTCTGTAATCTGAATCCTTATCTTCAACATATTTAAAAAAATGTGGATAGCTTGAAAACTTAGCTCCGCTAAATGAATTGTCCACAACACCATGCTTTTCCTGCCAAACCCCGGTTAACATGGATGACCATCCAGGACCACTTGAAGTTTTCCTTATATTTCTAGCGTCTAAGGAATAGGTGCCATTGGCGATTAAAGCATCCAAATTGGGAGTATTTGCTATTGTTAATGCATCTGGCCTACAGCCATCGATACCAATGACCAAGACCTTTTTAATTTGATCTGTAAATTCTGGCATGATTGGATCATCACTATCATTTTTACTACTACAGGATGCTAATATTACACTAAGTATTATTAAAACTATACTTTTAGAATAGGAAATCTTTATTTTTACCATAACATTTAAAATTATTGGTCAAAAGTTATAAATATCTAAAAAAAAGAGGAGTATATGTAATATATGCCCCCCTCTCTCATGCAAACTAAATTAAAACTAACGCAACTTACTATTCATCATAAAATCACATACAGAAATCAACATCCTAAAAACTATTTTATCAAGTAATTATATGCCAACAAACTTATTCATTTAACTAAAATAATTGTAATATTAGTAAAAAATATTTTTTAAATTATACTATTAGTATATTTTTTTTACTTTTGTGAAAATTTTAGTTTAAATATTTAGTGACTTAAATAATGGAAATAAATAACAGAAATTACCCTAGACAAAAGAAAACAATAATAGGGATTTGTATGGATGGTACTTCATACCCATACTATGAAAAGGCAAAACACGTTATGCCAAATTTGCAACGTTTTATAAACGAAGGCTCGTTTGGTTTAGTAAAAAGTGTCATTCCTTCATTTACAAACCCAAACAATATGGCTATTGTTACCGGGGTAACACCAAAAGTAAATGGTATATGCGGTAATTTTTATTGGGACACACAATTACAAGAAGAAGTGATGATGAACGACCCGAAATACCTAAAAGTACCAACCATTTTATCTGAACTGAGTCATAACGATCGTAAAGTTGCTGTTGTTACTGCTAAAGATAAACTAAGAAAAATGCTGGCCCATAATTTAAATGGCATCTGTTTTTCTGCTGAATTTGCCAATCAAGCCACTTTAGAGGAAAATGGCATTGAGAATGTTGAAAGTGAATTAATGGGTAAAGAAAGACCAGGCATATACGATCCTTATATTTCAGTTTACTGTATTGAAGCTGGCGCAAAACTTTTGCAACGCGAACATTATGATGTTATGTACTTAACCACTACCGATTTTGTACAACATAAATATGCGCCTGGAAGTGAAGGTGCAAACGATTTTCTAGCAAAAATTGACTACTGGTTAGGTGAGCTTGACAAATTGGGTGCTATTGTAGGTGTTACGGCAGACCATGGTATGGAAGCTAAAACAAATGCAGATGGATCGCCAAATGTACAGTTCATTGAAAAACTACTGAACGAGCAAGGTATTAGCACGAGGGTAATCCTACCAATTACAGATCCTTATGTAGTGCACCATGGTGCTTTGGGAGGCTATGGAACCTTATACCTAGATGATAAGTCACAACTGGAAGCTGCGAAGGCCTATCTATTAAGTTTAGATGGTATTGAAAAAGTGTTGACCAACGATGAAGCCGTTGAAGCTTATGAATTGCCATCCGATAGAATTGGAGATCTAGTTATACTTTCAGATGCTGCAACAACCATAGGAAGGACGCCAGAGTGGCATGACCTAGAAAAGGTAAAAGAAGGATTGCGTTCCCATGGCAGTGAACACTGCCAAGTGGTTCCTATGATTTTTAACAAGAAACTGAATAGTGAATATGCAGAAAAATTAGCTTCTGGAGAAAGCAGAAACTTCGATTTATTCCATTTCCTTTCTAACGGATTTTAAATCAGTTAAGCCTTAAAAACCTATTAAAGTCATAAAATAACAAGTTGGAATAATGGAAAAAGACAGTCATAAAAACAGTGATGGTATTATAGAATTTGGTGCCATAATTAATGGCAAACAAGTTAAAACTGGAGAATGGATTGAGGTATTCAATCCATACACCAAAAAATTAGTAGGTAGGGTTGCTTCTATAAATACTGATACCTTGGACAAAGTTTTAACCGATACCAAAAAAACAAAAATAAACCTCACACGCTATGAACGCTATGAGATTTTAAATAATATTGCTAACGAGCTGGAAAAACGTGTAGATGAAGTCAGCCAGATGATTACCGATGAAACTGGTCTCTGCTTAAAAGACACACGCTATGAAGCCAGTCGTGTTTCCGACGTGTTACGTTTTTCGGCCATGAAGGCTCTTGACGATGATTCACAAGTGTTTCCTTGTGATGTATCTAAAAATGGTAAACCCAGAAGAATTTATACCACTCGGGTCCCCTTAGGTTTAATTAGTGCCATTACACCATTTAACCATCCTATGAACCAAGTGGTCCATAAAATAGCACCTGCTATTGCAACTAATAATACCGTGGTATTAAAACCATCTGAAAGAACACCGCTTTCTGCCTACTATTTTACACAATTGGCACTGGATTGTGGCTTGCCGCCCAACATGCTTAACTGTGTGAATGGCAAAGACATTCAAGCCACATCCGAGATGATGACCGTACACCCTGAAATCACCATGGTTTCATTTACTGGAGGCAGCAAAATTGGAAAAATAATCGCTTCTAAAGCAGGCTACAAAAAGTTGGTTTTAGAACTAGGTGGCAGCTCAGCTTTATTAATATTAGACGATGCCGATATTGATGAAGCGGTTGAAGTCACCATGGCTGGAACCTTCAAAAATTCTGCACAACGCTGTACAGCTATTAGAAGGATTTTGGTGCATGAAAGTATTGCAGACGAATATGCTTCCAAATTGGCCAAACGCGTTAGCGCATTAAAATATGGTAATCCGTACGATGAAAATAACGATATGGGAACCGTAATTACTGAAGAAGCCGCCATTGAAATGGAAAGACGTGTACAAGATGCCATAGCTAATGGTGCCGTGTGTTTGGCAGGCAATAAGCGTGAAGGTGCACTATTTGCTCCAACGGTTTTAGACCATATTAAAAATAATCACGAAGTTGTTGCTAAGGAAACCTTTGGTCCGGTAGCTCCTATTATTCGTTTCTCTACATTAGATGAAGCAATAGACATTGCCAACGACACTCCTTACGGTTTATCTGGTGGAGTAGTAAGTAATCATTGGCCATCCATTCAACGTGTCATTACAGAATTGGATACTGGAACCGTTAATGTAAACGAAGCACCAAGCTATCGATTGGAGTGGACTCCTTTTGGCGGTGTGAAAGATTCTGGATTAGGTTACAAAGAAGGTGTTATTGAGGCCATGAAAGCGTATACTTATGTAAAAACCTATTCCCTCCCATGGGATATTGCATAACCATGAACTATACTTAAAACCATAACAAACTTTAAATTATTTTAGGGTTTGTTCTAGCAAAACACAATATTAAATTAACTAATAACATTATATGGTTTTTCTAAGTCTTTCAAAACAACAAAGATTTAAACCAAGCATAAAACCAACAATATTTTATGGAAATTAAAAGAAATGTATTATTGAACCCTGGACCAGCTACGACCACAGATTCGGTAAAATTAGCGCAAGCGGTACCAGACATTTGTCCGAGGGAAAAAGAATTTGGGGATCTTATGGAGTTTTGTTCCACAGAAATAACGAGATTCGTTGGAGACCCAAAAGAGTATGCTACAGTATTATTTGGAGGATCGGGCACAGCAACAGTAGAAGCTATTCTAAATTCTGTAATTCCAGACAGTGGCAAGGTATTAATTATAGATAATGGTGCTTACGGAAAGCGGATGTGCCAAATTACAAGTGTTTATAAAATCCCCACTGTTGTTTTTGAATCGTCTTCAATTGAACCAATTGACTTAAGCGCTTTGGAAGACACCATTAAAAACACTGATGGATTGACACATTTGGCCATGATTCACCATGAAACCACAACTGGGTTGTTAAATGACATTGCTGCTGTTGGTGACATTTGTAAAAACCACAGTATTAGTTTTATAGTAGACTCTATGAGTGGGTTTGCCGCCATTCCAGTAGATATGAAAGCCATGAATATTGACTTCTTGGCAGCAAGTTCGAATAAAAACATACAAGGTATGGCAGGTATAGGTTTTGCCATTTGTAATAAAAAAGCATTAGAAGCAACGGCTTCCATACCTATGCGAAGCCTATATTTAAATCTGTATGCGCAATACGCTTACTTCGAGAAAACACATCAAACCCGTTTCACCCCTCCTGTACAAACGTTTTATGCCTTAAAACAAGCTATCGTTGAAACACAGGAAGAAACCATAGAAGCCCGCTATGAGCGTTATTCTAAGTCTTGGGAAACCTTGTTGGATGGTATAGAAGCTTTAGGATTAGAGTACTTGATAGATAGAAAATACCACTCAAAAATCATTACGTCTATTATAGAGCCCAAAACAGAAGCTTACGATTTTGATGAAATGCATGACTATTTCTTCGATAGAGGATTTACCATCTATCCTGGAAAAGTAAATAATTACGATACCTTCAGAATTTCCAATATCGGTCAAATTGACCACAACGATATCAAGGCTTTTCTTGAAGTATTAAAATCGTATCTTGCTAAGATAAATTTCTCATAAACCACTAAAACATGGATGATATTTTAGTAAATCTAGGAAAGCAATTAAAAAGAGTGCGTTTAAGTAAAGAATTGAGCCTAAAGCAGGTTGCCGAAATGAGTGATGTAAGTACAGGCTTGATTTCAAAAATAGAAAATTTTAGGACCACGCCCTCACTTCCTGTTTTACTAAAAATTATGCAAGCCCTGCAAATAGATTTAGGCGAATTAAATCTAATGTCCAACAACACAGAACCCTATGTACTAATAAGACATGGGGAAGGTGAATTAGAGGATCGTGAAGACTCCATGGGCTTAGAATATACCTTTCTGTTTTCCAATTCATTATCAGACAGCACACTACGTACTTACATTGTTAGGGTTAATAAAGGCGTTTATAGAGAACCTATTTCAACAGATGCCGTTGAGTTAATTTATGTTGTAAACGGGAAACTGGATTACATTATAAATGAAGAATCCATTGTTTTAAATGAAGGTGATATTCTATTCTTTGATGGCTCTGTTCCCCATGCTGTCCATAATAAGTATTCTGAAAATGCACAATTACTAAAAATGTATTTCATACAGAAAAACCCTTTTTAATTTATGCCCTTAACCACTGAACAAAAGTATTGGAGGAAACGCGTATTCCTCCTAACTTGGTTGGCCTATGCTGGATTTTATTTTTGCAGAAAAAACCTATCGGTAACCTGGAGTTCCATGGAGGCCGATCTAGGTTTAGACAACTCTGACTATGCCTCTATTATTTTTGTTTACAGTTTAATTTATACCATTGGTCAATTTGTTAATGGCTATCTGTCGGATAAATTTGGCCCTAGAATAATAGTGAGTACAGGTCTATTCTTAGCAGCCATAGCTAATATTTTTTTGGGCTTATCGTTTTCTGTTGGTATTATTATTTTCTTAATATCATTAAATGGTTATGGACAATCTACAGGCTGGAGTGGCTTAATTAAAAACATGACGCCTTGGTACAGAAGTAATGAACGGGGAATTGTTATGTCATGGTGGTCTACATGTTATGTAACAGGAGGTTTTTTAGCCACGGTTTTTGCTACCTATACGGCGTTCGATATGGATTTTATGTCTGAATTGGGCTGGAAAAGAGGCTTCTTTTTTCCATCTATGGTACTTGTAGTTATAGCTTTCCTTTACCTACTATTCACAAGAAACAATCCACAAGAGGTTAATTTGTCTTCAATACTTGAAGACAAATACCAAACAGACAGCGATGATAATCAAGATAATATTAAGATTTTAAAAATTTTAATCAAAAACAACGCTCTTTGGATCTATTCCAGTTGTTATTTTATTCTCAAACTTACACGATACGCCTTTTTATTTTGGCTACCAATATACTTGGAAAAAGCCTTGAATTATGATGTTAACGACTCAGGATATATATCATCGGTTTACGAGCTTATAGGTTTTTTTGGCGTTATATTGGCTGGTTATTCTTCAGATAAGCTTTTTAAATCCAAGCGATTCAGTACCGTGGCCTTAATGATGCTAGGTTTGGCCGCTGTATGTTTATTACATGGCACATTAGTGTCCTTTGGTAAAATGGGAGTTATATCAAGCATCGCTTTAATTGGCATTGCCACTTATGGGCCAGATTCCCTCATTTGTACCGCAGGCGCAATGGATGTTGGCGGCAAAAAAGGAGCAGGAATGGCTGCAGGGATTATCAATGGAACAGGTTCTATTGGACAAATGTTTTCAGGGTTTATCGTTGTAGCCGTTAATGAAGCTTATGGTTGGGATAACCTATTTAATTTCTTTGTTATTTTATCTTTAGTTGGTGGTGGATTAGCTGCCTTGAAATGGAATTATAAAAGTCCTGAAAAATATATTTCTTAAATAAATTTTGTCATAACTAAGAGAAAATAAATCATGTAATATTTCTATTTTAAAATTTAGAATCTATATTGTACAAATGCAACAGTATAGATTAGGCATTCTTTGATACTAAATTCTAAAGAAAATAATAAAATTTAATTTCCACGTTCAAATTATTAGAAACAAACACAATATCTTATTGATTTACAACACCTTAAATTAGTAATCGATCACATGAAATTAATAATATTATTGTATTTCATCGATTTTTTTTGCGTTTTATAGATGTTTTATAAATTTTTTATCCTATATTCGTGTCCATAAAACAGTTATTTATCTAAAATATTTATTAAATGAGTTGATAAAAATTCTAATTAACTGTTTTATAACAGATTAATATTAATTAATCTATGTGAAAATTTTTATGATCCTACTAATAGGAAATAAGGGTATTTCAACGAGTATTTTTGACATATACCGAAGGACATTCTAATTTTACATATCCCTCATAATTGGTTAATAGCACGTAAAACCTATAATTAGTTCGTTTTTTAAAGAAAGTAAGAAAACGAACCTGTTTACGTTTGTGCAATGCCCTAAATATTAACAATTTATGAAGAGAAAATACTTTTTTAAGTTTCTTTATATCTTAAGTAGCCTATTATTTTGCAGTTCGCTGTTAGCAAATAATTTTTACTTAAAAAGGAGTCCTGCTCCTTCTTCAAATAATGACACCCCTTATTATGGCTTGATTTCGGATTATGCTAAGTTGCTTGATAATGATAATAGAAAAGTAAATGTTAATTATTCTGACTTAAGCAACCTTACTAATAGTGCAAAAAATCCAGTCTTAATAACTCCAAACCTTATATGTCCTGGAAATATCAATCTAAGTAGCGATCTAAATTCTTGTGATGCCATAATAAATGAAGTTGATTTAACTCCCACTTATGATGTAAGTGTTATATCATTAAATTGGACTATGACAGGAGCTGTCAATGATTCGAACAATTCTCTTGGAATAAACATTATTCCAGATTATAATTTTCCTGTTGGCACAACGACAATACAATATACTGCAGACGACGGATTAGGTAATTCTGATAGTGTAGAACAGTGTTCTTTCGATGTGATCATTACCGATGATGACAACCCAACAATTTCAGGGTGCCCAACAGACATCAACCAAGGTACAGATGCCACTGGCTGCAACGCAGTCGTTACGTGGACTGCGCCCACCGCTGCTGATAATTGTGCCGTAGCAAGCTTTACGAGCACCCATAGCTCTGGCGATACGTTCAACGTTGGAACAACTACCGTAACTTATACCGCAACAGATGCTGAAGGCAACTTCTCAACTTGTTCTTTCGATGTGATCATTACCGATGATGACAACCCAACAATTTCAGGGTGCCCAACAGACATCAACCAAGGTACAGATGCCACTGGCTGCAACGCAGTCGTTACGTGGACTGCGCCCACCGCTGCTGATAATTGTGCCGTAGCAAGCTTTACGAGCACCCATAGCTCTGGCGATACGTTCAACGTTGGAACAACTACCGTAACTTATACCGCAACAGATGCTGAAGGCAACTTCTCAACTTGTTCTTTCGATGTGATCATTACCGATGATGACAACCCAACAATTTCAGGGTGCCCATCAAACATTACATTGGACAATATCTCTGGAACCTGTAGTAATACGGCTACTTGGACACCACCAACAGCTAGTGATAATTGCTCGGTAACACTCACAAGCACACATACCCCGGGAGACACATTTAATGTTGGCACTACAACTGTTACCTATACGGCAACAGACCCTGCTGGTAACACCGATACGTGTAGCTTCACGGTAACCATAAATGATAAAGACCCTCCTGTTGCTATTTGCAAGGACTTTACAATTATTCTTGACTCAGATGGTGCCAATACCCATGGAGACAAATTAAATGTGAACGATATTAACAATGGTAGTTTTGATGCTTGTGGTAATGTGAATGTTTCATTTGCCGATGGAGGGAATACCATGAACATCTTCTGTACAGATGTAGGTATCATGCAAGTCGATATGATCGTAACTGATAGTGCTGGAAATACATCAACATGTACTGCCAACGTAACTGTAGTTGATGACATTGATCCTGTTGCCATATGCAGAGCAACTCCACTAACCGTACAATTAGACAATACCGGGAACTATACTTTAGATCCAGCCTTATTGGATAATGGAAGTAACGATGGAGCAAACCCTTGCGGGGTTACTTTATCTTTAAGCCAATCGAACTTTGATTGTACGGACGTAGGTTCTAATACAGTAACTTTAATTGCCACCGATGGAGGAGGCAATACAGATACTTGCGACGTTACTGTAATTATAGAGGATAACGTACAGCCTACAGCAGTTTGTCAATCTTATACAGTTTATTTAGATGCCAATGGTAATGGCTCATTAACCGCAGCAGATATTGATGGTGGGTCTACCGACGCTTGCGGCGTTGTTAATCTAGTTGCTAGTAAAACGACTTTCGACTGTTCCGATTTAGGTCTTAATTCGGTGAGATTAGATGTTACAGATACTAACGGTAACGCTTCTAGCTGCTTTGCAGATGTAACGGTCGTAGACAATATCCCTCCCATAGCTCCAAACTTAACTAATATATTATGGGGTTGTGATTACACGCCAGCTATACCAACAACTACAGACAATTGTACTGGTGGTACTATTTCAGGTGTTCCTGATGTAGCATTACCTATAACCACTACAACTACCATTACCTGGATATTTACTGATAATGCCAATAACCAATCTACATCAACTCAAACTATAACCATAGACCCTGTTGTTTGTAATACATCAGTAACCCAACAAGTTAGTTGTTTTGGAGGCTCTGATGGTATTGCTACCGTTAGCGGGTCTGGGGGCAATGGCCCTTATACCTATAATTGGGGTGGTTTAGACCCTAATGCATTACCAGCCGGCACGCATACAATTACAGTAACCGACTCCGAAGGTTGTTCTAGCACCTGTACGGTAACCATTACAGAACCTACACAATTAACGTCCGCAATAACAAATCAATCCACTAATTTATTCTGTTTTGATGGTCCAACCGGATCAATAACAGTAGCTGGAGCTAATGGTACGTCACCTTATGAATATAGTATTGACGGTGGCCCATTTCAAAGCAGTGGCACGTTTAACGATTTAATAGGTGGCTCCCATACAATAACAACAAGGGATACTAATGGTTGTACTGTAGATATTTCAACCACTCTTATTGGTCCTACAGAAGCACTTATAGCAGATGTGCAATTAACCGACGCCAATTGCTTTGAACCTGGCTCTAAAGGTGTGGTTGTTCAAGGACAAGGTGGAAATGGTGGATATGAGTACCAAATGTATGGTGACGCCACCGTAACCTGGACTAGCGATGGCGATTTTGGAGGTCTCATAGATGGTACCTACTACTTCGAGGTTAGAGATTCTCAAGGCTGTGTATCAGCTCCTGTTGAAGTTACGATAAATGAATCGACACGTTTACAAATAGATATCCCAAGTTGGCAAAATGTATTATGTTATGGGGAAGCCACCGGTAGTGCTAGTGGCGTTATTACTCAAGGAGGTAAAGCACCATATACCTATTTATGGGATGACCCCTCAGCACAAACCACTTTAGCCGCCACAGGTTTAGCTGCCGGCACATACACTTTAACGGTAACAGATTTTTATAATTGTCCGGTTACCGCAACGGTCACGATAACAGAACCTGATGACATTACGATTTCTGAAACGCATGTAGACGTTAATTGTCATGGAGATAATACAGGCTCCATAACAATAACAGCAACTGGCGGTACACCAGGATATCAATACAATATTAACAATGGTATTTACCAAGGTAGCAATACCTTTACAGGGTTAAGTTCAGGAACCCATACAATGGGTGTTTTGGATGCTAATGGCTGCGAAAAACAACTGGATGTGGTCATTACAGAACCTACTCCTATTACCGCGACATACACTACTGATACGATTGGTTGTGCTGAAGATAATAATGGGACAGCTACCGTAACAGCATCTGGGGGTGTAGAGCCCTATACGTATTCTTGGAGCAATGGACAAACCGGAGTCACGGCCACTGGATTAGCAGCTGGACCACATACAGTAACAATTACTGATGCCAACAATTGTATATTAGTACAAAATATAACCTATTCTAGTCCAGATGCCTTAACCGTAGCCATGAGTACTACAGTTACTTCCGGTGTTGGACAATCGGATGGTACGGCTACCGCAACACCTACCGGTGGTGTGGGGCCTTATACCTATTTATGGAGTAATGGCCAAACTAGTTCTACTGCAACTGGTCTAAGTCAAGGCTCTCATTCTGTTATCGTTACTGACAGCAAAGGGTGTCAAGTTACAGAAACGATTATAGTTGCAGACATCATCAACATTGTACTAGATTATGAAGCAGCCTGTGACCCCAACTTATCTGTGGATTTACAAAGATTATATGTAAGATTACTTGACCCGAATGGGGTTCCACTAATTACGGGTGGCTATGGAAATTTAACCTATACCTGGAATTTTGGAGCTAATGTACAATCACCCAGTAATCCTTACACAACTGTAAACGACAATTCAACTATTGAGGTTATTTATACTATTGGAGGTAACAAAACGGTTGCACTTAGCGTTACTGACGAATCCGGACAAACGGTAAGTTATTCCTTCAATATATTTATTGACTCCTGTATTGAGTTCGATGTAGAGTGTGAACGTTGCGTTTCTCAGGATTATCAGTTATTAGATTGGTATGTTGGAGATGTTAATGGCGATCCTCTTGGTTCTTGTGGTATTCCAGGAACAGTTATTACTGAAGACGTTTATATTTGGTTTTATTTAGATCATGGAGATAATACCAATTATAACCTTAACGTAGTTGCAGAATATGTTACTACTCACCCATTAACTGGAGAGGTAACAGTAGAATCTATTGAAGAATGTTTATATGAAGGTGAAAAAATTGGTACTGGGGCCGCTTACTTATTTATTGATAATAGCTATGTTTGTGGTAGTACCATAGAAATATCAAAATTCTTAATCTCCTGGACCAAATTAGCTAAAACTCCTTGCGGTCAAAGAGAGCCAAAGTGTTTTTGTCCAGGATTTGATATTACTGTAAGCTCTCCTTTGAGTGCAATTGCTACTGCAACGGATATTTTATGTTACGCAGGAGCCAACAATGGCACTGCAACTGTTAATGCCTTTGGTGGTACACCTCCGTACACATATCTATGGACTACCAACGATGGTAGTGGTTTAGACCCAACCTCACAAAGTCAGACTGGACTGAGCCCTGGAACTTATACGGTAACGGTTACCGACTCCAACACCTATTACGATGAGGATTTAGAAATGACCGTTTCAGACCCTTACACCTTTACAACCTCCGTAACGGTTGGGGAACCACCTGAATTAACCATAGATAGTTTCGACCCTAACGTGCCTCCATGTCATGGTGGATCGAATGGGTATGCCCAGGTTAATGTTTCCGGTGGAACAGCACCTTATACCTATGTCTGGTCTAACGGACAAACAACACAAACGGCCACTAATTTAAGTGCTGGCACATATAGTGTAACCGTTACCGATGCCAATGGATGTACCGATTTTGCCTCTTTAACAATTACGGATCCGCCATTGCTTACAGCAACAGCTATTGGTACAGAACCACTCTGTTTCGGTAACAGCAATGGTACTGCAATAGTAACTCCTGCCGGAGGAACACCAGGACCTGGATATACATACTTATGGAGTAATGGTCAAACAACTCAAGAAGCTACAGGTTTAGCAACAGGCAGTTATTCCGTTACAGTAACAGATGCCAACAATTGTACAGCTACAGCTAGTGTTACTATTGGCCAACCAACAGCCTTAGACGCAACAACCTCCAAAACTAATGTATTTTGTAATGGAGCTGCTGATGGAACCGGCACTATAAATGTTACTGGAGGTACTGCACCTTATACATATCTATGGAGCAATAGTCAAACTACTCAAACGGCATCAGGTCTTGCCCCTGGAACTTATAACGTAGTGGCAACAGATGTTAATGGCTGTCAGATTTCAAGAAACGTAACCATTACACAACCAACTGTACTGACCTTATCCACTGAATTCAATGAACCACAATGTTACCAAGGCGCCAATGGTGGAACAGCAAAAATTTATCCGTCAGGTGGTACGGCACCATATTCCTATTTATGGAGTGATGGGCAAACTACTCAAACCGCAATTAATTTAGCTGTTGGAACCTATACCGTAGATGTTACAGATGCCAATGGATGTACGGAAAATGCATCCATAGATGTAACCCAACCTTTAGAAACAACCGCGAATGCAGGTCCTGATCAAGATTTAAGTGTTGCAAATTGCGGTGTAACCTCAACAGTTTTAAATGCCTCAGGAACAGATTCTAATGGCACTCCTTTACCCGGAAGTTGGTACATAGTATCCGGTACCGGAGGTAGTTTCTCTAGCATAACCGATCCTAATGCGATTTTTACAGGTCAAGCAGGTACAACCTATCAATTACTTTGGGAGATTGATTGTGATCAAGATCTTGTTGTGATTTCATTTGGAGAAGGTTGTAATACCTTGGACTTTGATGGTGACAATGATCACGTAACATTTCAGAATGAATACAATTTAAGTGGTCCTTTTAGTTTTGAAATCTGGGTAAAACCGGATCCTACCCAAAATGACGGTGGAGCCAATAATGCTATACAAACCATTTTCTCGAAAAGAGACGTATCAGACCTCTCTCATGGATACGATTTAAGATTAGAAGGCACAAATCTTTCATTCAGGTATAACAACGGAGGTATTATATCGGCTTCTAATGCTTTAGGAACCAATAGATGGTATCATATTGCCCTAACATATGATGGATCTGATTATATTTTATATGTAGATGGTATCCAAGTAGGTTCGGGAACTGGTACTATACCTATTTCAAATAGTGACGAATTTATGCTCGGCGCCATGGATCAAAATCCCGCTGGTGGTAATCCAAACCCTGTTAATTACTACAGTGGATGGATGCAGGAATTACGTATTTGGAACACGGCCTTAACGGTGGAACAAATACGCCAAATGATGAACCAACCTATTGTCAATAACGGTACGGCCACTACAGGAACTATTGTACCAATAGATGTTGCAGGTTTAAATTGGTCTACTTTAACAGGTTATTATAGAATGCTTCAACCTGCTGCACTCTCGGGAACAGGTTACTTGACATCAACTTTTGGAATTGGTCCAGACGGACAAATGCGCAATATTGAAACCACCCAACAAGAAACAGCACCACTACCATATGAATCTGATGAGGATGGCAATTGGAATGCCGTTAACACAACTGGAAATGATGCTGCTTCTCCTTGGAAGTGGGGACACTCTGTATGGGACCACCCAAATAGCACAGGTATTAATGGAGATCCTATAGATTGGAATATTGTAAGAACAGGGCATAATATTACTTCAGATTTACAAGATGTAACCCTACTTGGACTACTTGTAGATACTGCCGAACTTACAATTACTAACACTGGCACTCAAGATGAAAACAATCTTGGACATGAACTAAATATTTCACATTATTTACTTTTAAATGGGTTAATTGATTTGATTGGTGAATCGCAACTCATTCAGAAAAAATACGGGTATTATGATCATGACAACAATGCAAGCACGCCGGAAATAACTAACCAAGTAAGCGAAAGTATTTTGGACGCTGCTAGTTCTGGACACTTAGAACGTGACCAACAAGGGCAATCTAATTTATATAATTATAATTATTGGAGTTCACCCGTAAGTCCTACTTATAATGGGGCGTACAACGTTAGTGGTGTGTTAAAGGATGGTACAGATACTAACAATCCATTACCTTTACAATGGACTAGTGGATATAATGCTAATCCAACTACATCTGGTATTACTTTGAGCAGACGCTGGATATGGGCATTCAAGAACAATCCTATTAACTTTTATGCTAATTGGGAATATTTACAAGAAACAGGAACTTTAACCCCAGGTCTAAGTTTTACAATGAAAGGTAGTGGTGCCTCTGGAAATGAACAAAATTATGTTTTTGATGGACTTCCCCATAATGGAACCATCACAACACCAATATCATTTGGCAATGAAGCATTGGTTGGAAATCCATACCCATCTGCCTTTGATGCTAGAAAATTCATTAAGGACAATATCCCAGGTGGTAACCCAGGCACCTCCTCGAGTTTTGATGGAGCCCTTTACTTTTGGGTACATTACGATACAAATAACACACACGTACTGAGAGACTATCAAGGTGGTTATGCACAACTAACCTTAATTGGTGGAAATCAAGCCGTGGCACCATTAATAACCATTGATGGATATGAAATAAGTGGCTTAGGATCATCCAATAAAATACCGGACTATTATATTCCTGTAGGGCAAGGCTTTTTTGTGTATGCAGTTGAATCTGGTTCTGGTTCAGGGGATGTGACCTTCCATAATAGACATCGCATTTTTAAAACTGAACAAGGTGGAGAGTCTGTGTTTATGAAACAAACCAATACGAAAGGAAAAACAAATACGCCTGTTCCACAAAATAACCAAGAAATTGATGATATACAAAGGGTTCGGTTATTATTTAGGACACCTGAAGGAGCAAAACGACCGTTATTATTAGGGTTTACTCCCGATAACTCAGCTACTGATGGTTTTGATTTTGGATATGACGCCATAAATAGAGAAAACCACCCGAACGATATGCTCTTTAGAATTGGTGACAAAAATTATATCATTCAAGGCGTTGGGGCATTTGATGAAAACAAGGAATATCCCCTTGCTATATTTTCTGAAACTGGAGGACTAATTGAAATTCATTTAACCGGATTGGAAAACTTACCTTCAAATACCAAAGTCTATATATATGATTCTCTATTAGGTAATTATACAAAAATCAATAATCAAGAATTCAATATAACTTTAGATCCGGGTACGTATCTTGACAGATTTTATGTGACCTTCTCTAAAAAGAATTCCCTTTCCACTAATGATGAGTTACTTGAGCAAATAGGAGTTAATTACCTTCAAAGAACCAATGAAATACATGTTAAAACAAACAATAATATAATTTTAAAGAAAATATATTTAATCAATATTTTGGGGCAAACAATCAATAAATGGGATATATCCAATACGGTTCATTTTTCAAATGATATAAAAATTCCAGTAAGAAATATTTCAGAAGGTAGCTACATAATCAAGGTTCAAACAGAAACAGGATCGATAAATAAAAAGATAGTTGTTGGACAATAAATAACTAAAAGTAAAAAAGTGAAAAATGGACTTCTTGTCCATTTTTTTATGTATTTTATCGATTAACAGGTTATATATTTTACACTTTATCGTATTTTTTTGTATTTTGTCGTTATATTACTAATTTTGTTTTATATTGCATCAGCAATTTAATTTAATGTCTATTAAACCCCAAATCTAATGACAAAAATTACTCGCTTATGTTTAATACTTGCTATCCTATTCCTTTTTAATGGAATAGTTAATGCAACTAATACAAACAATGCTAATAATTCTAAAAACTCTTCTTCAACTTCAACAGAAATTCAAAGAGTTCGTATTTATTTTACATCTCCAAATGGGATTATAAGATATTTATTATTAGGTTTTACATCAGATGATAGTGCAAGTGATGGTTTTGATTTTGGATATGATGCCTTAAATAGAGACGATCTTCCAGACGATTTAAATTGGATGATTGACGATGATAGATATTTAATACAAGGTGTTGGAGCTTTTGATGATAACAAACAATATCCACTCGGGATGTTTTTGAAAAATGATGGAAACATTAAGATTGACCTCCAAGAACTTGAAAATTTTGAAACTCCCATAAATGTTTACATATACGATTCACTTTATGAGACTTATACAAAAATAAATAAGGCCACCTTCACTGAGAATATGACTAATGGCGAATACCTTGATCGTTTTTTCATTGCTTTTAAAGACAATTCTAGTGCTTTAGCTAAAAACAGCCTATCAACAACAGATGAATCTATAGAGTATGCTCAAATAAATTATTTAAGAAGCACCAAAGAGCTATTCGTTAAAACCAGTGATGGAAGCAATATAAACAAAATAACTGTTTATAATATTAACGGTCAAAAACTATATTCAAAAAATAATCTAAGGGATAACCTTATAAAAACCAACCTATTAAATTTAAATAGTAATCATGCCATTGTAACGGTTGAAAGTGATGATGGTAAAATGTCCACTAAACAGCTTATAATAAATTAAAAGAATTAGTCATTACAATCAATCTAAAGTGTTTAAAAAATAATTTTTTTTAGACACTTTTTTTATACATATACTTTATACAAATATTTAAAGTTGTGTATTTCATCGATTTTATTTGCATTTCATAGATTTTAAATATAATTTTATAATATAAATATTAACCCCAACTAAAACTTAACCTAATGAGAACACTTTCATTCAAAAGAAAGTATTTCATTATCATAACCTGTTTATTGTTATGCAAAAGCTTAATGGCTTTATGCTATAGTGTAAAATCAATAAACAGGCAGAACTTAAGCCCTCCAAACAAACCTTCCAAATTAGACTTTGATGGTATAAATGATTATATTGATTTTGGTGACAACACGGCTTTTGAATTTGATACTACATTTTCAATGGAAGCCTGGATACTTCAAGAAACAACAGTATCTACAGGAACAATCATTTCCAAAAGCAACACAAAAACATCAAATGGTAGCGGATATCAATTCACTATAAAAAACAACCATCCCAATCTTAAGTTCTATAATAATTTCGGCTTAATACTAGTTGATATAACCTCCCCATATCCCATAACTAATAATCGCTGGTATCATATTACTGCCACCTATAATGGTTCATTGGCTAAACTATTCATAGATGGAATAGAAGTTGGAAGTGCTAGTTCGACCCCACCATCTTATGGTGATGAAAAATTCTTAATAGGTGCAACGTATAACAGTGATACACCTACTTCACCCAATAATTATTTTAATGGTTTTATTGATGAAGTACGCCTTTGGAATATAGCCCTGACACCTGATCAAATACATGAAATGATGAATCAGGAAATTGAACAAGATGGTGTCGCCATAAAAGGTAAAATCATTCCTTTGAAAATCTCTGGCGGTTTGCTTTGGAACAATCTGGAAGGTTATTACAACATGAACGCTAACGATGCAACCGATAAATCCAGTTACGCTAGAAATGGAAGTCCAGAGAATATGACTACTAAACAGGAACAAACTGCCCCTCTTCCCTATACAACAAAAGCTAACGGCAATTGGTTAGATAAAACAACTTCTACACCCTGGAGCTTTGGGGATACGGTTTGGAATTCCCCCAATACCATTGGTATTGATGGCGTTACTACAATAGACTGGAATATTGTTAAACTTTCCCATACTATAAACGGCCCAAATAGCAACATTACCCTGCTTGGTTTAGTCATGGACACCAACAGCCAACTCAATATCGCCAACCCCAATGAACCATTAGATGAATTAAACACTGGCCATGCACTATATATATCCCATTATTTAAGGTTGGATGGCAAAATAGATTTAATAGGGGAATCCCAACTCCTGCAAGATGAAGGTTGTATTCTATCAGAAGCCAGTACAGGTACACTGGAAAAAGACCAACAAGGCACAAAGGATATGTTTACCTATAACTATTGGTCTTCTCCCGTTGGTACAAACAATATCGCAACAGACAGTACCAGTACCCAAAACAATTTTACGGTACCAGATGTGTTAAAGGATGCTGTGGTCTCCTCAAATCCACTGGACATAGCATTTGCCTCTTCGGGATACGATGGGGCTCCAGGCATAGCTAATACTGTAGGAGCCACCATTGCCGATTATTGGATTTGGAAGTATGCAAAAAAAATAGGTTACACCAATTCACAATGGCAACATATGAGAAGCACTGGAACCATTTATCCAGGAGAGGGTTTCACCATGAAAGGAGTCGATAATACCCATGGTGCGATTTCCCAAACACAAAATTATGTTTTTAACGGAATGCCAAATAATGGAGACATCGCATTAACAATTGCTACCGGAAATGATTATTTAGTAGGCAATCCATATCCTTCAGCCTTGGACGCCAGCGCATTTATAAAGGACAATATTAGTATGGTAGCTGGAGGGAGAAATACAATTAATGTTATTAATGGTTCCTTATATTTCTGGGATCATTATGCCAATAGCACCCATGCCATACAGGATTACAAAGGAGGCTATGCTACCTACTCACTTATGGGTGGTATTCCTTCCATAAATAATGACACACGAATTAACACCACAGGAAAACCGAAAACAAAAACACCCGAGCAATACATTCCTGTAGGTCAAGGTTTTTTTGTATTTGCCAGAAACACCGAAGACAACAATACCCTGTTACTAGGGGGAGATATTGCTTTTAAAAATAGCCAACGGGTGTTCCAAAGAGAATCGGATGCCTCCTCCACTATTTTGAAATCTACAAGTTTCAAAAATATTGTAAATAAAACAGTAGATGTCAGACAAAAAATTAGGTTACTGTACAGTTCTCCCAATGGCTATTATCGTGAGTTACTCGTAGGTGTTGACGAAAATGCCACTAGTGGTTTCGACATAGGCTACGATGCCGATTTATTTGAAGACAACAAGGAAGATATGTATTGGTCTATAGATAGCGGTGCTAAACTAACCATTCAAGCCGTTGCCAATTTTAATAGTGAACAAGTGCTTCCATTGGCTATAAAAACCAATGTTGACGGATTATCATCCCTTAAAATTGACAAATTAGAAAATGTTGATTCCGATAAACTGATTTACCTTCATGATAAGGCACTAAACATTTACCAAGATTTGAAGCAAGAACCTTATGAAGTTTTTCTTTCTGCCGGTGAGCATACAGAGCGTTTCGAAATCACTTTTAAAAATTCCAACGCTCCATCTTTAAGCACTAACCGTATTGATAACAACTCTTTAAATGTCTATTTCTCGAATGAAAAACAAAGCTTTATTCTTCATAATCCTAAATTAAAGGAAATTAAAGCCATTAAAATATATAATGTAATAGGTCAGTCTATTTATGAGTTTACAAACCTTAAAAATGAAAATTACCAAGAGCTTAAAGCAAAAAAAACACCTACTGGAACCTACGTCATAAAAATGGAAACGATAGACAGTACACTATCGAAAAAAGTGCTCATATATTAAGTTTTAGTTCATGTTAGTTTGAGTTAGTCGCTTTATACCCCAAATCTACCATTAACTCTGCTAATTACGAGAGTCTCAAAATAATTTGGGACTCTCTATTTTTGTTTTAATTTACCAATTAAAGCTTCAAGACTTACCTGCTCCTGATCTCCCTTGACCATATTTTTAAGCGTATACATATTGGATGCTATTTCCGATTCACCTACTAAAACCACATAAGGAATATTACGCTTATTGGCGTGATTCATTTGCTTTTTCATTTTAGCAGCATCAGGATAAAGCTCTGCATTAATACCATTTGAACGCAATTGTTTAATTGCCTTGAGTGAAAATAAGGCTTCCTGTTCGCCAAAATTAATAAACAGTACCTCAATATTTTTAGTCACTGTTTCTGGAAACAGGTTCAACTCTTCCAACACCAAATAAATACGGTCGAGCCCAAAACTAATACCCACTCCACTTATATCTTTCATGCCAAAAATACCCGTTAGGTCATCATAACGGCCACCGCCCCCAATGGACCCCATTTTTACTGAAGTTGGTGCAGCTACTTCAAAAATAGCTCCTGTGTAGTAGTTTAGTCCTCGGGCTAAAGTTACATCCAGTTGTAGTTTTGCAGTATATAGATCCAATTCGGAAATAGCCTTATCTATAAATGCTATTTCCTGAATACCTTTTAATCCAACTTCTGATGTTGACAAAATAGCTTTTAGACTTTCTATTTGGTCTTCAAAAGTTCCCGACAAAGAAAATAATGGCTGTAGCTTAGTAATTCCTTCTTCTGAAATGCCTTTAGAAAGCATTTCTTCCTTCACTTTATTCTCGCCTATTTTATCCATTTTATCCAAGGCCACAGTAAAATCGATAAGCTTATCACTAGCACCAATGACTTCAGCAATACCCGATAAAATTTTACGGTTATTGATTTTAATAGTAACACCCTTCAGCTTTAAAGCTTTGAAAACACTATCATATAATTGAATAAACTCAACTTCTTGCCAAAGCGATTTACTGCCTACTACATCTGCATCACATTGGTAAAATTCCCTAAACCGACCTTTTTGAGGTCTATCTGCTCGCCAAACAGGTTGGATTTGATAACGTTTAAACGGAAATTCTATCTCGTTTTGGTGTTGTACCACATAACGTGCAAAAGGCACTGTTAAATCGTAGCGCAGGGCTTTTTCGGAGATACTGGCCGTTAATTCATTCGAGTCCTTATTTTCAATGGCCTCCTGATTTGCCTTCACCAAATAATCCCCTGAATTCAATATTTTAAATATCAACCTATCCCCCTCATCTCCATATTTACCCATTAAGGTTTCGGAGTTTTCAAAACTTGGGGTTTCTATAGGTTGAAAACCAAATGTTTCAAAAACACCACGAATGGTATTGAAAATATAATTGCGCTTGGCAACCTGCTCTGGATTAAAATCTCGGGTTCCTTTTGGAATACTTGGTTTTTGCATTATTGGTCATTAAGCTTTAGACATTAGGCTTTAGTAATTAGTTCAGATTACTCTTCTACTGCGCTCAGTGTGACAAAAATAATAGTTTTAATGGATTCCTGCATTCGTAGGAATGACAAATCTAATTAATTAGCTTATCAAAATATTGATACAGATCGCCTTTGGTAATGACTGCACCCTGCTCTATCATTTTAAACTTATCTAAATTTTTATCATCGCTATAATCCTTATCAGCTTGAAAGAATTCAACATTCTCATCCATCAGGTTATCCCTAAGCCACTGATAACCCTCCTTAGTGGTAATATCTACATCGTTTTTAACATTTAAAACAATGGCACTCATATGATCTTCACCCAAGTGAAACAAATACATGTGTTGAGCAGAGATGTGCTCTAAATATTCCGCTTGGTTTAAAACCCCTTCCCAAATGAGATCACTAAACACATCTAATTCGGTTTCGGCCAGCTCGGGTTTGTTTTGCTTTAAGTTGGTCCACTCATCGGCCGTGATGGATTGGGTTGCCAAAAAGTTTATGAATTCCTGGTGCAATTCTTCAAATTGTTCTTTGGTAAGTCTGGAATACTTCATTTTTAAATATCATAAAAAAAGCCCCAACTAAGGTTGAGGCTTGAAAATTATATACTATAAAATTAGTTAGCTTGTGCAATAACTTCAAAAGGTAATTCAACAGTCACCTCTCTGTGTAAACGTACAATAGCAGTATATTTGCCTAAACGTTTTACGTTTCCACCAATCACATTGATGAATTTTTTGTCAATCTCATGACCTTCTTTCTCTAAAGCAGCAGCTACATCAATATTGTTTACAGAACCAAATAATTTATCGCCAGCACCAACTTTAGAAGTTATTTTAACCTCTAAAGCCTTTAATGCTTCAGCAGTTTTATTGGCATCGTCTACAATTTTCTTTTCTTTATAAGCTCTTTGCTTTAAATTCTCTGCCAAAACCTTCTTGGCAGATGGCGTAGCTAAAATAGCATGGCCTTGAGGAATTAAATAATTTCTACCATAACCGCTCTTAACTGTTACAACATCGTCTTTAAATCCTAAGTTTTCAACGTCTTGTTTTAATATAAGTTCCATCGTTATCGGTATTTTATTTTAATAAATCTGCTACGTAAGGCATTAAAGCTAAGTGACGCGCTCTTTTTACAGCTACAGAAACCTTTCTTTGATACTTTAATGACGTTCCTGTTAAGCGACGTGGTAAAATTTTACCTTGTTCGTTTACAAACTTTAATAAGAAATCTGGATCTTTATAGTCTATGTACTTAATACCAGACTTTTTGAAACGACAATATTTCTTTTGTTTGTTGGTTTCTATATTAAGCGGAGTTAAATACCTGATTTCTCCGTCTTTTTTTCCTTTTGCTTGTTGATCTATTGATGCCATAATTAAGCTTTTACTTTAAGTTTTTCTCTTCTTCTTTCTGCCCAAGCTACAGCGTGTTTATCTAATTTTACGGTTAAGTAACGCATAAAACGCTCGTCACGCTTAAACTCTAGCTCCAATTGACCAATTGCATCACCTGCAATGGTGTACTCAAACAAATGGTAAAAACCACTTTTCTTGTTTTGAATAGGGTAAGCCAATTTTTTAAGCCCCCAATCTTCTTTAGATACCATCTTAGCCCCTTTTGAAACAAGAAAATCTTCATATTTCTTTACTGTTTCCTTTATCTGATCTTCAGATAAAACGGGATTTAAGATGAAAACAGTTTCGTAATGATTCATAAAAATCTAATTTATTGTTAAAAATGGGTGCAAAAATAGCTAAATATTTCATATATTGCAAGTGAAACCCAACTTATTACAACTAGTTATAATGTCATTCATTAAATGTTAAATTTTTGTTAAATTAAGCATTTAATCGATGATTTTTGGTTTTTAACCGAATTTTTTGTACTATTGTCGATACTTAACCGAAATATTAAAATGTTATGACTTTAAACTGTGTAGTAGTAGACGACTCAGCAATACAGCGTCTCTCGATTGTAAAGCTGGTAGAGAATCATCCATCGCTTAACTTAATTGCAGAGTACAGCAGTGCTCTAGAAACAAAGAATGGTTTAAATACGCACCAAGTTGATCTTATCTTTTTAGATATTGAAATGCCTGTGTTAAATGGTTTCGAACTTCTAGACGTATTAAATAACAAACCACAAATTATTTTTGTTACCGGTAAAACCGAATATGCCTTTAAAGCATTTAATTATGATGCTACCGATTATTTGCATAAGCCTATAACAAAAGAACGCTTCAACACCTCTGTAGAAAAAGCCCTAGAACAACACAAATTAAAATTAGACTTTAGCGAGGAAGAAGGCGAACATATTTTTGTGAAAAGTAACCTTAAAAAACGTAAGGTATATATAAAGGATATTAAATGGATTGAAGCTCTTGGGGATTATGTAAAATTAGTTACCGAAGAAACTAGCCTTGTGGTATTGTCTACCATGAAAGCCTTTGAAAAAGAATTACCTGAAAATAAATTTTTAAGAATCCATAAATCTTATATTGTTAACTTAGATAAGATTGATCGATTTAATAGTAAAAATGTTGAAGTTGGCGCCTATGAAATTCCTTTAAGCAGGAATAAAAAAACCCAATTGGTTGATGCTTTAAATAACATTTAGGGATTTTGCAAAAAATCTATCTCTCACTAAAAGTTATCAACATTTAAAATCATTTTTACCGACCGAAATTCTTTAATACTATAGAAGCTGTTATTTATTTTAATAATAGCTTCTTTTGTTTTTGACAAGGACTGCCCTTGGGGTATTTTTACCAAAATGTTTTTATGAAACTGATTTCTAATCCTTGCTATTGGTGGTGATTCTGGTCCCAATACATATTCAGAAAAAATTTGCCGTAAGGACTTGGCCAACCATACTGAAGCCTGTTCCACCTTATTAAAGTCCTTGTGCTTTAAAGTTATTTTAATAAGCTTATAAATTGGAGGATAATTAAAGTTATACCTATCGTTTAGCTGCTCTTTAAACATGCCCTGGTAATCATTTGTAGTAACCTGGTGTAAAATATTATGATAAGGGTTATAGGTTTGAATTAATACCTTACCCCGTTCGTTGGTACGACCTGCCCTGCCTGCAACTTGCATCATTAATTGAAAACTACGCTCATGTGCCCTAAAGTCAGGGAAATTCAACATAGTATCGGCATTCATTATGCCTACTAATTTTACATTTCTAAAATCAAGTCCTTTCGTTAGCATTTGAGTTCCCACCAAAACATCAATTTCTTGCTGTTCAAATGCTGTAATGATCTTTTCGTAACCATATTTGCCTCGAGTAGTGTCCAAATCCATCCTAGCAACTTTGTGCTTAGGATACAATATTTTAACTTCTTCCTCAATTTGCTCTGTACCAAAACCTTTTGAATCCAATTCCGAACTTCCACAGGCCTCACAGTTTTTATGCATTACTGTATTATACCCACAATAGTGGCAACGTAGCTGATTTCTATATTGGTGATAGGTTAAACTTACATCGCAATTGGGGCATTGTGGAGCATGTCCGCAAGTAATACATTCTACTATAGGAGAAAATCCCCTCCTATTTTGAAATAAAATAATTTGAGAACCCTCGTCTAAAGTTTCTGTCATAGCATCCAAAAGTGTGTCGCTAAAATGTCCTTTCATGCGCTTTCGCTTGTGCTTATCTTTTAGATCTACCAATTGAATCTCTGGCATTAAAACGTTATTATAACGCCTGCTGATTTCTGCCAAACCATATTTATTTTGTTGTACATTAAAATAACTTTCCAAACTAGGTGTCGCAGATCCCAAAAGGGTTTTTGCCTGATGCATTTTAGCCAACACAATAGCCGTATCGCGTGCATGGTAACGCGGTGCCGGATCAAACTGTTTGAAGGACTGCTCGTGTTCTTCATCAATAATAATGAGCCCTAAATCATTAAATGGCAAAAAGACGGAAGATCTTGCCCCCACTACAATTTGAGCTTTAGAAGCAGACTGCAATACATTATTCCATACCTCAACACGCTCCTGTGAGGAATATTTAGAATGATATACCGATATGCGTTCACCAAAATAAAGTCTCAATCTGCCTATGAGTTGGGTGGTTAAAGCTATTTCGGGAAGTAAATACAATACTTGCCTACCCTGTTCTACTATATCTTCAATTAACTTTGAATAGACTTCGGTTTTTCCAGAAGACGTCACGCCATGAAGCAAAGTAACATCATGTTTATGGAATGCTTTTTTAATAGCATCTAAAGCCTGTACCTGGTTTGTGTTTAATATCTTAGTTTCATGTAACTCCCCTCCTTCATAAGAAATCCTATCTGTTTGGATATGATATTCTAAAAGAACCCCTTTGTCAATTAATGCTTTAATTATTGAGGTGGAAACACCACTTTCTGTTGATAAATCTGAAACCTTAACTGGTTTTTTTGTTTTTGCTGCTATTGAAAACAAGGTCAGGACTACCTCTTTTTGTTTATGGGCTCTCCCCAAATCGTCCAATAACCTTTGAAGTGCTTTTTCAGAAGTATAATTGACGTTCAATTTTACATAACGTACCAATTTGGGCCTATACTTTTCATAGACTTCTTCCTCAAGAAAAACAACATTTTTCTCTATCAATCTATTTATAATAGGAAACACCTGTTTTTTATCCAGAATACCCATAACATCCTGAACCTTTAAAGAAGACTGGTATTGCAAAGCTTCAAAAACCAGAAATTCATCATCCTTTAATTCCGATTCATTAATGGACACGCCTTTGTTCTTAACAATACTAGTTTCACTTTCCAAAATAAAAGCACTTGGTAAGGCAGCGCGCATTACATCACCCAAAGTACACATGTAATAACTAGCTATCCACTGCCAAAATTGCAATTGCAAATCGTTCACCAAAGGCACATCATCTAATATTTGATGTATTTCTTTAGCTTCATAAGCCGTTGGTGGTGTTTGATGAATATCTACAACAATACCTGTATATATTTTGGCTCCTCCAAAGGGAACAGCTACCCGCATGCCTTTTTCAAGAAAATTAGCTTCGGAAGCAGAAATACTATATGTAAATAGCTTTTGAAGCGGTATAGGAATTATAACATCTATATAGTTACCCATAAACTACCTCCTTTTCCGAAGTTTATTTAAAGACACATTAAGTTCGTAACCTAAAAGCAAAATATTAGCATTGAGCCATAAATAGAATAACAATATTAACAGGGCCCCAATTGAACCATATAGCTTGTTGTATTGACTAAAATTCTCAATATAGACACCAAACAAATAAGAGGTAGAAATAATAAGTAAGGTAGTAAATAAGGCACCTACTGAAAAAAACTTAGACTCACGACCTTCTTTAGTTCCGAAGTAATATAATGTGGCTGTAGCAATATAGACCATAAAAACAAAAAACACATATTTAGCTATATTATACCAAAAAACGCTATCAGGCTCAACATAACCTGTGTTATTTAACACATCTACCAACCCTTGAATCACATAAATTTGAAAATAACCTAAAACCACTATAGTTACAATGAGTAAAAAAGCCAATATTAAAGCAATACCTAAGGCATACAAATATTGCTTAAAAACATTTCGGCTCAATTGTTCATGATAGGAATTTTCGAACCCTGAGAATATAGCATTCACCCCATTGGCCATTAAAACAATGGATAGCACAAAAACCGATGACAACAATCCGCCTCTTTTAGAGCTTTCAATATTTTTAAAAATGTTGTCAAAGAAAAAATCTGAAGTACTTGGTGGCAAAAACGATTCCAAAAAATTCATAAAATCATCTTGGAAATTTGCTACCGGAATTTCCGGAATAACTATAATAACAAACAACAAAAAGGGGAATAAAGCTGTAAAAAAACTAAAAGCAATGGCACTAGCACGTGTTGTTAGCGCTCCTTTTACAATACCAGTGATATAAAGTTCTAATAAATCATAAAATGACAGCCCTTCTAAACCTGGTAATTTTATTTGCTTGAAAAAGCGAATTAGAACATTTAAAATTGGGATTTTATCGAGATTATCTTCTATAGGTCTAGTCATTAAAACACCCTTTTGTATTGGCCTGTTAGATATGCTATTTACAAAAAACAGCCAAAAATATTTGAAAAGGCAATTAATTAACTGCCTTTAAGCTTAAATCCATATTGTGGACCGAATGGGTTAAAGCTCCACAGGATATATAATTTACACCACATTCGGCATAATGCCTAATAGTTGTTTCATTGATATTACCCGAAGATTCAATAAGACATTTATCTCCTATTAATTTTACGGCCTTACGCGTATCTTCATAATCAAAATTATCCAACAAAATTCTATAAACACCATCATTCCTCAATATTTCCTCTACCTCTATCAAATTCCTTGCCTCAACCATAATCTGCAGGTCCTTTCCAGTCTCCCTTAAATATTGTTTGGTAGTTTCAATAGCTTTGGTAATTCCTCCAGCAAAATCTATATGGTTGTCCTTTAGCATAATCATATCGTACAAGGCAAACCTGTGATTTTCACCACCTCCAATTTTCACAGCCCATTTCTCCAAAACTCGAATGCCTGGGGTAGTTTTTCTGGTATCCAAAATTTTTGTTTTGGTACCCTTTACCAAATTAACATAAAGTCTTGTTTTTGTTGCAATGGCACTCATACGTTGCATAGCATTTAAAACAGTACGCTCAGCCTTTAATATGGATTGCGACGGCCCCTCAACATACATTACAATATCCCCAAAGGTCACCTCGGTACCATCTTCAATAAGCACATCTATCCTCAAACTTTTGTCGATATAGGCAAAAACTTTTTTAGCAAAATTAACCCCTCCTATTATCCCTTTATCTTTCACCAAAAGCTTAGCTTTTCCCCTAGCATTTTCTGGAATACATGCCAGTGAACTGTGGTCACCATCTCCAACATCTTCGCTAATGGCTGCAGCAATTATGCGTCTTACTTCTGAATCAAAATATTCTTGTGTAATCATTATTTAAAAGTTTGATGCTAAAATAATAAATTGATTGGCGAAATAATATTTTACATTTACCTAATTTTAATTTTTATTAAGATAAAATCTATCGCTCATCTTAATTTTGGCATTATGACTATTAAACTTTTGGCCATTGGAAAAACAGACAACGCGCATCTTGTCTCTTTAATTGAAGATTACAAAAAACGTCTGGAGTTCTACGTTAATTTTTCCTTTCAAATCATCCACGACATAAAAAAAGCCAAAAATTTAACTGAAGAACAACAAAAAGAAAAGGAAGGTAAACTTATTTTAAAGAACTTAACAAGTTCAGATGTTTTAATATTATTGGATGAAAACGGACAACAATTCACCTCTATTGCATTTTCCAAACAACTACAAAAACGTATGAATTCCGGTATAAAACAACTTATTTTTGTTATAGGAGGGCCCTATGGATTTTCACAGGAAGTTTATCATAGAGCGAACGAAAAAATAGCCTTATCTAAAATGACATTTTCACATCAAATGATAAGGCTTTTCTTTATTGAACAACTGTATCGTGGGTTTACTATACTTAGAAACGAACCCTACCACCACCGTTAGTGCTTAACAAAGGTTTGTTTTCTCTTTTTTAACTGTACTTCCAAATCCTTAAGGGTCTTTTTAACAGCATTTTCAAAGGTATTTTCACTCGATGTAGCAAATAACCTAGGGCCTGGGGCACTCAATTCAATTTTACATATCTTTCCATTTTCCTTGGCATTATGTTCAATCTCAAAATGGACCTCTGCATTGATAATCCAATCATATTTTTGGTTAAGTTTATTTAATTTCTCGGTTACATAAGCGTTCATGGCCTCACTGGTTAGCATATGAACATATTGAATGTTAATTGTCATAATTCTATTTTTAATCCATTAAACAATACTCTAAAATAGTAAAATTAAAAAAAGTGGCGTCTAACAAAAATCATAAAAAAGATATAAAAATCATATCTTAAAGAATCTAAGGCATTTAGCTATTTAAATTTTATCCGCAGTCGGTGCATCAATTCCTTTTTCATTTGAAATTTCGGTTATTGCTCTTAACGGAATTAACCGCTTAGTTCCCCTTTCCAATGCTTCTTTATAATAAGTAATCGCTTCTTTTGGTCTGTTTTGTGAAATTAAAAATTTAGCATACAACTCTTTTGTTGGCACAATAATATCTGGTGGCCCATAACTATAGGTCAAACTTTCTTCAAGTTCAACAGATTCTTTCAAAAAATGCTCAGTCTTGTCAAAATCCTCCTTAAGCCATGCTTTCAAACCCAATAATTGAACTTTCACAGTTTCAGCCCGCTTCAAATCCTGTCTATTAGGTAACGACCTATCTGATGAGGCACATAAACTTCCTCCATTACCAATATTATCAACCAAAAGTGATTCCTTATTTATTTCATCTTCAAGATTATCAATATTCTTACTTAATGCTTCTTCATCCTTATTTTTAAAAGCTTTCATTCCTTCAATAAAATAATTTTGAGCCTTAACCGAAATATTTGCTCCTGAAACATCTATGTCTACATTTACTATAGGATGATTCCAAAGATCTGTCTCTGCAAGAAAAGTTCCTTTTAAAAACAAGAGATGCACCCTTGCCCGTTTCGATGGTTTTTCATTGCAAAACTTTTGCATATCCCAAACCATTTTTTCGGCCTCATCAATTTGTCCTTTTTGTAAATACCCATACTGCAACCAATGATAAGCATGGTAGCCTCTTGCATCATTATCCAAACCTTTATCTTCCATTCTTTTTAGACTTGCCCCATAAGAATCTATATTAGAAGCAACTACTTTATCCCACATTCCTAAAGCCACATAAATATGCGATGGCATGTGTAGGGCATGACTAGCATCTGGTGCTACTTTTGCGTAAGAATCTGCTGCTTCAAGTGCAAGATGGGCATGTTTAGGATCATCGTATGAATGAATTAGATAATGTAGTGCCCCTGGATGTTTGGCATTATTTTTCAAAACCTTATTGGCTACTAAAGCACCCTCTCCATAAATAGAATCATTTCTCCCTTCTTTAACAGACCCCAACAGGGATAGGGAATAAAAAGCGGCCACTTCATTTTGATTTGGGTATTTAGCATACAGCCCACCCATAAATTCCATATAACTTTCATCACGTTCATCCTTTGGAGTTTTAGGCTTATATAGAATCTTTATAGCTTGCAATAAGTCCATTTCAACAGGATTTAATCCTGAAGTATCTATTTGTTCCAATTTATTTACAGCTTCAATACCGTCTTGATAATCCTGTTCCCTCCAAAGACTATGATTATAGGTCATCGCTTCACCCCAATAGGCCATAGCCATATTAGGATCTGCTTCCTGCGCTTGAACAAAAGCTTCCCTTGCATCCTGATATTCAAAACTATGCAATAACAACAATCCTTTTTCAAAAAAAGGAAGAGCATGCTGCTTTCCTGTAACCTCAAAATCAACGATTCCTAAGTAGACTGGCTGTTCTTCCTTTTTTTTGCAGGACACCATTAAAATAAAAGATATAAAGACAACAATTGATTTTTTCATTGGTTATAGTATTAAATTTATGACGTCAAAATTCTTGCTGTTTTTAAATATACGTAAAATTTTTATCGGAAATTAGCAGCACGTTAAGATTATTGACGTTGCCTAATCACTTAAAACCTATTTGTTTTGATAAAACTTGTTTTCGCCACTAATAATTTGAATAAAATTAAGGAAGTCCAGGCTTTGGTTCCACCACACATCAAACTATTAAGCTTAAAGGATATTGGTTGCTTTGAAGATATACCTGAAACCCAAGATACTATAGAAGATAACGCCAAACAGAAAGCCAACTATATAAAAACCACCTTTAATTATGATTGCTTTGCAGATGATACGGGTTTGGAAGTTGAATCACTTAATGGTGCTCCCGGAGTACTTTCTGCACGCTATGCTGGTGATCATCGAAGCGATAGTGCTAATATGGATAAATTACTTTTAAATTTAAAAAATTGCAATAATAGAAATGCACAATTTAAAACTGTAATTTCATTAAACTTAAATAATGGCAACTACATTTTTACCGGGATTTGCAAAGGTGAAATCACCCCTAATAAACAAGGTGAAAAAGGATTTGGTTACGACCCTATTTTTAAACCTAAAGGGTATAATGACACCTTTGCCCAAATGGATTTAACTCTTAAAAACAGTATCAGTCACCGTGGCAAAGCCATTTCACAACTTATTGCTTTTCTAAATTCAGCACATATTTAAAAAACAAAAAGGTTGCCTGTTAATTATCTTTATGCTATTTTTAATATATGATGACCGAAGAAGCCATAGAACAAGAGAATTTAGCCATTACCAAAGCTTACAAAGAACTGCTTAAAGTGAGCTATCGTACACTTTCAAAAGATGACAAAAAACTTATCCGTAAGGCTTTTGATGTTGCTTTGGATGGCCACAGGAATCAGCGTAGAAAATCTGGAGAGGCTTATATTTTTCATCCTATTGCCGTTGCCAAGATTGTAGCCCAAGAAATTGGATTGGACGCTACCTCAATTGCTGCTGCACTTTTACATGATGTTGTGGAAGACAATGAAAATTATTCCATTAATGATGTTGAACAGCTATTTGGTGAAACCATTGCAAAAATTGTAAACGGTCTTACTAAAATATCTTCACTTAGTAAAGAACAAGATATGGATGTTTCTTTACAGGCTGAAAATTTTAGAAAAATGCTATTAACATTAAATGATGATGTTAGGGTAATTATTATAAAAATAGCAGACCGACTACACAATATGCTAACTATGGATTCCATGCGTCCAGACAAACAAGTTAAAATTGCTTCTGAAACACTATATATTTATGCACCATTGGCACATAGAATAGGTTTGTATAACATAAAAACAGAACTCGAAGACCTTGGCTTAAAGTATACAGAACCAGAAGTTTATAACGATATTCTAAATAAAATAAAGGATAGCAAGGAAGAACAGGACAAATATATAGAACAGTTTAGTGATGTTATTAAAAACTCTTTGGACAAAGAAAAAATGGATTATACTATTAAAGGAAGACCTAAATCCATTTTTTCAATTAGAAAGAAAATGGTTAAACAAGGGGTTTCTTTTGATGAAGTCTATGACAAATTCGCTATTAGAATCATTTATAGTAGTGATGAAATAAATGAAAAATTCTTAGCCTGGAAAATATATTCCATAGTAACCGATCACTTTCGACCTAATCCCACCAGACTTCGGGATTGGATTTCATCACCAAAATCAACAGGTTACGAAGCACTTCATATAACAGTAATGGGACCTAAAGGAAGATGGGTAGAGGTTCAGATTCGCAGTGAACGTATGAATGAAATTGCCGAAAAAGGATATGCAGCCCATTACAAGTATAAACAATCTGGGGAAAAAGAAGACAGCCTTGAAAGTTGGATTAACCGATTGCAGGAAGCACTTGAAAATCCTCATTTAAATGCTGTTGATTTTGTAGAGCAATTCAAACTTAATTTATATGCTCAGGAAATATTTGTGTTTACCCCAAAAGGAGAATTAAAGTCATTACCAAAAGGGGCTTCTGCTTTAGACTTTGCTTTTAGCATTCATACTGAAGTGGGTATGAAAACACGAGGTGCCAAAGTTAATGGCAGACTAGTACCTTTAAGCCATATATTACATAGCGGTGATCAAGTAGATATATTAACCTCTGAAATAGCCAAACCTACTACCAACTGGTTAGATTATGCCACTACGGCTAGAGCACGTAGTAAAATTAAATCGGCTTTAAAAGAAGACAAAAAAATAATTGGGGAGGAAGGGAAGGAGATTTTAAGACGAAAACTAAGACAACTTAAAATTAATTTAAATGAACAAGCCGTTAATGATTTAGTACGTCATTTTAAACTTAAAACCAGTCTCGATCTTTTTTATCGTGTAGGCATAGGTTCTATAGACAACTCGATGTTAAAAGAGTATGCAGCATCCCGAAGCAATGCCTTTGTAAGCTATATTAAAAATAAAATTTCCCGAAAACCTGCCATAAGCAAAGAGGAGATTGAAAGAGATGAAATTACTGCAAAATATGACCTACTAGTATTTGGCAAAGAAGAAGAAAAGTTAGATTATAAATTAGCTAATTGCTGTAATCCAATACCTGGTGATGAAGTTTTTGGTTTTCTTACCGTTTCCGAAGGCATAAAAGTCCATAAAAAAAATTGTCCTAATGCCCTTAGTTTACAGTCCAATTATGCATATCGCATCATTCAAGCTAAATGGATAGACTCCTCACAACAGGAATTCCTGGTAAAAATAGAAGTGTCCGGGATTGACCATTTAGGCCTTGTTAATGAAATTACCCAGGTAATTTCCTCAAATATGCATGTTAATATGAAGAGTCTTAATTTTGAAAGTGACGACGGCATATTTTCAGGTCGAATTAATGCCATTATAAAAAACAATAGTATGTTAAAAACATTGTTAGAAAAACTAAAAAAAATTAATGGTATCGATAAGGTTAAAAGAGTATAAAAAAGTGTAAATTTGACACGAAAATTATGAGTACTAATTCCGAGTCTAAAAATCAAGATATTGTCAAAAATGTCTTTACCGGCTTTTTAGAAGCTAACGGTCACCGAAAAACACCGGAGCGTTACGCTATACTTCAGGAAATATATAATAATAATGAACACTTCGATATAGAATCTTTGTACCTAAGTATGAAGAATAAAAAATATCGTGTTTCAAGAGCTACACTTTACAATACCATTGAATTACTTTTAGAGTGTGGTTTGGTTAGAAAACATCAGTTTGGCCAAAATCAAGCGCACTACGAAAAATCATATTTCGACAAACAACACGATCACGTTATTTTAACCGATACAGGAGAGGTAATTGAATTCTGCGACCCTAGAATTCAGTCCATTAAAAAAACAATAGAAGAAGTCTTTGATATCGAAATTCATTCACACTCACTTTACTTTTACGGAAACAAAAAATCAACCAATTAATTTAATTTTATAATGGCAGTAGATTTACTACTAGGATTACAATGGGGAGATGAGGGCAAAGGAAAAATTGTTGATGTACTCACTTCCAAATACAATATTATTGCACGATTTCAAGGTGGTCCAAATGCAGGGCATACTTTAGTCTTTAATGGTAAAAAACATGTATTGCATACCATTCCCTCAGGTATTTTTCATGACAATGCTATTAATTTAGTTGGAAATGGTGTAGTTATAGACCCTGTTATTTTTGAGGGTGAATTGGATAAATTGGAAGCACAGGATGTCGATTATAGAAAATCACTTCTTATTTCACGTAAAGCTCATATTATTTTACCAACACATAGGTTATTGGATGCAGCCAGCGAAGCTTCTAAGGGAAAAGCTAAAATAGGTTCAACCCTAAAGGGAATTGGCCCAACTTACATGGATAAAACGGGTAGAAATGGTATTCGTGTAGGTGATTTGGAACTCAGTGATTGGAAAAAACGTTACAGGGCTTTAGCAGATAAGCACGAATCGATGATTGCCTTTTATAATGTTGACATCCAATATAACTTAGAAGAGTTGGAAATCGAATTCTTTAAGGCAGTAGAAGTTTTAAAATCATTAACATTTATAGACTCTGAAGAATATATTTACCAGGCCCAAAAATCTGGAAAGACCATTCTTGCCGAAGGCGCTCAAGGCTCTCTTTTAGATATCGATTTTGGAACCTATCCATTTGTAACCTCCAGTAACACAACAGCAGCAGGAGCATGTACCGGATTAGGCGTATCACCCAATAAAATAGGTGATGTATTTGGTATCTTTAAGGCCTACACCACTCGAGTAGGTTCTGGCCCCTTCCCTACTGAACTGTTTGATGAAAACGGTGCTACCATGGCCCGTGTTGGACATGAATTTGGTGCTACCACAGGGCGTCCAAGACGTTGTGGCTGGTTAGACCTTGTGGCCTTAAAATATGCCTGCCAAGTCAATGGCGTTACCCAACTCATGATGATGAAAGGCGATGTACTATCTGGTTTCGAAACACTAAAGGTTTGTACAGCTTATAATTATAAAGGTGATGTTATTGAACACTTGCCTTATAATATTGAACCCGAAAACGTTCAACCAATTTACACCGAGTTTAAGGGGTGGAAAGAAGATTTAACAACACTTTCCAATGTCTCGCAATTGCCACAGGAACTTAATGATTATATTGCGTTTTTAGAAAAAGAACTCGAAATACCAATCACCATCGTTTCGGTAGGGCCAGATAGAAAGCAGACCATTTTTAGGAATTAATTATTATACAATTAAATTGTTTAACGCTTCAAAAACTTATTTTGGAGCGTTTTTTGTTCCATTATTCTGAAACATTAATTTTATCATTATTTTTGCCATAAACTATCATAATTTGAACACATCAATCAAACTTACCATATACTGTTTATTTAGCTTCTTTTCTATTCTTTCCACTGAAGCCCAACAAAAAAAGAGAATTGAAATCCAACAAGCAGGTGCCATAATTAAAAACGAAGACAAGTACCCTGGCGCCCAAGTTATTTTGCGTAATGATGAAGGTCAAGTGCACATAACACATGAAAGTATAGCCATGTGGTGCGATAAAGCCATACAGTATAAAAATGACAATTTTATTGAAGCCTACGGCAATGTGAAAATGATTGAAAGTGATTCCATTACCATGAATGCAAAGTATGTGGAGTATAGCGGTAAGTCTCAATTGGCCTTTGCTAGCGGTGATGTCATTTTAAAGACTCCTGATTCTGAACTTAAAACAGACACGCTTTATTATGACAGAATAAAGCAACAGGCTTATTACAGGAGTGGTGGTAGCGTTGTTAAAGATACCTCTGGAACCATTACCAGCAAAGTAGGCCGGTATTATATGAACCTAAAAAAGTACAAGTTCATTGACAGTGTGGTTATGGTCAATAAAGAATCGACCATTAAGACCAATTTTTTCGATTACTACGAAGACACCAAAGAGGCCTACCTCTACGGCCCTTCAACCATAACCACTCCCGAAAGCGAAACCTATTGTGAAAAAGGCTTTTACGATACCGAATTAAAAACAGGCTACGCTGTTAAAAATGCAAAAATTTATTACGATAACCGCATTGTTGAAGGGGATAGTCTATTTTTTGACAACAATACCAATTTTGCTTCGGCTACAAACCATATAATGGTCACAGACACTATTAATAAAAGTATCGTAACAGGCCATTATGCCGAAGTTTTTAAAGCAAAAGACTCTGTATTTATTACCAAACGCGCCTTAGTTTCAACACTTCAGGAAAAAGATTCCATATATATTCATGCGGACACCCTAATGGTTACCGGAAAGCCGGAAAAACGCATTACAAGGGCCTTTAGAAATGTAAAGTTGTACAAGTCGAACATGAGTGGTAAATCCGATTCCATTCATGTTAACCATGTCACAGGATTAACCCAAATGATTAATATATCAAAACTTTCAAACACCGATCCCTTTGCCATTAAGCAGAAACCTATTCTTTGGAACATTAAAAATCAAATAACGGGAGACACCATTCATTTAAAGTCAAATCCCGAAACCGAAAAGATAGATTCCCTTATAGTATTCGACAATGCTTTTGTAATTAGCAAAGACACATTAGATGCTGGATACAATCAAATTAACGGTAAAAAATTAATTGGACTGTTTAACGATGAAAATGAATTATACCATGTTGACATTTTAAAGAATGCACAATCCATATACTACATGCGCAATGAAAATAACGAACTTGTGGGTATTGATAAGTCCAAATCGGGGAGCATTGAAATTTTTATTACCAATAGAGAAATTGATGAAGTTAGAAAGTTAAATCAGGTAGATGGTAAAATTTATCCTGAATCTGAATTCCCCGACAAGGAAAAGTTATTAAAAGGATTCGATTGGCGTGAAGAAGAGCGTCTTCTAAGTGTGGAAGATTTGTTTAAAGACGATCCTCCTTTGGTATTGCCTAAAATAAAAGGATTGGAAGATTATATCCCTCAGGAAGACTTTTTTGATAAAGAAATGCTGGAGCGCATTGAAACCGCCGACAAAGAATCTAACCCAAATTCAGAAGAAGGCATGGCTTCTAGAAACTTACCTAAACGTGTAAAGAACAAAACCAGACCTGTAGATTACAAGAATGTTCCTAAATAAGCAGGCAATGAAGACGGATTTTTTTAAATACCAAGCCCAGACAACACCACATCCTATAGGCATGGAAATTTCGCATGCATCCGGATCTTATATCTATGACAGTAACAATAAAGCCCATTTAGATTTTGTTGCAGGGGTTTCGGCATGCCCGTTAGGACACAGGCACCCAAAGATTATTCAAGCTATTAGGACCCAGCTAGAATGTTATATGCATGTTATGGTTTATGGCGAGTATATCCAAAAACCAGCAGTAGAACTTACTAAACTATTGGCCAAACATCTACCAAGTAATTTAGAAAAAACTTATTTAACTAATTCGGGAACCGAAGCTATTGAAGGTGCAATAAAATTAGCCAAACGTGCAACCGGCAGAAGCGAAGTTATCGCTGCTAAAAATGCTTACCATGGTAATACTATGGGGTCTATGAGTGTTATGGGCTATGAAGAACGCAAACAAGCATTTCGTCCACTTATTCCAAATATAAGGTTCATTGAATTCAATAATAAAACTGATTTAGAATACATCACACAAAATACTGCTTGTGTTATTTTGGAAACCATACAAGGTGGTGCTGGCTTTATTGAACCCAAAAATGGTTACTTAGAGGCTGTTAGAAAAAAGTGTGATCAAACGGGCACATTGCTTATTTTGGATGAAATTCAACCTGGTGTTGGACGAACCGGAAAATTATTTGGATTTGAGCATTACAATTGTATTCCAGATATTCTGGTTACTGGTAAAGGTCTGGGAGGAGGTATGCCTATTGGAGCTTTTACCGCATCGAAAAACCTCATGGATTTATTACAAGATCAACCCAAACTAGGACACATTACCACTTTTGGAGGACATCCGGTAATAGCCGCTTCAGCATTGGCTACATTACAAGAAATCATTAATAGTGACTTAATGCCGCTAGCTCTTGAAAAGGAAGTGCTCATTAGAAAACTCTTAAAACATGAATTAATAAAAGAAATAAGAGGTACTGGTTTAATGTTGGCTTTAGTCTTACCCTCAAAAGAAATTGCCGATCGACTTATTATTGAAGCACAAAAACACGGACTCATCCTTTTTTGGCTACTTTTTGAACCTAAGGCCGTTCGTATTACCCCACCTTTAACTATCTCAAATGAAGAAATTACAAAGGGATGTGGCATCATTATTGATATTTTAAGCCGTATTAAGTAAGCTTCAAACTATTGACAATCAAACAAAAAAAGACATTATTGCCAGTCAAAAAAAAACAACTGTTCATTACTTTGTTAAAAACATTTGCCCAATTCAGTACAAAAAAAAGAATAGAACCTTAAATTTATTCAGCATAGAACTATACTATCGTGCCTATGGAGTTTAGTCAAGACGACAACAACAACTTACCTTTATCAAAATTCGAATCGATGCTAAAAACAAACCATGTATTGTTTTTCGATTCGGAAGAGTTTGAAAACATCATCCACCACTACCTTAATCATGGTAAAATAGCTCTCGCTAAAAAAGCTATTAAATTAGGTTTAAATCAACATCCAAGCTCAATAAACTTAAAACTGTTTAAGGTTGAAATTTATGTTTTTGAAGATAAATTGGTTGAAGCAGATGAACTCTTGAACTCCCTATACATTTTAGACCCAACCAACGAAGAAATATACATCCAAAAAGCCAATATTTTATCAAAAAAGGACGATCACCAAAAAGCTATAAGCGTACTTAAAAAAGCGTTGGAGCTTACCGATGATGCCATAGACATCTATTCCTTAATAGGTATGGAATACTTGTTTTTAGATGAGTTTGAAAGTGCCAAAACTTACTTTATGAAGTGCCTTGAAGAAGATCTAGAGGATTATTCTGCATTGTATAATATTATTTACTGTTTTGATTACCTGAACCAAAATCAAGATGCCATAGAATACCTAAACATGTTTCTGGATAAAAATCCATATTGTGAGGTCGCTTGGCACCAATTGGGCAAACAATATTTAGTACTAAAAAAATATCGAAAGGCCTTAACGGCTTTTGATTTTGCCATTATTTCCGATGATACCTTTGTTGGAGCTTATTTGGAGCGCGGGAAAGTATTGGAAAAACTGAAACGTTACGAAGAAGCTATTGAAAATTATAATATTACCCTTAAGCTCGATGACCCAACATCCTTCGCCTTATTGCGTATTGGCAACTGTTACGAAAAATTAGGTAATAATGACCTTGCCGTGCAGTACTACTACAAAACGGTGCATGAGGATCCTTTATTGGATAAAGGCTGGATAGCCATAACAAAGTTTTATAACAAGAATAAAAATTACCAAAAAGCACTATATTATATCAATAAAGCTATAAATATCGATGCTGAAAACGTAACCTATTGGAAGTTATATGCACAAATAAACCACCGTTTAAACTTTTTTGAAGAAGCGGAACGTGGCTATAAAAAAACTTTAGAACTTGGTAATTATGAATTAAATACTTGGCTTTCTAGAGGCGATTTACTCATAAAATTAGGTGAACTGGAAGCCTCGGTATATAACTTTGAACAAGCTGTTGAATTTTATCCAGAAAACCCCGAATTGGAATATCGCTTGGCGGGCTTATATTTTGCTTTAAATGAAAACGACAAAGGCTCTTTCCATCTTAAAAATGGACTTCGTTACAACAAAGAATATGCTTTTATAATAGAAGAACTTTTTCCGGAAGTAACGGATAAAACCCAAGTTAAAAATCTGCTAAAAACAAATCTGTAAACTATCGTTACATTAAAATACATATCTTTGGTTTTTTTGCTAAAACGAAAGTATGCAAAGACGGTTATTCGATTATATAGTCATTTCCCTTAAAGGTATTGCCATGGGTGCTGCCGATGCCGTACCAGGGGTCTCAGGGGGCACCATTGCTTTTATTTCAGGTATTTACGAAGAACTAATTACCTCTATTAGCAATGTAAATCTGTCCCTTTTCAAAACGCTTTTTAAAAAGGGGTTTGTCCCATTTTGGAAAACATTAAACGGCAATTTTTTAGTAGCATTATTACTGGGTATTGTCATAAGTTTTGTGAGTTTTATGAGATTGGCGAAATATTTATTGGAAAACCATCCTATTTTAATTTGGTCCTTCTTTTTTGGACTTATTGTAGCTAGTATTTACTTTGTAGGCAAACAAATCCAACAATGGAACTTTCCCATTTTAGTTGCATTAATAACAGGAATTGTAATTGCCTTTTATGTAAGTCAACTATCGTCCTTAACTACAAATGAACACTCATGGTTTTTATTTTTGGCTGGTGCTATAGCTATATGCGCCATGATCTTACCAGGCATTTCGGGTTCTTTTATCCTTATTATTTTAGGAGCATACAAAACATTAAGTGATGCACTGCACGATTTCGATATAAAAAAAATATTAGTTTTTGTAGCAGGAGCTACCATAGGTCTTTTAAGTTTTAGTCATGTTCTAAAATGGCTTTTTAAACACTATCACAATATTACATTAGCCTTATTGACCGGGTTTATTTTTGGCTCTTTAAATAAAGTATGGCCATGGAAGCAAACCTTAACATGGTATACCAATGCCAAAGGCATTAAGACTCCTTTATTACAGAAGAGCATCTCTCCATTTTCCCTTAATGGTGATAATCAAATCCTATTTGCCTTGCTTTTAATGATTATTGGTTTTTTGACTATTTTTATATTGGAAAGGTTAGGAAGCAAAAAAGTATAAATGGAAAGCACCAGAACACTTACCGATAAAATTTTTCTTGTCCTAAAGGGATTAGGTATGGGAGCTGCCAATAAAGTCCCTGGAATTTCTGGAGGTGTTGTAGCTTTTGTTGCTGGATTTTATGAAGAGTTCATTTACTCACTTCAAAAAATTAACCGTAAGGCTTTTTTATTACTTATAAATGGAAGGTTTAAAAGCTGCTATTATTATATAAACGGTCGTTTTTTAGGCTTGCTTTTCTTTGGTATGATCGTGAGCTACTTTAGTGTATCAAAGCTATTGGATTATCTCATTTTTCATTACGAATTATATGTTTGGAGCGTGTTTTTTGGAATGATCATGGGCTCCATTTACTATATAAATAAAGACTTTAGGGATTGGAATTATAAAACCTACACTTTTCTAGCCATTGGTATAACTCTTGGGGTGGGCATTAGTTTTCTAAATCCAGCAATGGAAAATGACAATTTGTGGTTTGTATTTTTTTGTGGTATTATTAGTGTTTCGGGCATGACTCTTCCTGGCTTCTCTGGATCATTTATTCTTATTTTATTGGGTAATTACGTCTTGCTGTTAGTCGATTCGGTAAACGCCCTATACGATACTTTTTTCGAAATACTAGGAGGTGATTTTACGTTTATAGAAAACTCTCAACGTATAAAAATGTTAAAAGTTTTGAGCGTATTTACATTAGGTTCAATAACTGGATTAGTAACATTTTCCCATGTTTTAAGTTATATTTTAAAACATTATAAAAAAATTACGCTTTCTACAATTATAGGGTTCATTATAGGTTCGTTAGGTGTAGTATGGCCATGGAAAGAAACCATATATAAATATGATAAAAGCGGACAACTTCTGCACGATTCGACAGGAGAAAGAATTATTGAGAATTACCAACGATACATCCCGGATCCAAATAAAGAAACATTATACGCCATATTTTTTATATTATTGGGGATTTTAATCGTTCTAGCTTTAGAGGCTTATGGCGCAAAAACAAGAAAGCAAAATGCATAAACTGGGACTTTTAGGGCGACATATAGCTTATTCGTTTTCAAGAGCATACTTTAAGAATAAATTTGAAAGGGAAGGTATTACAGATTGTACTTATGAAAATTTTGATATAGGTCGCATTGAGTTATTTCCTAGCATAATAAAAAACAATCCCAATTTAAGAGGATTAAATGTTACGATACCCTACAAACAGGAAGTAATTCCTTTTTTGGACGAAATGGATGAAGTAGCAGATGAAATAGGTGCCGTAAACACCATTAAAATTACAAAAAACAACAAACTGATTGGTTATAACACAGATTGTTATGGTTTTGAAAAGTCCCTAGTTCCTTTATTAAGTTCCAATCATAAATCGGCATTGATTTTAGGTACCGGAGGTGCAAGTAAAGCCATTGCCTATAGTTTAAAAAAACTGGGGATATCCTATTATTATGTTTCCAGAAACGCATCAAAACAAGTAAACTATACCTATAGCGACTTAACTGAAGCTATAATTAAACAACATTTAATTATTATTAACTGTACACCATTAGGAACATTTCCTAATGTAGACGATTATCCAAATATTCCTTACGAAGCTATTACAGATAAACATATTCTATACGACTTAATCTATAATCCAGAAGAAACTACTTTTTTAAAACATGGAAAAGCTCATGGAGCTACTATTTGTAACGGACAAAAGATGCTGGAGTTACAAGCAAAAAAATCCTGGTCAATCTGGAATTTAGATTAAAAACTTGCTTTTTATTGACTTAAGGTAGGCTTTGCTTTGTAAATCCTTAGGTTGTTAGTATATTTATACCTGTTCTTTTTATAAAATTTTTACAATGAAAAACTATTTTTAATAAAAAATAGTTTTAAAGAACAATTCAAAATAATTATTTAACGACCCTAAACATTTTTAAAATGTCTGAGACTGATAACCTGCAAAAAGCAGAAGGAGAACAAGAAATAAAAAAAGAAAACAACACTAAAACTGGTAGTCAGGAGATTACAGATGCTGGTGTTGAAAATATCGAAACTTCACAAAAAGAGGAAGCCAAAACTCAAATAGAGCCAGAAAATGATCTAGAAGAAATTGAAGTTTCTTCAAAACCAGAGAAAGCCAAAACAGAAATTCGTGATAGTGATACCCAAAGTAACGACGATGAAGTTTTAGATGAAATAGAAGCTTCCAACGCTGAAGATGCAGAAGACGAAGGTAATAAGGATCGGCATACAATCGAACATAAGGAATACGATAAAATGTCTCTGGAGGCATTGGCTATTGAACTTGAACGCCTTTTAAGAAATGAAAAAGTTCAGGCTATACGCTCACATGTTCAAAATATAAACAATGAATTCAAATCGAAGTTTCAAGACCTAATGGATGAAAAAAAGGCAGAATTCATTAATGACGGTGGCCACGAAATAGATTTCTATTACAGTTCACCTGTACAAAAGAGATACAAACAGGCTTATAGAGAATACCGGCATAAACTAAACGAACACTATAAAAATTTAGAAAAATCCTTAAAAGACAACCTAGCCGAAAAGCTTGAGATTATAGAAGAACTTAAGGGCTTAATAAATATAGAGGAAAACATTAATACCACATATAAACATTTTAAAGAACTGCAAGAACGGTGGCGCAATACCGGTCCTATACCAAGAGACAAATATAATAATGCATGGAACAGCTACCACCACCATGTAGAAATGTTCTACGATTTTTTACACCTAAATAGAGACCTGCGCGATTTAGACTTTAAGCACAATCTTGAAAAAAAACTAATTATTATTGAGCGTGCCGAAGAATTGGCTAAAGAAAATGATGTTTTGCATGCTTTTAGGGAACTTCAAGAGCTTCATAAAATGTGGAAGGAAGAATTGGGCCCTGTAGCTAAAGAACATCGTGAAACCATTTGGGAACGATTTAAAACTGCTACAAAACAAATTAACGATAAAAGACAACTCTATTTTAAAGAGATAGATAAGATCTATGAAAAAAACCTTGAAGTAAAGGAGCAGATTATAACTAATATTTATGCCATTGCACAAGAAAACATAAATTCCCATAATGGTTGGCAGAAAAAAATTAAGGAAATTGAAACCTTGCGAGACGCATTCTTTAACGCAGGTAAAGTACCTTTAAAAGTTAATGAGGCTACTTGGTCTAAATTTAAAGAAGCTGTAAGAGAATTTAACAGGAAAAAAAATGCATTCTATAAAGATTTAAAAAAAGAACAATACAACAATCTTCATAAAAAATTAGATCTAATTAAAATAGCAGAGGATAACAAAGACAGTGAAGATTTCGAATTGGTTACACCTTTAATGAAAAAGATTCAGAGTGATTGGAAGAAAATTGGTCATGTTCCACGTAAGGACAGTGACAAAATATGGAAACGCTTTAAAGCTGCCTGTAACCATTATTTTGACAGAATACATGCCAATAGAAATGCTTCTAGCAAGCAGGAGATTGAGGCTTTCAACAAAAAACAAGAGATGCTCGACTCTATTAGAAAAATAGAACTAATAGGAGATAAAACCAAGGATTTAGAGACTATTAACAAGCAAATCTCTAATTGGAAGGAAATAGGCAGAGTTCCTTACGACAAACGTTATATTGAAGGTAAATTCCATAAGGTATTGGACGGGTTATTTTTGAGTTTAAAAATGGACCAGAACGAAATAGAAATGATTAAGTTTGAAAACAAGCTGGAACAATTAAATAATGAAGAAGACTCGAAACATTTAGATAACGAACGTGCCTTTATAAGTAAAAAAATAGATGAAATTAAAGGACAAATCAATCAGTTGGAAAACAACTTACTGTTTTTTACAAATGTTGATGATGACAACCCGCTGGTAAAAGAGGTTCACAGTAATATTAAAAACTACAAGGATGCTCTAAAACTATGGAAGAAAAAACTCAAAAAAATTAAGGAGCTTTATTAAAAACCTGAATGATGAAGCTTATAAAAATGACAAAACACCTCTATTTTTTTTTAAAAAATAGAGGTGTTTTTAATTAAAGCTCTTTTCCAATACAGCCTTCATTACCGCATAAGAAGTTGAAGCTCCAGGCGATGCCCCTAATAAAGCTGCTATAGTTTTATCTTGGGAAACGATAATTTCGGTGCCAAATTCCAGCCTACCATAACCTTTTTTGTTCCGCTTGATAATCTGGACGCGCTGCCCAGCAACTACCATTTTCCAATCATCATTATCAGCATTAGGATAAAACTCCCTAAGCATATCCATTCTATCCTTAAAGGTTAACCGTACCTGCTTAATTAAGTATTTTATTAATGGTAAATTTTGATAACCGGCTCCCAAAAGACTCATAATATTATCAAATTCAACCGATCTGGGTAGATCAAACATTGAACCATGTTTTAAAAACTTGGTCGTAAATCCTGCAAACGGTCCAAACAACAATTCTTTACGCCCATTAATAACTCTAGTATCCATATGTGGTACAGACATGGGAGGCGCACCACGTTTTGCCTTGCCATAAGCCTTAGCATAATGCCTTTCAATAATATCTGGATTGGTACAACGTAACCACAGGCCACTTATGGGAAACCCTCCATAGCCCTTGGACTCTTTAATATTAGCTTTATCCAGTAATGGCAATGTACCTCCACCAGCACCAATAAACACATAATTGGAAACAATTTTCCAGTGTTTTCCAATATATTGTCCTTTTACCGTCGTTAGCCAACGCTTATTATTTGTTTGTTGAAGATTATAAACATTTCCATTATTCAGTAATTGCACATTATTTTGATTTCCTAAAAAACGGAAGATCTGGTCAGCGATTTCGCCGAAATTAACATCATAGCCTTTGTTGAAGTAAGTAGCAGCAATGTCTTCCTTATCCGCTCTCCCTTCCATCATTAACGGTAACCACTCTTTGATCTCATCTTTACTAGCAGAAAATGCCATGTCCTTAAAATGAGGATATTCTTTTAAGATACGCCAACGCTTTTCTAAAAAGGCCATGTTCTTTTTACCTTGTACAAAACTCACATGAGGTACTTCTTTGATGCATTTAGCTAAATTTTTAATATAGCCTTTACCTGTGCAGTATTTCCAGAAATTTAGGGTTTCGTTAAACTGTTCCGAAATTTCAATAGCCTTCTTAACATCAATTTCACCTTTTCTTTCTGGAGTATAGTTTAGTTCACAATTGCCTGCATGTCCAGTTCCTGCATTGTTCCAAGCTTCGGAGCTTTCCTCGGCCATCTTAGGCAATTTTTCAATAATGGTAATTGTTTTTTTGGGAAACTTTTCAAAAAGTAAAATAGCTAGTGTGGCACTCATGATGCCCCCACCTATCAATACAAAGTCAGAATGTTTTATGGTTGTATTAGGCATTTTAAAAGATGTGTTTTAAAATCGCCCGCAAAGATAATCGTTTACATACGTTCAATACATTTTGGAAAGAGCTATTTTATTTTATTTATTAAAAAATTAAATAATTGAAAAAAAAATTAAAAAACACCAACCCTTTCATTTAATAACTAAATATTTTAAAAAGTTATAATTGTTTAGCTTCTTCCCAAAACACATCCATTTCTGCCAAGGTCATCTCTTTTAAAGGCTTTTTTAAACTCTTCGCCTTACTTTCCAGATATTGAAAACGTTTAGAAAACTTTTTATTTGTACGTTCCAATGCGTTTTCTGGATTAATATTTAAAAATCGAGCATAATTAACCATAGAGAACAAGACATCCCCAAATTCATTTTCAATTGCATCCTTGTTACCAGATTTAACCTCGGCCTTAAATTCGTTAAGCTCTTCTTCTACCTTTTCCCAAACTTGGTTAGGGGCTTCCCAATCGAAACCAACGCCTGCTACTTTATCCTGAATTCTATTAGCTTTTACCAATGCTGGTAAACTTTTAGGAACACCTTCCAATACACTGGTTTTACCTTCTTTTAGTTTGAGCTTTTCCCAATTACGCTTTACATCCTCTTCATCTTTCACTTCTATATCACCATAAATATGGGGGTGTCTATCGATTAACTTATCGCAAATCCCATTACAGACATCGGCGATATCAAAATCCTGGGTTTCGCTTCCTATTTTGGCATAAAAGACAATATGTAATAACAGGTCACCCAACTCTTTTTTTATTTCATCTAAATCATTATCCAATATAGCATCACCCAGTTCATAGGTTTCCTCAATAGTTAAATGCCTTAAGGTTTCCATGGTCTGCTTTTTATCCCACGGGCATTGTTCACGTAACTCGTCCATTATGGTTAATAACCTGTCAAATGATTTAAGTTGTTGATCTCTGGTATTCATAAAAATTTTTTAAAAAGAAAAGACCTGCTAAGCGTCAAACACCTAACAGGTCTAAATATACTCTAAATAGCTAATTTTATTAAGCGTTTTGCTCTTTAATTAAGTTTAAAGCTGACCCTGCCTTAAACCATTCTATTTGTGCATTGTTATAGGTGTGGTTTGCTTCTACAATAGCTTTACTTCCATCGGCATGTACCACTTCAATGGTCAACGGTTTATTAGGAGCAAACTCATTCAGGTTCAAAAAGTTGAAGGTATCATCCTCTTGAATTAAGTCATAATCACTTTCATTGGCAAATGTTAAACCTAACATCCCTTGTTTTTTCAAATTGGTTTCATGTATACGTGCAAATGATTTCACAATTACCGCAGCAACACCCAAATGTCTTGGCTGCATAGCCGCATGCTCACGCGAAGATCCTTCGCCGTAGTTATGATCTCCAACTACAATGGTTTTAATATTCGCTTTTTTATACTCACGTTGAGCATCTGGCACACCTCCATATTCTCCTGTTAGTTGATTTTTAACAAAATTGGTTTTATCATTAAAGGCATTTACAGCACCTATAAAGGTGTTGTTGGCAATATTATCCAAATGCCCTCTAAAACGTAACCAAGGACCAGCCATACTAATATGGTCTGTGGTACACTTACCCTTTGCCTTAATCAATAATTTTGCTCCAACAATGGTATCACCAATTGGTTCAAAAGGCGTTAGCAGCTGCAAACGTTCAGAATTCTCATCAACGATAACCTGAACCTCACTTCCATCTTCAACAGGAGCTAAATACCCACTATCCTCAACAGCAAAACCTTTTGGAGGTAATTCCCATCCTGTTGGCTCATCCAACATAACTTCTTCACCATTTTCATTAATCAGCTTATCAGTTAACGGATTAAAATCCAATCGACCTGCAATAGCAATAGCTGCCGTTAATTCTGGTGATGCCACAAAAGCATGGGTATTAGGGTTACCGTCTGCGCGCTTGGCAAAGTTCCTGTTAAATGAATGTACGATGCTATTTTTTGGTGCATTTTTTGGATCGTTGTATCTAGCCCATTGCCCAATACATGGTCCACAAGCATTAGTAAATATTTTAGCATCCAATTTTTCAAATACCTCAAGAATACCATCCCGTTCTGCTGTATATCGTACTTGTTCTGAACCTGGGTTAATTCCAAATTCGGCTTTAGTTTTCAAACCTTTATCGAGTGCTTGCTGTGCAATAGATGATGCTCTGGACAAATCTTCGTAAGATGAGTTGGTACAAGACCCTATTAGCCCCCATTCTACTTTAATCGGCCAATCATTGGCTTTAGCCTTTTCGGTCATAGCTTTACCTACAGGAGTAGATAAGTCTGGTGTGAACGGTCCATTTAATAACGGATTTAATTCTGATAAATTGATTTCAATAACTTGATCAAAAAACTGTTCTGGATTGGCATAAACCTCAGTGTCTGCAGTTAAATAATTTTTCACCTTATTGGCAGCATCAGCAACATCAGCTCTATCGGTTGCCCTCAAATAACGCTCCATGGATTCGTCGTAACCAAAGGTAGAAGTTGTTGCCCCAATTTCTGCTCCCATATTACAAATGGTTCCTTTACCCGTACATGACATTGCAGTAGCACCTGGACCGAAATATTCCACAATAGCTCCCGTTCCTCCTTTTACAGTAAGTATTTCAGCGACTTTAAGAATAACATCCTTAGGTGCGGTCCAACCAGAAAGCTTACCTGTTAATTTAACTCCTATAAGCTTTGGAAACTTAAGCTCCCATGCCATACCGGCCATAACATCGACAGCATCGGCTCCACCTACACCAATGGCTACCATACCCAATCCACCGGCATTAACCGTATGCGAATCGGTCCCTATCATCATACCTCCTGGAAATGCATAGTTCTCTAAAACAACCTGATGAATAATTCCAGCACCTGGTTTCCAAAATCCAATACCATATTTGTTAGAAACAGACTCTAAAAAGTTAAAAACTTCACTGCTTACATTATTAGCATGTTTTAAATCTACAGTAGCCCCTTCTTTCGCTTGTATTAAGTGATCGCAATGTACTGTAGTAGGCACCGCAACCTTACTTTTTCCTGCTTGCATAAACTGAAGTAAGGCCATTTGGGCTGTAGCATCTTGACAAGCAATTCTATCGGGCGCAAAGTCAACATAATCATTTCCTCTTACAAAAGCCTTTGTAGGAACTCCTTCCCACAAATGATTATATAAAATCTTTTCTGAAAGTGTTAGTGGTTTACCAACCACTTCTCGGGCTTTATCTATACGTTCGGCCATTCGGTCGTAAACACCCTTAATCATATCAATGTCAAATGCCATATCCTTAATTTATTTATTAGATTTTTTTAAGTGTCGCAAAGTACAAAATTAATGCAAAGTTTTAAAAATAAAGGCTTAAGAATACTAGCAAACCATACAAATTTATTATAGCATTATTATGAATAAATATAGATTAAAATATTCTCAATTTTTAGGACACAAAATAGCTTTTTAACAGTTTATGCGTTAAAAATATTTTTGATTCTTAAATCATCCCTTAAATTGGTCATGGGCTTTTCGAAATAATTATACACCGCCTTGGAAAACAAATAAGTAATTATTAGATAAATGAGTGTACAAACTATACATTCAAGCATACTTAAGTTGCTAAAACCAACAAACAATTGCATCAAATACAGTACAAATGTATAATGCAACAGATACATGGCATATGAGTATATACTTATGTTTTTAATAATTTCAGAAAGCCATGGTAGTGGTACATTTAAAAAGTAAAACTTGGGCAATAAAAAACAGATTGCTATTGAATTTAAAGGCAACAACATCACATTCCAGTAGAATGGTATTTTTTCTATACTTATACCCATCATAGGCATTATTATAAATAGTAACCCAATTAAAAATATACCTAAAAAGAAAAGCAAATCTTTTAATTTTTCAATACGCTTCTTGTATTTGTTAAAGTAATATACCAATATAAAACCATAGAAAATGCTATCTAACCTATAAACTACTATGGGTTTTAAGTTAGAATTCCATAATTCCAAAGACTGATATGTATCGACGGCCTTAACATGATATAATAGTTTAGAAACTAAAAAGAGAAGCACCAACAAAACCGAAGCCCATAAAAACAATGTATCCTTTTTCTTAACCTTCTTAAATAGCTTACATAAAACATAAAGACATATAGGAGCCAAAAGATAGGCATACTCCTCTATTGACAAACTCCATGACTCAGGAAAAAATGGAATGTGGCGCCCATTAAAATTTTGAAGAAAAAATATATATTTCCATAGGTCATGCGGCAATTTATATTCTACCAAAATAGCAATAACGATGTTTATTAATAGCACTAAAAAATATAATGGTAAAGTCCTAAACCAACGCCTAACCCAAAAATAAAGCATACTTTTTCCAGAAAATGATGCTGTTTTTAATAACCTTAAAAGAATGCCACCAATTAAAAATCCACTAAGGACAAAGAACACTTCTACCCCTTGCAAGCCCATACCTTGCAAACTCGTAACCAACACATTATCATAATTTTGAAAAATATAGCCAGTATGCGACAAAACTACCATTGCAATGGCTATTGCCCGCATGACATCTAAACCATATATTCTCGGTGTATTGTTTTTCAATTTATCTAGGAATTTTTTGGTCTCTAAATCTTAAAATAGGCTTTTCAAAATAAACATATATGAGATTTGACACAAAAATAGTAGTACTTAAAAATAGTAAAACAAGACAGACTTTCACTAACATTTCTAGGGCTTCAACATCAATAAACAACTGTAAATTGAGCAAGAGAAAAGAATAGTTAATCAAATACATCGCATAAGACCTTGTACTCACAAACTCAATTGCTTTTTTATATTTCCCTTTTCCTTTTAGATCCAAAAACAATGGAAATAATAGCAATAAAGAAATGCACACTACCTGTAAATACAAAAAGGAATAAAACCATAAATGGGTTTCAGGTAAAATTTTGAATATAAAAATTAATGAGTGTAGTAGAAGAAACATAAATACACCTGATAGAAATAAAATATTTTTATGTTTTTGCACTAAATTTTTATAATAGGTAATAGTATATACAGCTAAAAACCCATAATAAATACTATCCATTCGATAAACAACTACTTTTCTAAACGATAAGCTCCAGTCTGAATAGCTAATTGCATCAGCATTAAAATAATAGTAAATTTTAGGAATTGTAAGTAACACAATAGTTGCCAAAGAAGTTAAAAAAAACAGTTTTCCACTATTTTTTTTCTTTAGAATTGATGTCAAAAAAAGAAGCAAGGGCAAAAGCAAATATGCAAATTCCTCAATTGATAGGCTCCAAGCTTCAGTAAAAAAATTAGGGTGTTCCCATGCAAAATTTTGAAGGAATAAACCATAAAGAAAAGTTTCTTTAGGTAGTTTCAATCCAATTAGGAAAGCTAATACAATATTGACACACAAAATAAGAAAGTAATTGGGCAATGTACGAAACCAACGTCGTTTCCAAAATCGTAACAATTTTGACCAATTTAAGTCATCACTGTTCATCATTTTAAGCAATATGCCACCAATTAAGTAGCCGCTCAACACAAAAAACAAATCAACACCTATAGCTCCCATCAATCTGAAAATACTCAGAACAATAGTTACATTTTTAGGGAACAATAAAAAAGTACAATGGGATAAAATGACCAGACCTATTGCCAAAGCCCTTAAGCAATCCAGACCAAATATTCTATCTGACTTCATTTGATACATTGAAAACAAGTATCAATGTAGCATTTTTTTATTAAAATAGACTTTCAATAATCTGGCTTTCTGTTATACCTTCAGCCTCAGCTTTGTAATTTTTAATAATGCGGTGCCTTAAAATACTATGGGCTACAGCCTGTACATTTTCCATATCTGGCGAGAATTTACCATGAATGGCAGCATGGGTTTTTGCGGCCAATATCAAGTTTTGAGAGGCTCTTGGCCCTGCACCCCAATCGATATAGGTTTTTATCAAATCGTTAACCGTATTTCCTTCAGGTCTAGTTTTACCTACCATAGATACAGCATATTCAATAACGTTATCGGCTACTGGTATACGGCGTATTAAATGTTGGAAATCTATTATTTCTTGAGCAGTAAATAAGGCATCCACCTTATGTTCCACATCGGTTGTTGTTGTTTTTACTACCTGTACCTCTTCTTCAAAAGAGGGATAACCCAAATTAATAGCAAACATAAATCGATCCAGCTGTGCTTCGGGCAAGGGATAGGTCCCTTCCTGTTCTATAGGGTTTTGGGTAGCAAGAACAAAATAAGGTAAGCTTAACTTATAATGATGTCCAGCTACAGTTACAGCCCTTTCCTGCATAGCCTCTAATAAAGCCGCTTGGGTTTTTGGCGGTGTACGGTTAATCTCATCTGCCAGAATAATATTGGCAAAAACAGGCCCCTTTACAAACTTAAAATGTCTGTCCTCATCTAATATTTCGCTACCTAAAATATCACTTGGCATTAAATCTGGTGTGAATTGTATACGCTTAAAATCCAAACCTAAAGCCTGGGCAATCGTATTGACCATTAAGGTTTTAGCCAAACCAGGCACGCCAATCAATAAGGAATGTCCACCAGAAAATATAGAGATTAATATTTGATTGATTACCTCATCTTGACCAACAATAACTTTAGCTATTTCAGCTTTTAATTGGTTGTAACGTTCTACAAACTGTTCAATGGCAGCAACATCAGACATGTATTATTTTTTTAACCAGTTACTAGAAAACTCACAATCTCTATATGCTCCACCTATTTTAATATAGGTATCCATAATTTTCTCGGACTGCCATTTTTCTATGGCCTTAATTTGTTTTTCCTGAAGTGCCAATTTCTTAATCTTTAAAAAATCACGGGCATAATCGGCTTCATGTTCATCAACCCTATCCGTAACGGTTAAGATCACAAACTTAATATCACCTGTTCTTTCTTGATCGGATAATACCAAACTAACTTCCCCATCTTCCAAATTCTGTATTTGTGTATACAATTCAGTATCCATTTTGGTCAACTCAAAATTATAGTCTTGGGTTTCTGGATTAATGAGTTGTCCGCCTTCGGCACGAGTTTCTTCTTCATCACTTACTTCCCTAGCAGCATCTGAAAAAGAAATATCACCACTAACAATACGTTGCCTTACCTTTTCTAGACGTTCCTTAGCTTCACTAATAGCTTCATTAGAGACCTTGGGTCTCAATAAAAGGTGACTGACATCGTATTCCTGCCCCCTAATTTTTTGAAGATGAATAATATGAAATCCAAAATCGGTTTCAAAAGGCTCCGATATTTCTCCTTCTTGCAATGAAAATGCTACCTGCCTAAACTCTTTAACCATTCTTGGCTTCTTTCTGTTTAAGATATATTTATACCCCGACTGTTTCAATCCAGGGTCTTCCCCATATAAAATAACTTTAGACCTAAAGCTAGCTCCATTTTCTTCTACATCTGCTTTAAACTCTTTTAACCTATCGATTACCTTTTGCTTTTCTTCTTCAGATACTTTTGGCTTGGCAACTATACGTGCTACCTTTAAAGCAGTTCCAAAAAAAGGACGTTCTTCTTTAGGTATATTATTAAAAAACGTTCTTACTTCTTCCGGAGTCACCTCAATTTCCTCAACCACTTTTGCTTGCATTCTTCTAGCCAACATATTGGCCTTATTAATCTCCAACATTTCATCCCTGAGGCTCTTTTCGTCATCTTTATTATAGAACTCTAAAAGGCGTTCCATGGAACCATTAACTTGCTGCAAGAACTGCTCTAATTGATAATCGACCTGTTGCCTTACCTCGGCATCGGAGACTTCAATACTATCCTGTATGGCATGGTGGGCATATAACTTGTCTTCTAAAAGCTTTCCCATTAACTCACAATCTTTAATATCCTTGGTATTATAGCCACTAGCTTCTAATTGCGCTCTATTTTTAGGAATATCGGAATCTAAAATTATGTAATCGCCAACTACCGCGGCAACACCGTCTACCTTAACTGCATTTGCTGTGTCCATTTGTACTTTGGGCTTTACGTCTTCTTTCTTATCGTCTTCGATAATCTCTTGGGCAGCTGTTATATTTACCGCAAACACGATTAAGCCAAAAGTAATCAATGGCTTTATACTATTTAAAAATCTCAAACTGTTTATTCTTAATTGCATCTTTTGTAATGTCTTTTTCTATTTGCTTAATGAGCTCTAATTTCCTTTTGTTAATTACAATTTGGTCGATGGTAGGTTTAACATATTCTAATGGTGCTGTTTCGTTTCTCAAAAGAACATCATTAATTTGCATCAAATATACTCCTAATGAGTCTTTGAGTTGTATAAAATTAGATTTTTTTAACAATTCGTCTTTGTTCATCACATTCAAAGCTGGAATCTTTTCGAAGACCTGATCTACTTTTACCCAAATAGAATCATTTAAAGAATAGGATTTAAACTGAATGGAAATGGAATCAAGTTCTTTTTTATCTTCTATGTCAAACCGCTTAAAACGTTTTTCAATGGTATTAAAATTGTTTATACTTTCAATAACATGAATGTAACGGAACTTAATAAGTTCTTCATTTAATTTAAAAACATCCTTGTTTTCACTGTAATATACTTGGGCTTCGTCATAACCTACAACAGTATCCACGCTTCTACTCACCAAAGCCTCTAGATAGGCCTTTGCAAATAAATCGTTCTTGTATTGGTTTACCAAACGGTTGAAAGTTTCCTGCTTACTTTCACTTAAATTAAGCTTTGCCCCATCGAACAACAATTGTTGGGTTGCCCAACTTTTTATATAGTTTTGAACCAAAAGTGTACTATCTTCTTTTGAAGCCCCTTCAGATACAAGTCCTTTAATGTCGTCTTCATACAAAAAAGAATTATTTACTCGGGCAATAGCAACACGATCATCAACCTTTTTGAAAAAATTACAGGACACAATAGTACTGTATATTAACATAATGGCCCATATTCTTAATTTCACTTGTGATTTACTTTTGTTAATTAATCAATTATTACTTTTTCTGTTTTTTTAACCTCGTCTGCCTATAGCTTACTCTTGACCTCATTTCTAACTTCTTCTAAAACGTCAGCATTAATAACAACCTTATATTTTTTTCTCAGTTCTTTTATCCATTGAGCCTCTTTGAATTCTTGGTAATCACTAATCACCAATCCTTTTGCTTCCTCAAAGGTTTTTAGGGACTTTGGGAGAATCTCTTTTGTTTGTATTAAAACATAACCCGAATTATGTTTGTATATATTGGACAAGCCTTTTTTAAATTTATATTCTTTTGGAACCGACTGATGATTTGCATCCATATTACCTTGTGTAAAAATAACTTCAATACTATCGTTACTATTAACCAAGTTTTTAATTTGATCTATTTGCAAGCCTTCATTCAATAACTTAGCAACTTTTTTAAGTGGTTTTTGTTTGGATGAAGATGCTACCAAAGCATTTATACTTTCTGGAATATAATAATTAGCCTTATGGCTGTTGTAAAAATCTCGGATTTCAATTGAATCGTTTGCAGCATTCCAAATGGTAGATTCCATAAGATCGAACAGTAACAACCCGTCACGATACTCGTTAACTATATGGGCAAAATCCTCATTTTCAAACTCCAAGTTATCCTCCTTATAGTTAACTAGACTACTGTTTAAAAAATTTTCATAGTTTTTTTCCACTACAACCGTAAAGGGCTCCCTCTTTTGAAAACTACGTTGGCTTTTTAACAAATATTGTCCAAAATCGTTATAACTAAGCGCATTATTACCAATTTTTAGCAGATGTTTATTAGCGGTGAAATCCTTTGGAAGCTCCCAATTTCTTTTAAAATAATTTTCATTTAAAATAGAAGTGAAATAATTAAGGGCAGGCTGTTCCTCTTTAATATCATATTGTTTTTTTAATTTACTATATAAGGCCTCATCAATCAATTTAGATCTGTCATCGCGTTTGACCTTTACTTCCAATTCTGGCTTTAATATCTTAAAAGGTGCAATTGGTGTTTTTTGGTAAAGCTTTATAATATGCCATCCGAACTTAGTCATAAAGGGTTGCGAAACATCTCCTATATTTTCTAATTCAAATGCCTTTTCTTCAAACTCTGGCGCGCTAAGTTGTCCACCAGAAAATGGATTTAGGAGACCACCTTTCGACGCCGAACTTTTATCTTCTGAAAATTGTTTCGCCAAGGCTTCAAAATCTTCTCCTTGGATTATTTTTTTATATATTTCGTTAATTCTAATTTCTGGATCTCCATTATCATCAGTACTATTTAACCCAATCATGATATGGGCTACGGTACGTTCTCCCCTAGATTTTCTTTTATCAAATACTTTAACAATATGATACCCAAACCGTGTTCTAAATGGTTGGGAGATTTCACCAACAGGTGTATTAAAAGCAGCATTTTCAAACTTGTACACCATTTTAAAACCAGTAAAATATCCCAATTCTTCACCAAAAATAGTCTTACCATTATGCACCTGCTTTCTTACCGTTTCAAAACCTTCTTTCATGGTACGTTCCCTTAGTTTAAGTATGTCGTTATAGGCTGCCAAGGTGTCTTGCGGACTTGCCTCTTCATCTACCCTTACCAGTATATGATTGGCATTAACATCATGTGAAATGCGTTCATAAGCTTCTTCAACCAAAGCATCGGTAACTTTAGTATCGGATATATAACTTTTAGCCAATTGTTTTTTATAGGTGTCGAGTTCCCGTTTATAGCTTTCTTTTTCATTTAAGCCCAAAGCCTTGGCCTCTTTTAGCTTTAACTTGTAATTTGTAAAAAGGGTTAAATATTCATCCACATCCTTTTGGGATTCATCCTGAACCAAATCAAGATTTTTATTATAAACCCTTAAAAATTCAGAAACATAAACTGGATCTCCATCGACCGAAAAAAGAATATCATTAGTAGCCGTTTGGGCATAGCTTTTAAAAACAAAACACAGAACTACTAAAATTGAAAAAAACTTAAATTTCACAGGTTTAAATTTTTTAATTATTTGATAATATATTTTTTACAAAATCAAGAACGTGTGCAAGCGCTCCTTTCTCTCATTAAAAATTTTAGATATTTCAATTGGTAAAGAAATTTATAAATTCTTAATGTTCATTTTATTTAAATATCAACTTTTAAGCCAGTCACAAAAATAGCAATATATACCTATAATACAAGTTGTTTAACATAACGTTTAAAAAGCAATTCTCGTATGAATTGTGAACTATAGGGTTACCATAAAATTTCATAAGCTATGATTAAACCATAGGTTTATATAAAGCTTCTAACAAAAAAAGCATGACGAAGAGCCATGCTTTTGAAATTTTATAATATAATATCCTTACCTCGAATAATTAGGAGACTCTTTGGTAATAGTAACATCATGGGGATGGCTTTCATTAATACCACTTGCAGTAATTTTAACAAAACGTCCTGTATCCTTTAAGGTCTTTATATCTTTCGCACCACAATAACCCATACCAGCGCGTAACCCACCTATAAACTGGTGGATACTTTCGTATAGATCGCCTTTATATGGTACACGACCTACAATACCTTCTGGTACTAATTTTTTAATATCATCTTCAACATCTTGGAAATAACGGTCCTTACTACCTTCTTTCATAGCTTCAACAGAGCCCATACCACGATAAGACTTAAACTTTCGTCCTTCATAAATAATGGTTTCTCCTGGAGATTCCTTGGTTCCAGCCAAAAGGGATCCTAACATCACACAATCTGCACCAGCTGCAATAGCCTTTGGAATATCTCCCGTATATCGAATACCTCCATCGGCAATTACTGGAACACCACTGCCTTTAATAGCAGCAGCCACTTCAAGTACCGCCGAAAACTGTGGAAAACCAACACCTGCTACCACACGGGTTGTACAAATAGAACCTGGTCCAATACCTACTTTTACTGCATCGGCACCTGCTTCAACCAAATATTTGGCGGCTTCGCCCGTAGCGATATTACCAACTATAACATCCAATTGTGGAAATTTGGCCTTTATATCCTTTAAAACACCTACAACACCTTTGGTATGCCCATGTGCTGTATCGATTACAACAGCATCAACCCCTGCATTAACTAGGGCTTCTGCCCTATTAACTGCATCAGCAGTAACACCAATAGCAGCAGCTACTCGTAAACGTCCATATTCATCTTTATTAGCATGAGGTTTCTGACTTAGCTTAGTGATATCCCTAAAAGTGATAAGACCGGATAATTTAAAATTATCATCAACAATAAGCAGTTTTTCAATTTTATTAGCCTGAAGAATCGCTTCGGCATCCATAAGTGATGTCCCAACTGGAGCGGTCACTAAGTTTTCACTAGTCATAACCTCAATAATAGGCTTATTGTCGTCATGTTCAAAACGCAAATCACGATTGGTAACAATCCCTTTTAAGGTGCCATCTTTATCTACAATTGGAATACCCCCAATACCATTCTCTGCCATTGACTGCTTTGCATCTATAACCTCGGCAGTAAGCGGCAATGTTACGGGATCTATAATCATACCACTTTCAGCTCGTTTTACCCGCCTGACCTTCATGGCCTGAGCCTCAATAGTCATGTTTTTATGAAGCACTCCTATACCACCTTCTTGAGCCATGGCTATAGCCATTTTACTTTCTGTAACCGTATCCATAGCTGCCGAAATAATAGGTACATTTATGGTAATGTTACGTGTAAATTTCGTTTGGATATTTACTTCACGCGGTAAAACTTCTGAAAATGCTGGAACTAAAAGGACGTCGTCGTAAGTAAGGCCTTCCCCTACTATCTTATTTTGATGTGCAGTCATTGCAATTACGTTATAATTGCGTGCAAATTTACATATTTTTTCCTTTCACTGCACAAAAAACCTTCTATTTTAAACAGGTTTCTTTTGAAATAATTGGTATAGTACAATAAAAACCGATAAGGTAAATGTTAAGGTCATTAAAATTCCCGAAATCATAACTATGTATTTCATCCACAGCATCCCATTCCATAACAAATATAATCCACCAAAGGTAAATACTACAGAGAAAAAGGGCTCGACCATCAAAAATAGCTTAAACTTATTTGGTAATTTGGTAATCGCCACAAGCACTCCTAATAAAAAGAATATAATGGCCATGGACAGGACATGGTTATGAACCAATCTCAGCATTTCCTGTTCACTCTTCTTAAAACGCATAACTTCAACATCTTCATCATGCTCATTGCCCAAATATTGTTCCTCTATACCATTTGGATTTGCTGAAGATGTTTCACCAACAAATAGTAAACCAGTATAAAAACCTATACTTAAAACCACTATAAATATACCTATTAGTAACTTTATTTCCTTTGGTAGTGTAACTATGACCCCGTTTATTTGCATCTATAATATATTTTTGGAATGGAGTATTTTTAAGGATTTTAACAAATTGTTCATTGCTGAAGTCATAGAACGAACTGATATGGTCGCTCCAGAAATTGCAACAATATTTTCGCCATAATTTAATTCGTCGTTTTGAGACTTCCCCACAAACTGTTTTAGCCAACGTTTACTACCAATTTCACCACCATAATCCTCGCGATATACCAATACCTTTGCTTTAATAACTATCAGGTTCTTATCAAGTAATACTAGGTAATCAAACTGTGCCGTTTTACTTGGTGCCTGACCGATATAGGCATAACCTAAAAAATTATGATTTTCTACAATTCTAAAAAAATTATCGGCTTTAAATTCTGAAGGTAAATCTTTAGATATACTTTCATCTATACTTTGACTGGCAATGGCATACATTTCTACCTGAAATGTTTCCTTAATTTCTTTATCAACTTTCTTTTTAATGTTTTTTGGCAAACCAAAAGACATCAAAACCATTACCAATAATAATATCGAAACTTGTTTAAAGCACATGATGCAAAAGTATTCTTTTTAAAGTGATGAAACAAGATACTCTATTTTTAGAATTATATTGAGTACCTTGTTTCACCTGTTATTCAATTCCTTATTTAGAACCAAACACCTATTCCAAAATTTAACCTATCGGAAACATTATCACCAGACAATGCATTATCCCTAAATTGATAATCCCCTTTAAGTACAACTCCAGGAGCTATGTGGTAACTCAATCCAGTGGTAATATCCGTTCTATTATAGGCATCGTTTCTAACAAAACTTCCTGCCGTATCTGCATGTGTATCATATTGTTCGTACCTCAAAAACGCAAATAATCGTTGCTGTTTTTCTAGAGGCAACAAATTATAAGCACCCTCAATATACCAGCCTTGCAAAGCACTACCTAAACCTTGATTAATTGGTCTATTGGTTGCTATGTTGTATGCTTCTGTATCACTAAGGCTTGCATAAATAAACTGACCACGAGCGGTAAACCTTTGATAGGCATAGCGTGCATCTAGTCCCAACATGGCAATACCAATATTAGCACCTTCAAGTTCTTCAATATTATCTTCTGCCTGTGTTTTTCCTGTATAACCAGCTAATCCTAAACGGAGACCTGGCAAACCGTAATAATCTAATTTTACTGACAAAGTAGGACTATCGATTGTAGACTTAATTGCTTTTTGACGCCCTCCTCGCAAACCACTTGATCCACTTAAAAAGCCACTTAAGCCACCCGCTCCATCAGAAGTAGTAGATTTAAAACCGTTGAAAACATAGGCTTGGTAACCTAAAGACAAATCATTGAACCTACCTGTAACCCCTACTCCAATCTCTCTCCAAGTAGTTGGAATAATAACATTATCTACAGCCGGACGTTCTACGCCATTAAATGTTGTTGGTTCATGAAACTCATTAACAATTCCCATTGGAACCAACATTAAACCACCCCTAAGGCTTACATTAGAAGCTATAGCATAATTAACAAAAGCTTGTTCTACGAAAACTTCCTCTACATGTTCTAATTCCAATTCCGTTACAAACTGGGTTTTGTCATTAAACTTATAACCAAATAAAAGTACTAAACGTTGTACATCCAATTCACCGTTTTTTGCCTCTGGCTGGTTATAAGTTATCTCACCATAAGCACCAACAGTGACGGCTTTACCATAATTACCAGATAAAAGACGTTGAGCTGCATTAATCTGCTTTTGGGGATCGAAAGTAATAGAATCCTGTGCTGTTTGTGCTTGAAGAAAAGACACCAATAAAAGTGCAATTAGTAACGTTAATTTTTTCATGATTTGATAAAATTTTATTTTTATTTAGATTAATTATAAATAATAGTTAGTTTATAGCCACAAAGATAAAACCCAAAATTACTTGTACAAAATTTATTTAGATTAAATTTAAATAAACTTTTATTAAAAAACATAACACTCTAATAATGTGTATTTTAACCAATGTGTTTTTAATGATAAAAATTGAATATTTTGGAAGCCTCATTAAAAGCACTCTCAAAACTAAAGGCGTTTAGTGTGTTAGTTTTGTTAGACGTAAAGTAAGATAATAGTTTTTCGGTTGGCATATTGCCTGTAAGTTCGTCTTTAGCCATAGGACAACCGCCAAAACCTTGAATGGCACCATCAAAACGATAGCATCCAGCCTTAAAAGCGGCATCAACTTTATTAAACCAACTAGATCGTGTGGTATGTAAATGGGCACCAAATTCAATATTAGGATATAACGGAATTAAATTTGAAAATAAATACGATATTGTTTCTGGGATCGCTGAACCTACCGTATCGCTTAACGAAAGTATGCTTACACCCATATTGGCCAATATCTCGGTCCACTTACCCACTATTTCCACATTCCATGGGTCTCCATATGGGTTACCAAATCCCATAGAAATATAAACAACCACTTCCTTGTTATATTTATGGGCAATTTCAAGAATTTCTGATAATACTACCACCGATTGAGCAATGGTTTTATGCGTATTACGCATTTGAAAGTTTTCTGAAATGGAAAATGGATAGCCTAAATAATCTATTTCCTTGTGCTTGCAAGCATCGTTGGCGCCTCTAGTATTAGCAATAATAGCCAACAATTTACTAGTAGTTTTACTTAAATCGAGTTGGGACAAAACTGCTGTCGTATCCACCATCTGAGGGATGGCCTTCGGTGATACAAAACTTCCAAAATCAATAGTATCAAAACCAACTCGCAATAAGGCTTGTATATACTGTACCTTTTTTTCAGTAGGTATAAATTGTTTAATCCCTTGCATAGCGTCTCTAGGGCATTCAATGATTTTGACTGGCTTGGTCATATTTGATTTTATAACGAGATAAAAATAGCACTATTTTTTGTAAGACCTAAGCTTTATTGCCGACATAAGAGTTGATTTTTCCAGATTAATATGAAGCACTTTTATTCATTAGGAGCCTTTCTTTTCTTATTTTCCATAACCTTTTTCCATACAGTTAATGGTCAAAGTTTTGCTGTATACAATTTTACGTTTACCAGTACTTGGAATGAAACTGATCATACATCAATTCCTAATAATGCGCATTGGTCTGATTTGGTTTGCGCAACACATAAGGTCATTAATGAATTTTTGGAAGAAGGGCAACCTGCTTCGATAGGAATTAAGAATGTTGCCGAATTGGGTTCAAACACGAATTTTGAAAATGAAGTCAACATTGTTATTGCTTCCAATAGGGCTAATCAGTGGTTGCAAGAGCCTTTTAATAACCATGCTGCTATTAGTACGGCTACACTAACAAATGTCCAAGTGAACGAAAACTATCCATTGTTAACATTGGTTTCAATGGTAGCCCCAAGTCCAGATTGGTTTATAATGATTAACAGTTTAAATTTAAGAAATGAAACTAATACCAATTGGAAGCCTTCTTTTTCAACTGATGTCTATGCCTTTGATGCTGGAACGGATGATGGTATTGATTACGAATCGAATAATATGGCAAGTAATCCGCCTGTAGGTATTTTCAAAATTAATGGACCACCTTTTAATGGCAATGTTATTGGTACGCTAACTGTTAGCTTACAATCTGTTTTGGATGTTAAAGAAGATACTTTTCAAAATTTATCAATCTACCCCAATCCAAGTGATGGAAAAGTAACTATTTCTCACTCCCAGAATATAACTTTTAAAGACATTGAAGTTTTTAATGTTATTGGAAAGCTTGTAAAAACCTATAACCATATAAAACCTGCTAATATAATTAAGTTAGATCTCTCACAATTAAACAAGGGGATCTATATTTTAAGAATTAATACAATTGATGGGAGAAGTAAAACACTAAAACTAGCACTTCAATAAAGCCCTATTTATAGACTTTACAAGTGAAGGTCCTTCATATATAAACCCTGTATAGACCTGAACCAAATCGGCACCTGCATCAATTTTTTCTAAAGCATCCTTAGCCGAATGAATTCCTCCAACACCAATTATAGGAAAGGCTTTGTTACTGTGTTCCGATAAATATTTAATCACACGCGTACTTTTATCTTTTATGGGCTGACCGCTCAATCCACCATTGCCAATAGCATCCAGTTGTACTTTCGATGCTTTTAAACCATTTCTATCGGTAGAAGTATTGCTCGCTATAACGCCATCTAATTTTGTATGCTTTACTAGATCTATGACTTCATCTAACTGGCCGTTGTTCAAATCTGGTGCTATCTTTAACAGGATTGGTTTTTTCTTTTCAAAACTGGCATTGGCCTTTTGCACGGCACTAATTAATTCCTCCAAATAGTCCTTGTCGTTCAGCTTGGCATGACTTCCAACATTTGGACAACTCACATTAAGCACAAAATAATCCACATAGGGGTGCAGGGCATTAAAACACTCCAGATAGTCCTTGGTATAATCTTCGGGTTTGGTCGCCGTATTTTTACCAATATTACCACCTATAATCAATTGGCCCCTATTCTTCTTCAACTGTTCAATGGCTGCTTCCACCCCCTCATTATTAAAGCCCATACGGTTTATAATCCCCTTATCATCCTTTAATCTAAACAATCTTCTCTTGGGGTTTCCGGGTTGAGCCTTAGGGGTTACTGTACCTATCTCAATAAAACCAAACCCAAAATTGGCCAACTCATTATATAATACCGCATTTTTATCGAAACCAGCAGCCAACCCAACAGGATTTTTAAATATTAGCCCAAATAAATGACGCTCCAAACGTTTATCATTTAGCACATACAAACTTCTAAAGAGTTCCTTAAGACCAGGAATCTTAGACATAAACTTTATTAATGAAAAGGTGAAATGATGGATTTTTTCTGGGTCGAACGCAAAAAATAGAGGGCGAAGTAATAATTTGTACATTCAGTATTATTTGTGCAAAAATACATAAAAATTTTCGTTTGTAAATTCATTGTAAAAAATGAAAAATTATATGTTTATCAAAATAAATTACTGATGTGAATACTATAGGTTATAATCGTGTAAATAAAAATGGATTGGGCTAAAGACAAAAAAATTAATAATCGTAACTTTATGGTTTAAAAAAGCTATCTATTATTTCAATTACTATTTTACTATGATTTCAAAAGAAGATATTATAAAACGTTTTATAAGTTATGTTACTATAGACACACAGTCAGACCCCAATTCCAATACCACACCAAGTACAGAAAAACAATGGGATTTAGCACACAAATTAGTAAAAGAGCTTAAAGCTATTGGCATGCAGGATGTGACTATCGATGACAACGCCTATATTATGGCAACCCTACCTAGCAATGTGGACCATGAAGTACCAACCATTGGTTTTATTTCACATTTCGACACCTGTCCAGATTTTACAGGAACGAACGTTAATCCCCAAATTTTTGAAAACTATCATGGTGGTGATATTTTATTGAATAAAGAAGAAGATATTGTATTGTCTCCAGATTATTTTGAGGACCTAAAACAGTATATCGGTCAAACGCTAATTACCACCGACGGCGCTACGCTTTTAGGAGCCGATGATAAGGCAGGGATCTGTGAAATTGTCTCGGCTATGGAATACCTTATCAATAGCCCAGAGATTAAACACGGAAAAATTAGGGTTGGCTTCACACCGGATGAGGAAATAGGTCGTGGTGCCCATAAATTTGACGTTGAAAAATTTGGTGCCGATTGGGCCTACACTATGGATGGGAGTCAAATTGGTGAATTGGAATACGAAAACTTTAACGCTGCCAGTGCAGTGGTAAAAGTTAAGGGTAAAATTGTGCATCCAGGTTATGCCAAAGGAAAAATGGTAAACTCGATGTACATCGCTACAGAATTTATTAGTTCCTTACCCAAAATGGAAACTCCAGAACATACGGAAGGTTACCAAGGTTTTTTCCATTTACATAATATGCATGGTGAAGTAGAAGAAACAACACTTGAATATATTATACGTGATCATGATAAGGCCCATTTTGAAGCACGAAAAGAGGTTATGCTAAAATTAACCAATGAAATCAATTCCCAATACGGGCGAGAGGTTATTATAACCAAAATTAAAGATCAATACTTTAATATGCGTGAAAAAATAGAACCTGTTATGCATATTGTAGATATTGCTGAAGAAGCCATGAAACAATTGGATATAGACCCACTTATTAAGGCCATTCGTGGGGGAACAGATGGATCACAATTGAGTTATATGGGCCTACCCTGTCCCAATATTTTTGCGGGAGGCCATAATTTCCATGGGCGCTATGAATACATTCCGGTTGAAAGTATGATCAAAGCAACTGAAGTTATTTGTAAAATAGCAGCGTTGACGGCTGAGAAGAATAGCGCTTATAAAACGGATTTTAAAAAACGCTAAAACATAGGTGTTGTAAGTATTTAATGTTCTTTCTTGCTTCTGAAAGTCCTTTTAGATTTTTTAGTTAGAAATGTATTTGCAAATTTAAACACAACACCACCAAACAATTTCGATTAAAAAATTAGAAGCCAATAACAAGTTACTTAGGTTTGAAAAGCTATTAATTGGACAAAAATAAAAAAGCCTCCTTTAAAAGGAAGCTTTCCTGAATTTTTAAATAATCTGCTCGGTATTATTTAGCAGGCGCATTCACTTTATTGCTCATTTCCATAGAAATTGCCGACCGATCAAACTTTAACTTTCCAGCTAAGGTTTCAATAACACAACTGTTATCCTTATCGTTCAATTCGGCTATCTTGCCATGCAAGCCACTTTTAGTAACCACTTTATCGCCACGCTTTAATTCTGCAGCAAACTTCTTTTCTTTTTTTGCACGTTTCATTTGTGGTGCTATCATAAAAAAGTATACCACAACAAACATTAAAATTAGGGGCAAAAAAGAGCCCATTCCTTCTCCCATATTTAGTTTTTTTGTACTGCTGTTGCAGCTGTTTTATTTGGATCTGGCTTAACAAAAGCCGTTATTCTAACTGTTTCGGTTCCTTTTTCGGTATTGGCAGTAACCGTAACGGTTTTAGATACCTTGTTGGTACCACTGCCGTTAAACTTAACCGTAAATTGTCCCGTGTCACCTGGCGCTAACGGCTCCCTGCTCCAATCCTTAGGTACGGTACAACCACAGGAACTCTTAATGTCTGTGATTACTAAAGGTGCCTCGCCTGTATTCTTGTAACTAAACACTGTTTCTACTGCTGTCTTGGCTTCAATTTCACCAAAATCATGCTCCGTTTTGTCAAATTCAATAACTGGGAATTTAGAGGCGACAGCATCTCTTTCAGCTGCTTGGGCTAAATTATCTTCGTCTATTTTTTTTGCTGCATTTTCTTTACAAGATGTAAAAGAAATTAAGCAGATTGCACTTAATCCTAAAATTAACTTCTTCATAATAGATGGTTTTAAATTTTTTGGTTGGTAAAAATAACAATTATTTACCCGATTAAAAATTTTTTACACATCTTAACAAAATTAAAGTAACCCTCTGCCAACTTTATTTAATGTATTCGCTTCTTGGTACTCCTTAACCAGCTTATCCAAAATACCATTTATGAAGATACTGCTCTTAGGTGTAGAGTATTCCTTGGCAATCTCCAGATACTCGTTAATAGTTACTTTTACAGGGATGGACGGAAACTCCTTAAGCTCACAAATGGCCATCTGTAATAACACAAAATCGATATTAGCGATACGGTCTGCATCCCAGTTTTTGGTCCTTTGTTCAATCTCTTTATTAAGTTTAGAGGTATTTAAGATTGTTTTTCTGAATAAATCGACAGCAAATTGCTTATCGTCCAAATCCTTGTATAATCTAGGTGTAAAATAACCTTCCGAAACGGTGGGCTTCACTTTCCTAAGTAATTTTAAAATGGTAGTATTAACTGTTGGAAGGTCATCCAACCAAGTTAAGTGTTTGTCTTCAATATAATCATAGAGTTTATCGTTAGGTGCAATAACATCCTTAAAAATATCGATTATAAATTCTTTATCTTCCTTAAAGTTAGAGGTTCGGGATTGCATATAAGTAGCATAGAGATCACTTGCTATAACAGCCTTAAAAATTACATCTACATACTCATCATCCAACTGCCAATTATTTATCTTATGGGCTTCAAGTTGTTCCTGCAATTGCTTATTGCCCCTTAAAAGGTGCAATAATTCATTATTCACAAACTTACGGTTTGGATTTTTATCCTCTTGGGTTGCTAAGTGTTTATTTTGCTTTTTTTGTAAGTCAGTTTCTGCTCTTTTTTGAACTTCTATTAGTAGTGATAACAGTAACAGATAGAGGTTGTACATATTATCAATACTAAACAAAAGGAACTTTTGGGGTTTTGATAAATCGTCGCTTGCACTACCACTAAATGCATATATGGATTGCATTACTTTTACACGAATATGTCTTCTGTTGAGCATAATTACAAAGAGCCTTTAAATAAAAATATGTTATACTAATAATCTTATTTTCGGTACAAAAATAATACTATTTTAAAAAACCCAGTTCAAAATAGTATATTAATTACATCTACTTAAAATGCTGTATCTTTGCTTTCTTATTTTTTGAAATAAAATTAGATTTGTTCATTTTAAATGAAAGCACTCCAACATTTAAATAAATACTTTTATAAGTATAAAACCTACCTAACTATTGGCGTTATTATTACTATTGTTGCCAGGATATTTTTGCTTTACACCCCTCGCTATGTAAAAAAGATATTTGTTGTAGTTGAAAAGGGGTTAGAGGGTTCGATTAACAAAGAGGTTTTTAAATCCGAGTTAATTGAAGCTGTTTTATATATTGTAGGTGCTGCTTTAATTGGTGGTATTCTTACCTTCTTCATGCGCCAAACCATAATAAATGTTTCCAGATATATTGAGTACGACTTAAAAAATGAAGTATACAGCCAATACCAAAAATTATCTTTAAACTTTTACAAAAAAAACAGGACAGGCGATTTAATGAATCGAATAAGCGAAGATGTAGGTAGAGTACGTATGTATGTAGGACCAGCTTTAATGTATAGTATTAATACGGTTACACTCTTTGTTATTGTAATTATTTATATGGTAAATGCATCTCCTAAACTTACATTGTACACCATACTGCCTTTACCCATTTTATCGGTTATAATTTATAAATTGAGTAAAGAAATTCATCATCGAAGTACTGTTGTTCAAGAATATCTCTCAAAGCTATCTACCTATACCCAAGAATCGTTCAGTGGTATCTCTGTTATTAAAGCCTATGGCATTGAACCTTTAACCAATAAAAATTTCAATGAGCTAGCTTTGGAAAGTAAGGAAAAACAGATAAGCCTTACCCGTGTACAGGCTTGGTTCTTTCCTATGATGATTCTGCTAATTGGTGCCAGCAACCTACTTGTTATATATATTGGTGGTATGCAGTATATAAATGGGGAAATTGAAAGCCTAGGTACTATTGCAGAGTTTATCATTTATGTAAATATGCTTACATGGCCAGTGGCTACCGTAGGTTGGGTAACATCTATCGTACAACAGGCAGAAGCTTCCCAAAAACGTATTAATGAATTCTTAAAACTTGAACCTGAAATTAAGAACAAGGAGGAAAATCCAACAGAAATTGATGGTGATATTGTGTTTAGCAATGTCTCTTTCGTTTATGATGATACCAATATTCAAGCTTTAAATAACATTAGTTTCACAATAAAAAAAGGTGAAACCTTGGCCATATTGGGCAAAACTGGTTCTGGAAAATCAACCATATTAGATTTAATAGGTAGGTTATATGATATCAATGCTGGCTCCATTACCATTAATAACACCCCCATAGACCAACTCAACCTGAATAATTTGCGTAATAGTATTGGTTATGTTCCACAGGATGCCTTTTTATTTTCAGATAGTATTAAGAATAATATTAAATTTGGAAATGAGGATGCCACCGACGATGATGTTGTTCTAGCAGCCAAAAAAGCTTATGTGCATAAAAACATCGCCAACTTCAAAAACGGATACAATACTGTTTTGGGAGAGCGTGGCATTACACTTTCAGGCGGACAAAAGCAACGGGTATCTATAGCACGAGCAATAATTAAATCACCCAAAATTTTGTTGTTTGATGATTGTCTTTCTGCGGTCGACACCGAAACTGAAGAAAAAATACTCAAAAACCTGAATAAAATTTCTTCCAATAAAACAACGGTTATTGTTAGCCACAGAGTGTCTTCAGTCAAAAATGCAGATAAAATTATTGTTTTGGATAATGGTAAGATTATACAGGAAGGCAAACATGAAAGCTTGATAAACACAGAAGGTTACTACAAGCACCTCTACTTAAAGCAACTAAGCGAGAACGAGGCAAATAAGTCTTAAGCACCCAATATTGCTAATTTAACCTGCTTCCTCTCTTAATAGAAATACAATAAAAACCAAGATTCTAAAAAGAAAAATTAAAAATTGTTGGTTAGTTTCGGTTTTTTTTAGATTTTTGGTGATTATAACCATAATAGTTATCAATTTTAAACAAACAAGAATAATAAATGATATGATGGAGAAAGAGGAAATTTTTTCAAAAGTTTTACGAGCAGGAAGACGCACCTATTTTTTTGATGTACGTGCAACAAAAGCAGACGATTATTATTTAACCATAACTGAAAGCAAAAAGTTTACTAACGACGACGGGTCTTTTCACTACAAAAAGCACAAAATTTATATTTACAAGGAAGACTTCGCTGAGTTTAAGGATATCTTAAGCGAAATGACCGATTACATTATAAATGAAAAGGGTGATGAGGTCATTAGCGAACGTCATCAAAAAGACTTTAAGAAAGAATATAATAATTCAGAAAACGGTGAAGCAATAACAGAAGACGCAGTTAAATCTACCGAAAGTTTCACTGATATTGATTTTGAGGACATTTAAAATCTAACTAATTTTTCAACTAAACTAAACTCAATTGAAAACCACTAAATATATTCTATTTAGTGGTTTTTTTATGCCTTTACTCGAACCAAAATAATTATTAAAGAAATTGCCAAAAAACCTGTTGCCACACCCCAGTTAAAAGCTAAAAATAATGCAATATAAACTATAAGAAGCCATAGCGGCACGAGTGTTATTGCCAAAGCAAACCTAAAAGTCGACACAAACTCCACCTCATCTATTTTAGGTTCTACGGCAAACTTCCAAATACCATAAGGCGCAAATAAAAGAGCAACAAACAAGACTTTAAATACCTTGCTTAAGAATCTCGGTGGCAATTTCTTTTTGAACTGACAATTTGAAAAATTACTAGCCATACAATCATTAACAGCTACTGGATTTAAAAAATCTGCACCAAGGGATTCCAATCGACTTAAAGTAGCATTATAATCCTTAGAAGGTATATGGGTTGTTAATTTTGAAATTTCAGTATGAACTCTAGTTTTTAACTGATTTACGGCTTCATTTTTATCGTCCAACAAAAAATCCTTAGCAGCTATTGCTTTGCCAAAAATAACAGTAACTCTATCAGGAAAGGTATCTGCTTTTTCAAAATTTAAACCTATAGGAATGAGTTGTAAATCGGTATCAGGATATTTTTCCAAAGTTTCAAAAACAATACGGGTAAACCCTTTACTTAAGGGACGTACGGTTCTTATAATATTATGGCTTCCTTCAGGAAAAATAGCAACTGCCTTGCCTTGTTGTAACAATAATGAGCAAGTATTAAAAATGGAATTGTTTTGTGTTAATGTATTCCACCCATCCCTAATACGGTAAACAGGCAACATTCTAAACGTGTGCAGCAGTTTACTTACCAATGGTTTTTTAAAGACCGCTGCACGCGTTAAAAAATATGAAAATCGACCACTCCTTGTGGCTATGAGCAAAGCATCAATTAAGGCATTTTGATGATTAGCCAAGAACAGTACCGGTTTATACTTTGGCACATTACTGTATTTAACAATCCTAATTTCTTTAAAGTAGAAGAACAGCCCTATCCTTAAATAAGCACGTATAGTATGTAACCATAATTTTCCCAAAACACTTCCCAAACCACTAAGTTTTGTTAGACCAATAAGACGCCAATATCAAGCCTGAAATAATATGCCAGACACCCCAAAAGGCAGCCAAAATGGCCATGCCCCCCAATCCGTCAAAAAAAGTAAAAATAAGCAATAAGCCCAATCCAGAATTTTGGATACCGGTCTCAATAGTTATTGTTTTTCTATTTTTAAATGACAATTTAAATAAATAGGCTACCATAAAACCTAAAAGTAATGCCACCATATTATGAAATACGGTCAAGGTAAATACCCTATGTATATATGCATTAAAAACATCTATATTTTTAGTAAAAGCCAAAATCACTATAACACCAAACACCATAATGGAAAAAGGCTTTAATAATTTTGATACCCTTATGGCCACAAATTCATTCTTATAGCGAAAAATCATTCCCAATACTAATGGAATTCCAAGAATTAAAACCACAAGCTTAAAGAGTTCAAAAAAATCAATTTCCACGGTCTTTAATAGGTGGGCCGTGGGTTGATAAAAACTACCGTAAAACTGGAAATTTAATGGAGTCATAAATACTGCCAAAAAAGTAGCTAAAGCCGTTAAGCTTACAGATAAAGCTGTATTTCCTTTGGCTAAGTGTGTCATAAAATTAGATATATTACCTCCGGGACAGGCAGCCACCATAAACATCCCCAAAGCTATACTGGGTTGGGGTTTTATTGAAAGTACTAAAACAAAAGTGATCAATGGTAGTAAAAAAAATTGCGACAAAACCCCTACCAGGAGTATCCTTGGTGCTTGTAGCAGCTGCTTAAAATCATCAACTGTAATACCCAGTGCAACACCAAACATAACTACTGCGAGTGCTATATTTAACACCCATAAACCTGTACCGTCGAAATTAATTTTTACTTGATCTATTTCCAACATAGTTTAAGCCACAATGCTTCCATTTTTAACTTTATGCTCTGGATTAAGCAATATAACATCCTTTTCCATTACCGCACCAAGTACTAAACAATCACTCATAAAATTAGCAATTTGTTTTACAGGGAAATTTACAACGGCTACTATTTGTCTATTCAATAAATCTTCCTTAGCATATAATGTAGTGATTTGGGCAGAGGACTTTTTTATACCTAAATCTCCAAAATCAATGGTGAGTTGATAGGCCGGTTGACGTGCTTCTGGGAATTCATTGACTTCAATGATGGTCCCCACACGTAAATCTACTTTGGTGAATTCTTCAAAAGTTAAAGTGTTACCCATGTTTTAAAAATACAAATTATTCCTAACTTTGAATAAAAGTTAAGCTCCATGGCCCGAACCCCATCAAACATGCTTCCCTTAAAAACAAAAGCTCCCGATTTTTTGCTCATAGATACTATTACCGATTCCGTTTTAGGTTTAAATGACCTGAAGGGAGACAAAGGGACTGTTATCATGTTTATCTGTAACCATTGCCCATTTGTAATCCATGTTAATAAGGCATTGGTTGCCGTTGCCAATGATTATAAAAAAAATGGAATTGGTTTTATAGCCATATCCAGTAACGATGTAGACAACTACCCACAGGACAGTCCTGAAAACATGAAAATTCATGCTGAAAGAGAAGGTTACCCGTTCCCGTATTTATATGATGAGAGTCAAGAAGTTGCTAAATCATACAATGCTGCTTGTACGCCCGATTTGTATCTGTTTAATAACGAATTAAAATTAATTTATAGAGGACAACTGGATGGTTCAAGACCTGGAAATGGCATTCCTGCCACAGGAGAAGATTTAAGACATGCTTTAGACTGCCTACTTAATAACAAAGCTAACAACAGACAACAAAAACCAAGTATAGGCTGTAATATCAAGTGGAAGATTAACTAAACTGTAACTGCCAAATGCCAATGGTTTGCCAACTGTTAAATTTAAAACCTACATCCTTTAATTCGGCTACTTTTTGAAATCCAAACTTTTCATGTAGTTTAATACTCGCATCGTTTGGTATGGTGAGTACCCCTAAAACCGTATGGTAGTTTTCTTGTTTTAGGAGCTTCAACAGTTCGGTATATAATTGAGTCCCTATTTGTTTGCCATGAGCATCAAACTTAACATATACGGTAGATTCTACAACATAATCGTAAGCAGGTTTTGGTCTAAATCGACTACCATAAGCATAGCCCAAAATGGTATTGTTTTCCTCAAACACAATGAAAGGATAGACTTTATTTATAACATTCAATTTCTTTACAAAGGCTTCTAAAGTTAGAGGCTCTATATCGAAAGTTACGGCAGTATTAATAACATAATAGTTATAAATCTCCAATAAGGCTTGGGCATCATCAATATGTACTGACCTAATCATTTAAATCCAACCATTTTGTTTTAATGCGTTTTCAATATGGGCGTAATGATGGTTACAATGCCATGCATAAATACCAACATTTAGCTTTAGTGGGACTTCGCTATTACTTTCTGGATGAATAAAACGTCTCTTCCAATCTGTTTCATTCAACCCCTTTAACAAATACACCAACTTATAGTGTACTGCTTTTAAATGCTCTAAAGACATCGCTATAGGTGCTGTTTTGGTATCGTGCAATTCTGCCCAAAGTGCTTCGTTATATGGTTTAATAATAGGTTTATTCTCTGTCAATGCCCATTTAAAACGAATATAACTATGATGATGGCTATCAGAAACATGATGTACCACCTGACGAATAGTCCAGCCACCTGGTCTATAAGTCGTATCCAATTGCTCTTTGTTCAAAAACTTAACCAATGCCTCTAATCGCAAAGGAAAGCGCTCTAAAGTTTCAATCCATTCATTTAATAACTCAGAAGTAATATGCTCTGGAGCTTTAAATATACCAATGGGATATCTTAGTTGTTGAAGTTCTTCGTATGTCATATATAAATATAAAAAAAGCACTCTAAATTTGGAGTGCTTTTAATTCATATTTTGAATCAATTATTCAAAAACTAATTCGTTGATTATTTCACGTTCATCAACTCAACATCAAAAATCAAAGTCGCATTTGGAGGAATTACACCCCCAGCACCAGCACTTCCGTAAGCTAAATGACTAGGAATTACAAAACGTGCCTTATCCCCTACTTTAAGCAACCCAATACCTTCATCCCAACCTGGAATAACCTGCCCAACACCTAAAGCAAAATCAATAGGTTGGTTACGTTTATATGACGAATCGAATACCGTACCATCTGCCAACTGCCCTTTATAATGAACAGAAACCGTTTTACCCTTTTCAGCTTTTGTGCCGTCTCCTTTTTGAATGATTTGGTAACGTAAACCACTATTGGTTTTATCAAAACCAGCAGCTAATTTTTCCAATTCAGCCTCTGCCTTAGCCTTTTCCTCAGCCAGTCGTTTTTCCCTAGCACCTTCAAAAGTCCTGAATGCTTCAACAGCATTAAACCCTTCTGCTTCTGTACCAACACGTACTATTTCCAAAGTCTCAATAACATCCCCTTGTGCAATGGCATCAACAACATCCTGACCCGATTGTACTTTACCAAAAACAGTGTGGTTATTATCCAACCAAGGCGTTTCAACATGTGTTATAAAAAACTGACTGCCATTAGTGCCAGGTCCCGCATTGGCCATAGACAACACCCCTGGACCATCATGCTTTAAATCTGGATGAAACTCATCATCAAATTTATACCCTGGATTTCCCGTTCCTGTACCTTGGGGACAGCCCCCTTGGATCATAAAGTCTGGTATAACCCTGTGGAATTGTAACCCATCATAATATGGTTTTCCTTGTGGTTTGACCGAGTTCTCTAAGTTACCTTCAGCCAAAGCCACAAAATTACCAACCGTTCCCGGAGTTTTTTTGTATTCTAAGGCAACAAGTATTTCTCCTTTTGTTGTATTGAATTTTGCGTATAATCCGTCTTGCATTATATTCTGTTTTTAAATGAGCCGCAAAGATAGACATTGCATCCCTATCTATAAAATCAATCTCCAAAAGTTTACCTTAGCATCTTTACTAGCAAAAGCTTTATTACATTTATTTTGATATATTTAGGTTTCAATTAATCCTTTTAAAGACCGAGATGCAATTACTTTTAAATTCTTTTAAAGTTTACCTGATTTTCACCCTACTTTCAAGCTATAGCTTTGCTCCTCAAAAAAAAGATCATAAAAAAAGACCAAACATTGTATTTATAATGTCAGATGATCATGCCTACCAAGCCATTAGTGCCTATAACGACAACCTCATCAAAACTCCAAATATAGATCGTCTTGCCAACGAGGGTATGCTATTTACCAATGCCTCGGTTACCAACTCTATTTGTGCGCCATCAAGAGCCGTTATTCTCACAGGTAAACATGCGCACATAAATGGTAAAATAGATAATTTATCTCCTTTTGACACCACTAATATTACATTTCCCCAGTTATTTAAAGAAGCGGGATACCAAACTGCTATGTTTGGTAAACTGCATTTTGGTAATAATCCTAAAGGATTAGATGAATTTAAAATACTACCGGGTCAAGGCGATTATTACAACCCAAAATTTATAACTTCAACAGGTGATACCATTATTAATGGTTATGTGACCGACATCATCACCGATCTCACTTTAGATTGGATGGAAAAGCGCAGGGACACTACAAAACCTTTCTTGTTGATGTATTTGCACAAAGCTCCTCATAGAAGTTGGCTTCCGGCAAATAGGCATTACAAAACGTATACCAAAAAAACATTCCCACTCCCTTCAACCTTATTTGATGAATACAATACGAGGGATGCAGCTTCAAAAACTGCTGAAATGAATATTTTAAGGCACATGCACCTTGGGTATGACAATAAATTAACCCCAGAAACTATAAACGAATTGAATATTGCGTATACAGGATTGCACAATCGTGCCATCGATCGTATGAATAACATTCAAAAAGCAAGTTGGGATTCCGTATACAAACCTATAAATGAAAATTTTAAAGCCCAATATCAAACTATGAATGATTCAACTCTAATGGTTTGGAAATACCAACGCTATATGCAGGATTACTTAGGTTGTATAGCTGCTGTTGATGATAATGTAGGCAGGTTATTAAATTATTTAGATGACAAAAATTTAAGCCATAATACTGTTGTTGTGTACACTTCCGATCAAGGATTTTATCTAGGAGAGCACGGTTGGTTCGATAAGCGCTTTATGTATAATGAATCGTTTAAAACACCTCTACTTATTAAATGGCCAAACAAAATTACCCCTGGCACTACAGAAGATGAAATGGTACAAAACCTAGACTTTGCCCAAACCTTTTTAGAAATAGCGGGGATTGAAGCTCCAAAAGATATGCAAGGCAAAAGCTTGGTGCCATTGTTAAAGGGAGAAAAAGAAGTCTGGGACAGAGATGCGGTTTATTACCATTATTATGAATACCCAGCAGAACATGCCGTAAAACGCCATTACGGCATCGCTACAAAGCAATACAAATTGATACATTATTATTACGATGTAGATGCCTGGGAACTATACGATAGGAAAAAGGATCCAAACGAAATGAACAATGTTTATATTGATGAAAACTATGCTGAAATAGCCACCAAACTTAAAGATAAACTAAACGATTTAAGAAGCTTATATAAGGACTCCGATAGTTTAAACAACCACTATATTCAAATATATAAGGATAAAGGTCATATCAAATAAAAGAGAAGGAACACTTCTTACTTACTTTGAACTTCCAACTTTAGTTGGCCACTTCACTTATAAATTTAATACGGTATAGTCGTAGTTCTTCATCGTCATAATCGCCTTCAAATTCGTCAATGGCAGCGTCTATACTGTCGGTATCAGATTCCATAAAATAGTCATGGATTTCCTCTTGCTGGTCTTCATCTAAAATATCATCAATCCAATAGCTTATATTCAATTTAGTTCCTGAATACACGATAGCTTCCATTTCCTTTATAAAGTCTTCCATACTCATACCCTTAGAAGAGGCAATATCATCAAGCGGTAGTTTTCTGTCTATATTTTGGATAATGTAAAGTTTATTGGCCGAGTTACTCCCTGTAGATTTCACTACAAGATCATCGGGTCTAATAATATCATTTTCCTCAACGTATTGTGCAATCATGGTAACAAAATCCCTACCGTACTTTTTAGCTTTTCCATCACCAACACCATGCACATTACTCAATTCGGCTATGGTAGTTGGATATTTTAAGGCCATATCTTCCAATGATGGATCCTGAAAAATAACAAATGGTGGCACACCTAACTTCTTAGCATTCTTTTTACGAAGATCCTTAAGCATTCCCATCAAAATCTCGTCTGCAACAGCTCCACCTCCTTTAGAAGCCGTTATGATACTGCCATCTTCCTGCTCCCCTTCATAAACATGGTCTTCGGTCATCATAAAAGATACAGGCTTGGCTATAAAATCCCTACCTTCAGTGGACAACCTTATTACGCCATAAGTCTCTATATCTTTTTTGAGAAAACCAGCTACCAAAAGCTGTCTTAACAAAGCCATCCAATACTTTTTATCTTTTTCATTTCCAGAACCAAAAAATGGTTGCTCATTGGTTTTATGGGAATTGATTAAGGCATTTTCTTTACCTACAATTACCATTACCAAATCCTTGGCCTTGTATTTCTCATTAGTACTTTTAACAGTTTCCAACAATAACTTTACATCGTCCTTGGCTTCATGCTTCTTTTTGGGATGTCTAACATTGTCATCCATATCACCACCTTCACCTGTTTCATTATCAAACTCTTCTCCAAAATAGTGAAGTATAAATTTTCTTCTCGAAATTGAAGTTTCAGCAAAAGCCACAACTTCCTGCAATAATGCATGACCTATTTCCTGTTCTGCAACAGGTTTACCAGACATGAATTTTTCCAGTTTTTCTATGTCTTTATAAGCATAAAATGCCAAACAATGACCTTCGCCTCCATCACGGCCTGCACGCCCAGTTTCCTGATAATAACTTTCTATGCTTTTTGGAATATCGTGATGAATCACAAACCGAACATCTGGTTTATCGATACCCATACCAAAGGCGATGGTTGCAACCACCACATCTACATCTTCCATAAGAAACATATCTTGATAATTCGATCTGGACTTGGCATCCAACCCGGCATGATATGGTACGGCTTTAATACCATTTACCTGTAGTACCTGTGCCAATTCTTCAACACGTTTCCTGCTTAAGCAATACACTATCCCCGACTTGCCTTGATTTTGTTTTATAAAACGTATAATATCAACATCAACCTGCTTGGTTTTTGGCCGTATCTCATAATACAAATTGGGACGGTTAAATGAAGCTTTGAAAACAGTTGCAGATTGAATACCCAAATTCTTTAAAATATCTTCTTGAACTTTGGGCGTAGCCGTCGCAGTTAATGCTATTATTGGAATATTATTTCCTATTCTGGCAATAATTTGCCTTAGATTTCTGTATTCAGGTCTAAAATCGTGACCCCATTCACTTATACAGTGTGCTTCATCTATGGCCATGAATGATATTTTTACAGAACGTAAAAAATCTACATTTTCATCCTTGGTCAACGACTCTGGTGCAACATAGAGTAATTTGGTAACACCTTTTACAATATCTCCCTTTACACGCTTAACTTCTGTTTTATTGAGCGACGAATTCAACACATGTGCAATACCTTCTTCATTGGACACTCCTCTAATGGCATCAACCTGATTTTTCATTAAGGCTATCAAAGGCGACACCACTATAGCCGTTCCCTCTTGCATTAAAGCCGGTAATTGATAACATAGGGATTTTCCACCCCCGGTAGGCATAATTACAAAAGTGTTATTTCCCGATAAAATGTTTTCAACAACACCTTCTTGCAGTCCTTTGAATTTAGTAAATCCAAAATACTTTTTTAACGCAGCATGCAATTCACTTTTTGCTATTAACATGAATCATAAAAAATTTATACGCACATACTAAAATACACTAAACTTTAAAAAAGCAATACGAAATTTAGTAATATTATTTAGAGACCCCTCAATGATTTTTTCGTTAGTTTTGTAACGAAATTTTCAAATCGAATTAGTTTTAATTCGATTATTAACTTAAAGATAACAAAATCTTTAAAAGCATCAACAAAAAATAAATAAATTTTGAGCCAAAAAGATTCTATAATTACTACGGCAAAACATACTATTGAAATGGAAAGCGAAGCCATTTCAAACCTGTCAAACCTGGTTAATGACGATTTTGCTAGTGCTGTCACTCTTATATACCAATCTAAAGGAAGGGTTATTATAACGGGCATTGGAAAAAGTGCTATAATAGCCAATAAAATTGTAGCAACTTTAAACTCAACAGGCACTCCTGCTATATTCATGCATGCTGCCGATGCGATTCATGGCGATTTGGGTTTGATTTTAGAGGATGATGTTGTCATCTGTATTTCAAAAAGCGGAAACACCCCTGAAATAAAAGTTTTGGTACCCCTCATTAAAAGTGCCAAAAACAAAATGATTGCCATAACGGGCAACGCCGATTCCTTTTTAGGGCAACAGGCCAATTATGTACTAAACGCCTATGTAGAAAAAGAAGCATGCCCAAACAACCTTGCTCCTACTACAAGTACCACGGCACAATTGGTAATAGGAGATGCTCTTGCTGTATGTCTATTAGAGTTACGCGGATTTTCAAGCAGGGATTTTGCAAAATACCATCCAGGTGGTGCTTTAGGAAAAAAATTGTATTTAAGAGTACAGGATATTTCTTCTGTTAACCAAAAACCAAAAGTTTTAAGCAGTACCAATATCAAGGATGTAATTGTTGAAATTACAGAAAAAATGCTTGGTGTTACTGCTGTAGTTGAACAAGACAAAATTATAGGCATCATTACCGATGGCGATTTAAGACGCATGCTTTCCAAGGCAGATGATTTTTCGCAACTAACCGCCAAAGACATTATGAGTAATAATCCAAAGCGGATAGTGGCAGATGCTATGGCGATAGATGCCAAAAAAATCATGGAAAGCAATGGGATTTCACAACTTTTGGTGGAAGAGCAAGGTAAATATGCAGGTGTCATCCATTTACATGACTTAATTAAAGAAGGCATTATATAATGGCAAAGCAAAAAAAGAATATTAATGAGATGTCCTTCCTAGACCATCTTGAGGATTTACGCTGGCATTTAATAAGGATTGTTGTAGCTATAGTTATTGTTGCATCACTGGCCTTTATGCTCAGTCGTTTTATTTTTGATAATATTATCTTTGCCCCATTAGATATGGGGTTTCCTACCTATGATCTGTTATGTCGAGCAGCTAATTATATTAATGTGGACACCACTTTCTGCGCTGAAAAAATTCCTATGATCATACAAAACCGCACCATGGCCGGACAATTTTCAGCAGATATCTGGACTGCAATTTTAGCTGGGTTCGTTATTTCGTTTCCTTATGTGATTTATCAGCTTTGGAAATTCATTAGCCCTGGTCTACACGAAAATGAGCGCAAACACTCTAGAGGGTTTATTATTATTTCATCACTATTGTTTTTTATTGGAGTATTGTTTGGATATTATATTATAACACCACTATCCATAAATTTCCTAGCCAACTATAGCGTATCTTCAGTAGTTGACAATCAAATAGACATAAGCTCGTATATTGCATTAGTACGTTCTTCCGCCTTAGCATCAGGATTAATTTTTGAATTACCTATAATTATCTACTTTCTAACCAAAATAGGACTGGTAACTCCTGAAATTTTGAAAAAATACCGAAAATATGCCTTGGTTATTGTGCTAATTCTTTCTGCTATTATAACCCCTCCCGATATTGCAAGTCAAGTTATTGTAGCCATTCCTATCTTAATTTTGTACCAAGTGAGCATTTACATTTCTAAGATAGTGGTTAAGAACCAACGTAAAAAAGAAAAACAACATGTCTGATATCGTAAAGGAATTTGACGATTATCGCTCTAAGATGAACGATAAAATCCTAGCGGATAACAATAAAATAATCAAGCGTATTTTTAATTTAGACACTAACGCTTACACCAAAGGCGCTTTAGACGTAAAAACCAAAGAGCTATTGGGTTTAGTTGCTTCTGCAGTATTACGTTGCGACGATTGTGTAAAGTACCATTTAGAAACCAGCTATAAACTTGGCCTAACAAAGGAAGAAGTGGTTGAAGCCTTAAGCATAGCAACTTTGGTTGGTGGCACTATTGTAATTCCTCATTTACGACGCGCCTACGAATTTTGGGATGCCTTGGAGTCCCAAAATAAATAACTGCTTATATCTGTTAAATATTTCCCATGAATAACAGTGGCTCTTTGAAATTAAGTTCACGATATCGCGTTAAACCTATTATAAATTCTATTACGGTATATCTGATTTTACTATTTTAGCACTCAAGCAAACAGTCTATGATTTTAAGAGCCGAAAATTTAATGAAGTCCTATAGCGGACGAAAAGTAGTTAAGGATGTTTCTTTGGAAGTCAAACAAGGTGAAATTGTTGGACTTCTAGGCCCTAATGGAGCAGGTAAAACCACATGCTTCTATATGATTGTAGGCCTGATAAAACCCAACGGAGGCCATATTTTCCTAGACCATACCGAAATCACCAAATACCCTATGTACAAGCGGGCACAAAATGGCATTGGTTATTTGGCACAGGAAGCCTCGGTCTTTAGAAAGTTGAGCATAGAAGATAATATTTTAAGCGTTTTACAGCTCACCAAATTGAGTAAAAAGGAACAGCACCTTAAAATGGAATCCCTTATTGAAGAATTTGGATTAAGCCATATTCGTAAAAACAGGGGTGATTTATTGTCCGGTGGGGAGCGTCGTCGTACCGAAATTGCACGTGCTTTGGCTACCGACCCTAATTTTATTTTACTAGATGAACCTTTTGCCGGTGTAGACCCAGTGGCGGTAGAAGACATACAACGTATTGTGGCGCAACTTACCAAAAAGAATATTGGCATTTTAATTACCGACCATAACGTACAGGAAACCCTGGCCATAACAGATAGAACCTACCTAATGTTTGAAGGAAGCATTCTTAAAGCTGGAGTACCCGAAGAATTGGCTAACGACGAAATGGTTCGTAAAGTCTACTTAGGCCAGAACTTTGAGCTTCGTAAAAAGAAAATCAGGGATTAGGTTTTAATTACAGTTCGATATTTATGGCAGCCCGAATTGTGTTAGGCACTTAACTCTTACTTTTCAATCATTAAACCAATAATAAAACCCTGTCATTCCTGCGCAGGCAGGAATCCATAACTACCTCTCATTAAAGCAATAGCTTTGCTAATCTATATTTGTATTATTTTTCTTATTTTTAATATTAATTGTCATTGAATCTACTGTTAACTTTAACATTAATGTATAAAACCATTCATCAATATTACCTTTATATTTTAACCAACAAAAGAAACGGCACATTATATATTGGAGTAACAAACGATCTAGAAAGACGGATGTTCGAACACAAAAATAAACTTGTTGAAGGTTTCACTAAAAAATACGGTTTAAATAGGTTAATGTATTATGAGACTTATCAATATGTAAACGATGCCATAAAGAGAGAAAAGAACATGAAGAAATGGAAACGAAAATGGAAAATCAATTTGATCGAAAAAGAAAACCCTAATTGGAAAGACCTTTCCAAAGATTGGACTTACTTATGTTAGTATTGGATTCCTGCCTTCGCAGGAATGACAAATAGTGACTATTTCGAGTTGCGTGAAAAGAAAATACGGGAGTAGTATTAGCTTTGCTCTTAATAAAAATGCTGTTAATTCTTTTAAAGCAGTCTTCTAATGGCTTTTAGAGCTTTTACCACTAAAAGTGCAGTGATCCCAACCAACAACCCCAATAAAAAGTCCCTTAATAAGCCTGGAATACTTTCTAAAAAGTGATGTAAAAAAGTAATATTATGAACAAAAATACCTCCAGCGACTAATAATAAGGCCATAGTACCAATTACAGAAAGCCCCTTAATTACCCATGGTAATGCATTTATTAAAAAAAATCCAACAGCTTTTAAAATATTCTTTTTATTGGCATTGACCTCAACCAACCTATATCCAAGGTCATCCATCCTAACTATTAGGGCAACAATTCCATAAACTCCCACAGTAGCTATTAATGCTACAATTGTCACCACTAAAACCTGAAAAAATATTGGTTTTCCTAATACTGTCCCTAGCGCTATAATTATAATTTCAACGGACAAAATAAAATCGGTAAAAATTGCCGATTTTATCTTCTTCTTCTCTATTTCCAAAATAGTTTTTTCACCGTCACTAGGCTTGATCTCAGTATCCTTTTCATGATGGTGAGGTATAAAATACCCATATATTTTTTCTGCTCCTTCGAACGCTAAATAAACACCTCCCAAAACCAAAATCAAGGTTACCGCCCATGGTACAAAAGCACTTAATAAAAAAGCAATAGGCAAAATGATAAGTTTATTAAGCATTGATCCTTTTGTAATCGCCCATAATACAGGCAATTCTCTTGAAGATATAAAACCCGTTGCCTTTTCAGCATTGACCGCTAAGTCATCTCCTAAAATACCAGCCGTTTTTTTTGTGGTAATTTTACTCATTACGACAACATCATCCATTAATGTAGCGATATCATCCAATAATGCAAAAAATCCAGATGCCATGAAACTTTTATTAAGATTTGGAAGTTAAATTATCTAAAACAGACATAATTATATACAATAAAGTAAGCAAGGGAATAGCTGCAAACTGTAACACAATAAGCAACACAATACAAAGCAAGACAAAAATATAACGGGTGGCATTCTCTTTAAAACCAAAGGTCTTAAATTTTAACGCAAACAATTTTATGCCGGAATTTAACAGATAGCAACTAAGCAAAGTCATTGCAATTAAAAACCATTTGTTTAGTATAATAGCGTTTAGAATGTCATTGTTTTGAAATTCCATAATAAGTGGCAAAGACAAAATAAGCACAGCATTAGCCGGTGTTGGTAAGCCTTTAAAATAAGTTTGTTGCTCCGTATCAATATTAAAGTTAGCCAATCGGTAGGCTGAAGCCAATGTTATGAATAAACCCAGAAGAGGCAATAAAGAATATTCAAGTCCGTTCCAGGATATAACAGTATCCCAACTACCACACGAACTATCAAAAGTTACCTCTCCTAATGTTAACTCCAACAACTTATACATCACTATCCCTGGCACTAAACCACTGGTAATTAAATCGGCCAAAGAATCCAGTTGTAGTCCCAATTCACTTTGCACCTTTAATTTTCTAGCTAGCAAGCCATCAAAAAAATCAAAAAAAACACCTAAGAAGACAAAAAAAGCTGCTGTAACAAAATTGCTGTTAACGGCATAAATAACACCTATACAACCACAAAATAAGTTTAAAAGTGTTAAGGCATTGGGGATATGTCGTTTCATATTTACGGTTTTACATTCAAGGTTTCAAGTTTTTGGTGACACGCCAAGGTATCAAGCCATAGCAACTTAAGACAATATGTAAAAATAACAAACAAAAGTTGACCAATCCAAGCTAAAAACAATATCTCTTCCAAATTCAAGTTTATAGATTGTAAATAATGTGCATATTTGTAAAAATTTTGTGATTGAAAGTTTACTTAACTACTATTCTTTGTATCCTAACACTGTTTGTAAGTGGTCAAACCACAAGAAAATATTCAAATGAGTTTATGAATATTGGGGTGGATGCTGCCGCATTGGGAATGAGCAGTGCAGTGACCTCCCACACAGCCGATGTTAATTCAGGCTATTGGAACCCGGCAGGTTTATTGGCGCTAGAAGATAACCAACTAGCCTTGATGCATTCCAGTTATTTTGCCAATATTGCCAATTACGATTATGCTGCCTATGCCATGCCATTGGACAACAGGAGTGCAGTTGCCGTATCCTTAATAAGATTTGCCGTAGATGATATATTAAACACTACACAACTTATAGACGAACAAGGCAATATAAATTACGATCGCATAAGTTTGTTTTCTACCGCCGATTATGGGTTGACTTTTTCTTATGCAAGGGCATTACCCGTTGAGGGTCTTAATTATGGTGTAAATGCCAAAGTCATTCGTCGAATTATTGGTGATTTTGCCTCTTCATGGGGCTTTGGGTTAGATTTTGGTATTCAGTTTAAAACGAAAAACGATTGGAAATTTGGGGTTATGGCTCGCGACATTACCACCACATTCAATGCCTGGGCGATTGATGAGGGTGAATTTGAAACCATTAGGGATGCCATTGAAGGGCAAAATCAGGAACTTCCTGAAACTACCGAAATAACCATTCCAAAATTGCAGCTAGGTGTATCTAAACTTGTTACATTCAATTACGATTACACCTTGTTAACAGCAGTTAACCTAAATATGCGTTTTGAAGAAAACAACGATATCATTTCTTCATCGTTTGCAAGTATAAATCCTGCATTGGGGTTTGAGTTTGGTTATATAGATATGGTTTATTTACGGGCTGGCATGGGTAATTTTCAAAATGAACTACAAATAGACAACACCCAACAACTTACCTTCCAGCCTAGTTTTGGCGTAGGGTTTAAATATAACGGTATTCAAATAGACTATGCCTTTACCGATATTGGCGATCAAAGTGTTGCGCTCTATTCGAACGTGTTTTCCTTAAAACTCGATTTTAGTATCTTTAGATAATTTCTTTTTTCAATGTACAAAAAACTACTTTTCTTAATTGCCTTACTACTTACCACGCATCATGTAAAAGGACAGCAAAGAACATTATCCTCAGAAGCAGAAATAAGTGTACTCACTGTTGGCCCTGGCATATCTTTAAACGATGCTTTTGGTCATAGTGCTTTTAGGATAAGAGATTATGTTAAAGGAATTGATTTCGTTTTTAATTATGGGGTTTATGATTTTAAAACGCCTAATTTTTACCTCAAGTTTGCTCAAGGAAAACTTAATTATTTAATAGGATTTGATTACTACGAAGATTTTTATGAAAGTTATGTGTCCCAAAACAGGACCATAAAAGAACAGATATTACATCTATCGCAAATCGAAAAACAACAATTGTTCGATTACTTAATAAACAATTATAAACCAGAGAACAGAGCCTATCTCTATGATTTCTTTTACGACAATTGTGCCACAAAAATGCGTGATGTCCTGCAGAAGGTAACAAACAATAACATTAAGTTCAACACCCCAGAACATTTTAAGGCCAAAACATTTAGAACACTTATACACGACAACCTTAACTTGAATTCTTGGGGCGCAGTAGGTATCGATATGGCTTTGGGATCGGTTATAGATAGACAAGCAACACCTTATCAACACATGTTCCTGCCCGAAAACATCTATCTCTTTTTTAAGGAAGCCACCTTTAAAACAAAACCCAATCAAACATTGGTAAAACAAAGTAAAGTCTTGTTCCAAAAGATGGAACAAGACCAAAAAACAAACTTTTTTACCAGTCCGTTATTTATTTTTGGGCTTATTGGTTTTTTTATTCTGTTTTTAACGTACAAGGACTATAAAAATAAAAAGCACACCATTTGGTTAGATGCTTTATTGTTTAGTACAACTGGACTTATTGGTGTTTTTATTCTATTATTATGGTTTGCAACAGACCACACCGGTACGCACCAAAATTACAATCTGCTTTGGGCTTTTGCACTTAATTTGTTTGTGGTTCCCCAGATTTTAAAAGAGCAAGCCTCTAAATGGTTTCCAAAATATATTAAGCTTTTAATCATATTACTATGCCTCTTAACCTTACATTGGATTATTGGCGTACAAATATTTGCCGTTACATTAATTCCTTTTTTGGTCGCTTTATTAGTCCGATATGTGTTTTTGGTTAACTGTTATAGGGTTTAAGGTTTATGGTTTGATCAAACTGAGACTGTAAACTGCAAACTGAGACTGCGACTCCCGTCATCGGTCATCGGTCCTCTGCCCTTACTGTTCTCGCCAAGACACAAAGACACAAAGTTTTTTACATATTGACACTGCAAACTGAGACTGCCAACTACCTACTAAAAAACTACTGCCCCCTAAAAAAAATAACGGTACTAATAGTTTTCATTAAAATATTAAAATCAAGAAAAAAACTGCGATGTTTTATGTAATACAGATCGTGCTGTAATTTAAGCAAGCTATCATCTACCGAGGAACCATAACGTGTTTTTACCTGCGCCCAGCCCGTAAGCCCTGGTCTTATAATATGTCGGGTTTCATAAAAGGGTAGTAATTGTGACAATTCACGAACAAAGTGCGGACGCTCTGGCCTGGGGCCAATCAAACTCATATCCCCTCTTAAAATATTAATAAACTGTGGAAATTCGTCCAATCTCGTGTTTCGTAAAAATTTACCAAAAGTTGTAATTCTGGAATCGTTTTTTTTAGCCCATACCGCGCCATTATCTTCAGCATTTTTAATCATGGTTCTAAACTTTATCATCCTAAATACATCTCCGTTTTTCCCTATACGATCCTGAACATAAAACAAGGGCCCTTTATTACTTATAAGGTTTCCTAAAAAAATGAATGGTATCAGTAAAATGCCAATTAAAACACCTACAACAGCAATTAAAACATCCATTAACCGTCTAAAAAATAGATACAACTTATTTTGGTTACTTCTACTAAACGGGAAATATTTATAAAAATCCTTACCTACAAATTGTACTGGAACCCTATGGGTCATTTCCTCGTAAACTTGGGTATACTCTTTTATTGAAAAACCGGTTTCCAAAAGGTTGATAAGGGTATGGTATATGTCTTGGGTTATATTTTCCGAATTATAGGTGGCCACAACTATTTCCTTGATATTATGCTCCTTGATCACTTTATGTATCTCATTGGAATTGAATTGTGGAATGCCTAAAAAACGTAAGCCTTCTTTTTGTTCTACTTCACAATTTATAAAACCAATAATCTTATAATTGGGATCGGCCTCATTAAAAGCATTAATAATCGACTCAATATTAGACACTTCACCCACCAGCAGTACTTTTTTATAAAATCGTGGCGAAACAATAAACGTGATATACATAAAACGCCAAAGAAGCAAAGCCACTAAAATTGAAAAGTAAAAGTAGACGATTTGCAATCTGTTATCTGGTAAAAACGGTGTATAAAACGGCGTTAATAAATAAAATAAAACGGTTAAGGATACTGTTAGTACAATATTAGAAGCCACCAATTCCAATTTACTGGATTTTTGCAAATCGTAAAGTTCGAAAACAGTTCCAAACACCGAAATATACAAGATGAGCACCAAAACCCAGGTCCAGTTTTCCTTAGTAAAACTAAAGTAATCAAAGTCAAAAAGGTAACCCACCAAATAAAGTACCCCTAACACAAATACCAAATCGAAAATTCGAAGCAGTACCTTACGCTCAGATATATTAAAATGAATACTTTGGTTGGGCATGTTAATAAAGATATGATAGCAATATGTAAATATACTATGTTAAAACGACAAGACCATGTTTATTCTAAAATACTAATCCACTGCGATTTTATTTCACGCCAATCGAAAGACTCAGCCTTATAACGTGCATTTTCTACCATTTGGTTAAGCGCTTTTGGGTTGGCCATCAAATACATAATCGCGTCAACAAACTCGTGTTCATTCTCTGAATCAACAAGAATTCCATCTTTACCATGGGTAATTAAATAGGGCATTCCACCTACATTAGTTGAAACAACCGGAAGCCCTAAGGCCATGGCTTCAACAACGCTAACCGGCATATTATCATAATGGGTGGTATTAATAAACACATTATAATCCTTTGAAAAGGCAATCCACTCCGGTTTACTCAACTTACCTGTAAACTTTACCGAAACCTGTAGTGCTTCAGCTAACCGTTTCGCAGCTTCTAAACTACCATCACCACTATCGGGCCCAACCATACAGAGTGTGGCCTTTACACCTTTATCAGTTAACCCCTGCAATACCCTTACAGCCAGTTCGGGATTATAAATTTTTGAGAAGGATCGTACCCAAATTAAATTTGCTCCATCCATAGGTCTTTGCCTAAAGGGGTATTCATCAATTTTAATCGTATTGGGGATATATTCAAGGTTTGAATAACCATACCTTTTAAAGCTGTCTTTTATAAAAACCGATGGGGCTATGTTTACAAAAGCATGTTTAAATATTAATCGGCTTAAAAAGGGATTGGTTCTTAGCCTTGACTCCAAGTTACCACCATGCAATATAGGTATGTAGCTTAACTTTAAGAACCTACATAATTGCGATACAAAAAAAGCATACCAAAAGTTTAAGGTGCTATAAGTATCAATAAGCACATAGTTGGCATGTTTTTTATTTACCACACATATTTTTAACATATCCCATAATCTCACAAATTTATTGGTTTTTGAAGACGCATAGCTCACAGAATAGCCTTCCTGTTCGAGCAATGGGCCCAACTGCCCCATACTTGTTAGATTGCGGCCATGCCTTACCAAATTATTGCCAATATACACTAGTGATATCATACCGTTAAAGGTACGAGAAAATATATCTCTTCTAAAAGCTAAAAGCTAAAGATTCTTTTCATGTCATCCAGAAGGCGACCGAGCGTTAAAAATTTATCCAGTGGATATATTTAGCGAAGAGCTAGCAGGCGGATAGAAAGACGACCCACTAAAGAATCTATAACAGCTTCCTTTAAGATTCTTCACTGCGCTGCACTTGTTCTGAATGACAGAGCCTAAATCGCAGGACCTTTGTCATGCAGAGTGTTACGCAGTGGCACGAAGCATTATTTTTTTAGACTAAGCACAAATTAGATTCTTCACTCTATTACTCTACGCTCTGAATAGCATAGAGATAGTTTACTACATTCCCAAACCTGGAATCGGAGTCATTATAAATACAAAACAACAACTACCTGTCGTAAACCAATTCATTTTTATAATCGTCTAGGGGGAAAAGGTAATAATAACTCTTTTGGATAAGGTACAGCCAAAAATGGATCACAAAAACAGGACATAAAGCTTTAAACCTATCTAAATAAACATCGTAAGTCTTACTATGGTAATTACAAATTAAAAAAGGGGCCCGGTCCCGTTGCAAATAATAAAAATTTATAAGGTCCACATCAGGTGGGTTGGTCTCTAAAAACGATTTAAATGTTATGGGCTTCTTCTGTTTATTACATTCAAACAATTCCATTACAGATAAGGGCACTAGGTTCCCTTCCAAATAAAACATGAGGGTTTTAGACACATCTATCAACACCCATTTTTGTAAGGATTCCGAATAAAACTCATTAAAGGCATGCCCTCCAAATTCTGAATTAAAAGGAAAGGATGTAATGCCCCATTCACGTACTTTTATATCATTAACCACACAAAAATTATTGAATATTTGCGCCATATCGCTACAGACTCCTCCTTCACCAGCCAACATTTTTTCCAATGCTTTTTCAGACGATAGGCTAAGCCCCCGCCCTCCTTTAATATTAACACGCAGCCAACGCGCCAATGCCAGGGCTTTATCAAAGTCATTAAATTTGCTTTTCCCCTTTAAAGCCAATACATTGACCACAGCGAAACTTTTAGGAATCGCATGCTTTGCATTAATGGTATTATAACAATAATTATCCAATTCTCCTGTGCTAACATTTTTGGATAAAAGTTTGAATCTTACATAATACAAGAAAGGATGCCTTTTAAAAATCCATTTTATTTTTTTTCTTATATGTAGCATATAAAGCATCGGTAACCATGCTAAAGTTAGAAAAACATTTTGACTTTTAAATAATCTTATCGTTTAACCCTAATTATTTACACATAAAATACTATAAATAAAATGGCAAATGAGATCTAGATTATTTGTTAAGACTGCGCGCAAATACCCGTTCGGGCACGACGTTTAAAAGAGCCAAAGCATACAATAAGGCTGGAGCTGCAATACGCATCCCGGAATGGTTAATGGTGGCAAACCAAAAGCAGAGAAAGGCATAAAAAAAGTAATTACGTTTGTTGGTTGTCCTATACCCTAAGGGCTTTATAATTAATATCATGATAATAATTATTCCTAAAAACCCGTGTTCCGATAATAAACGTCCTATTTCATTATGTGAGGGCAATGGGTTGTTATCCCGTTCTACCCGTATATCCTTAACTCGACTCGCTCCAATGCCCAAAAACGGACTGCTTAAAAAGCCCTCTATTTCCTCTTGAAACAATACAATACGACCCGTAGTAATGTCTTCTTTTTTAATACCCTGTGCATTTTCATTGGCATAGCGTTTATCTATCAACCCACTGGTTTGACTGGAACTAATCGTCCAGGCCACCATTACTGTAATACACAACAACAGAAAAGATGTCACAATTTGGGTTTTCATTTTATGGGAAGATCTGTAAAACAGCGTCCATAAAAAAGCCCCTATTACAATAATTGCTGCAAAGACCCCTCCTCGGCTAAAGGTAACAATAGCACGAAAGGTCATAGCTCCCAAAAGGGCTACATTAAGCACCTTTAAAAACAGCGTTGGCGATTTCATAAACAATCTAACTACCATAGCAAACATGCCCAAGCCTAATGCTGTTGCCACCTGGTTAGGACCAAAGCCTCCAGACAAGGCCGAATTTGAAGCCGTTCCCGATAAAGTATCCCTAATACTTGGGTTATATAAAAACAAATAGGTGGTCATGGTAATACAGGGTAAGGCCAAATACAAAATAATGTTTAGCAATTGCCTGTTCGTTACCTTTCTTTCATAACAAAATAATGCAGCTATTCCCAAACATACCGGACCACTTAACACAAAGGCAATATTGGTCCTAAAATTCGCAAAAAAACTTAAGGTTGTAGACGCAACTAAAATAGAAGGAACCAAGAGAATTAAATAAATAAAATAAGGATAGCCTTTGCCATTTACACCTCTAAAGAACATGCCCATCAACATAAATAAAATAACCAAATATTTTGAGGCCTCGTAGGCCATTCCGCCATCGGTCATCCTAAAAAAGACCTCGGCCCCAGAAAAATAGGCACAACCCAAAAACACATAATACGCCTTATAGGCATTTGGTGTCAAGATTATTCTAAAAATAAAATACCCCATAGCCACTAAAAAATAAACTTTCGACAGGGGTTCAAAAGCATATAGTACAATCCCAAGGGCCACATGCAGTAACACGGCCAACACATAATGGTCTTTAATATGTTTTCTAATTCTGGGCGTCAATGGGAAGACTGTTTAAAATTTCTGTCACTATTCGGTGGTTATAATGGGAAAACGTAAATCGTGATACAATGGAAGGAACATGGTCCATAAACGATTTGCATTTGGTTTCAGGCAAATATAATAGCTTTTGTAAAAGGGTACTTAAAACAGCAACTGTTACGGGTTGCATCAAATACCCATGAACATTGTGCTTTATATAATGGCCTATGGATGACCATTGTGAAACAATTGGAATACAACCAAAGTTCATCGCTTCTGCGATTACCTTTGGAAAACCTTCCGAAGCCGTAGTGGGCAATAAAAACACATGGCTTTGTTTGTACACCTCAACGACTTTGTTTTTAGGTAATGCGCCATGAAATATAAAATGAATTGAACTGGTCTTTACTAAATCTTTAAAATATCGGGACTCTTTTCCTTCCCCAACCAAATGCACAGTTCCAACCCGACCAAGCTCATCCTTAGCCAGTTCCAAAAATGCTTTAATAATGCGTTCCACACCTTTCTCCCGTTCCAGACGACCCACAAAACAGAATGAGAGCCGTCCACTAAAATCCTTTTGTTGCCTTATGGTATTACCTAACTCAATATCCTCATCTGTAAGACAGGGATTTTCAAAGCTTAAATGATGCTTGGGTTGCCCCTCCCAATAGCCGTTAATGGTTACCTTTCGGGATTGTTTCTTTAAGAACCACCGCTGCAGCGCATAACCCATTGGTGGATGTTTTTGGTTCCATTGCCCTGCATATTTATACCAGCCTGGTTTTTTAACAAAACACGTAAGGTAAGGAAGCAAATACACGCCTATACCTGTTGGTGTTCTTAATTGAAACACATCTACTTGTTTTAGTACTTTTGAAAGAATAACAATGGTTTGGGGGGCATACCATAAAATATGTAACTTACCAAATACGTTTTTACTCCCAACAGTAGGCACAGGCACAAAATGAATTTTATCGGATTGATAGGGTAAAGCACTGGCAGGTGCTGGTGTATCGTGTAGCATGGCAACATGGTAAACTTCTTCAAACACGGCTAATAAATTATTGATTTCATTTACCGTTGGTCCCCAACCTACCAATTCCCCTGTTGGAGTTTTGTAATGTTCGGTATGGGATATAATAGCCAGTTTCATGTTAATAAGCAAAGTTGCTATTTTTATTTAAATCTAAAAACTATTTTTAGCTATACCATCCAAAACTTCTTAGTTTATATCATACCCCGTAGTCCAGCCACAAATGTTCCTCCCGGGCCAAGCGTAAAAAAACAGTCTGGTAGACTGTTTTAGCGAAGGAGCCAGATGGCGCATGGCAAAGAGGTGGATGAAGGCCAACGCCTTCAGACGGAGGGTTCAAAAAAAACCTCTCATTTCAAAAACGTCTCTGCGAATGGACAAAGGGAGCGAAGCATCCCTCTTAGAATAGATTCTTCACTTCGCTGTGCTCGTTCTGAATGACAATAAATTCGATAGTATTTAGACAGAGGATTAAAATTAAATTTAGCCAAAAAATAGTTAAGGATACGCATTAATAGTATCAATATAAAGCTTAACAACCTTATCCCAACGATGTTGCTCAGCCCATAAAACAGACGCTTCCCTAAACTTTGATTTGTTGTGCATGATATTAGAAATAGCACTAATAAACGCATCGGTATCCATTCCATTAATTAGAATTCCAGATTTACCTTCTAAAATAGCCATTTCTACTCCACTTCCCCTTGCGCCAATAGCAGGAATTCCCAGTGCATTGGCTTCAATTACAGCAATACCAAAACCTTCGACATCACCAGATTTAGTCTCGCTATTTAACATAACAAAAATATCAGAAGCTTTTAAGAGCTGTTTCAACTCTTGGTGTGGTACTTCACCATGAAACGTAACATAATCTTCAAGGCCCAACGCTTTAACCGTTTTTAAACAAGCATCCATAGAATTAGCAATGCCCACGCAATGGTAATGAACTTCCGGAAACAGCTTAAGTAATTCAGGCAAGTGCCTTATAACGTTTATCTGGCCTTTGCGTTCAGAAATACGACCAACAGTAATAAGTTTAGGACTTCCTTTTAAGTGTAAACTTTTGTCTAATGGTTCATCTGTCCATTTAGAGGCATCAAACCCGTTAGGAATGACCTTAATACAATCCCGTTTAAATTGCTCCACCAAACCTTTGGTATAATTTGAAACGGCAATGATACGTTGAAAACGTCGCAGGGCCATTGCCGTTAATTTCCTAAAAATAACTGACTTCAAATTAACCTCAGACCCATGAATGATGGCCAAATATCTTTTATTAAAAAACAAGCTAAACAGCCCCACACTCCACAACGAAAACTTTCCAGATGCAATAACCAACTCGTTATGTCTTATATGGCGCCATAAAAAATACAGGCGTTTTACATACATAAAGGATCGAATAAACGATACTGAAATGCGAATCACTTTAAAGGGCAATGCAGCATCAAACGTAGCTTCCAGTTCACCAGAAACCGATCTGGAATCACTTATTACGGTAATTCCATATCCATGTTTACTTAACTGCATTCCCAAATTATAGGCATGATTGCCTATACCCCCAGGTTGTGGGGGAAATTCAGAACTCACAATAAGGATATGCTTAGGTTTTATCATTACTTTAAAGTATCAATTAATGGGCCTTGTTTTAATTTACAAGTAGATAAACGCCAAGATTTTATAACCTGAAACAATACCAAAGGTAAAAGTACCATCGATATCAAAGCACCCAATACCAATAGGGGTTTATTCTTTTTAAAGCGATAAGGCATTATAGAAAGGGGCACCAGCCTTAAAAGAGCTAGTTTAGCTCTTTGGTTTCCAAAATACCTTCTAAAAAAATAAAGCACACTGGGTATGGGGCGTGGGGCGTTCCATGTTTTGGTTCTAAAAGCATCCCAACTGCCCATATCGCGCAACCCACCAGAACCCACTTTTAAATGCAATCGTTTGGCATAAGGATTCGACACATTTAAAAAGCCATGCAAAAACACGCGTAACCCAAACTCACCATCCCCCATGCGCTGTTTTTCAAACTGACGGTCAAACAAACCAACCTGTTCAAAAACCGCTCTTTTTACCAAAGCATTACCCGTATCCAGCTGGTCACTTATTCTAAAAAACGAATAATTTTTAGGAACCTTATCGCCAATTTTTGAAATAGAAACCCCAGAAGACACATCGGCTTTAAAAAAGTCCAGACATTTCAGGTGCATACTAATCCAGTTATATTTAACACGGCTATCATCATCAAAAAACAGTAAATAATCGCCCTGAGCTTCTTTAACGGCTGTGTTACGGGCCAACCACAAGGCCTTTTCCTTTTGACGATAAACCCTCATATCTAATTTAAAAGAGCTATAAAAAGAAGCCTCGTATGGTTCAGATTGATCTACAACAATAACTTCAAAATCATTATAGTCCTGATGCTCTAAATCAATTAAAACATCTTGGAGGTAATTGTATCGGTTTAAGGTGGGAATAATAATACTAATTTTAGGCTTGCTTTCCAGTAGTTTAGATTGAAAACCATTCCAATTAGGATAAGGAATAGGGGTTTCTAAATACCTACTTCGCTTGATATATCGGCTGGAATAGTAGGCTTGTAACTCCCTAAAAGGGTTATTAAAACTTAGTAACCGTAGAGCCAACACATAAGCCACCCATGCTGTATGGAAATATTTTCGAATAAAGCGATATTGATCTTGTATAGGGATAGCTTCAATAGTGTTTATGGTTTGTTCTTGGCCTATATAGCCTTTTTGTATAAGCTGCCAAGAAACATCATAATTTTTAGCTATTTCAGAGCAATAGTCTTTATCTATTAAAGCATAATTTAAATCACCAGGAGGTAACGTTGAGACATCTGGAAACACAAAGCTACCATTTTGTCTAGGCAATCCAAAATAATGTGTCGGCTGTAAGTATGTTAATAATTTAAAAAGCATCTCTATTTTGTAAAACACCAAACCAGATGGTGATTACTTAATCCATATGTATTAATTAAATCTAATTTTAAATCTTTAACCTTTAAAGTTTTAGTTTTAAAACCAATAGCTTCAAATCTTTTGAAGTAGTCTAAACCACAACTTCTACAATGGTCATCATGTCCATGTATTTTCTCATAATCATAATAAGGCAATGTTTCATCTTCAAAGGTCGTTTCATTATCAATAGGATAAATAGGAACACTGACCAAAAACCTACCTCCAGATTTTAATATACTATACACATTTGAAATTGCTTTCAAATCATTTGGGATGTGCTCTAATACATGCCAAGCAATAACCAAATCATAATGATCATTAGGTAATGTCAACTTTGTTAAATCTTCAACAATGTTAATATGCTTAACAGCCCTATTATTTAATCTATCATATTGCGCCTCTTTTGAAATAAGGCTTTTTAAACAGTGGTATTCATTTAAATTTGGAGCTACATGCAATATTTTTTTAGCCTCACTTAACAAACCAAAGTACTTTAAGGCAAAAGGAACAAGGCGTGTACGTGGTAAGGAATTACATTTAGGGCACTTTCCCTTAAAAAAATGTTGCCCTTGCCAACCACATATTTCACAAACTACCACATTTCCTTTATAAAAACAGACTCTTAAACCGTTTATAATTTTACTTAAAAGTTTTTGTAAATAGGGCTTTGGGTTTGAAATGAGTTTTCTATAGTTCATTATTAATTAGGTTGTAAAAAAGTTACAAAACTCCATTTTTTGTTTTTCTAAACCAAACGCTTCAATGACTCTTGTTCTAGCTTGATTTCTAATCTTGTTTTTTGGAGCTTCTGACAAATTTATTATATCCAATAAGGTTTTAGCTAACTTTTTTGGTTTGCCTTTTTCAACCACCCATCCAGTTTTCTCATGCAATACATTTTCAGGCAAACCACCTCCATCTGAAACCACACATAGTAGGCCCATGGCCTGCGATTCTAAAACAGCGTTACAAAAACCTTCAGAGTAACTGTATTGAATATAGATATCGGCTTGTGCCAGTTCCTTTAAAGTCTCTTTATGGGCTAATTTTCCAACAAGTGCTACGTATTGGGATAATCCCAATTGATGAATGGTAAACATTAAGGTTTCATATTTTGGTCCATCTCCTATAATATGATATTTAAAATCCATTCCTTTAGCTTTTAACAAGGCCAAAGCTTCCAAAGTAGCCTGTAATCCTTTAATCCAGTGCAAACGTGCCACGGTTACAAACCGAACGGGATTATTTTTCACAAATGGCTCTTCTTTAAAAAGTGATAAATCTACTGCCGGAGTTATGATTTGATGTGGTATATTCTTAGGTAAACCAAGGGCATATGCCTTTTGTAATAAATACATAGAAATACTATGCACTTTATCCACCCGTTGCCATAGTAAATTATAACATCCTGGATGTTTTAAAGGATAAACATCAAGGTCAAACCCCCTAAAACTAACGGTCATATTAGCTCCTATGGCTTTTGCTACATGTTCACTCTGTATGGCTATGGTAGCAAAACCAAAATGCAACCAGTCGAGTTTAGCGGTTAAAATATGGACATTATTATAGGCGTTTTTTAGGCTTTGTATCAGTAGTCGTCCAGCCCGTTGTTCCAATTGTATAAAACGCCTAAACCGCTTATAATAAACTAGGAATTTAAAGAGGAAACAAACGGATACTAATAATTGTTTAAACAGTTTTTGTTTATAGAATTTTGGAGCTATTCTTACTTGGCATAAAGAAAAATCAGGGTGTTTGTCTTGTACAAATAGAGTTATATCAAAACCATTTGTTTGAAGCCCCTTTATTTTTGATATAAAAAAGGTTTCAGAATATTGTGGTGTTTTTGCAAGTACAATTCCTATTCTCATATATTAAAATTGAAAATAAATAAATTCCTGTTCTTTACCACCATATAAAAAAATACTTATAGCTATAATATAGTATAATGTCCATCTAACTATTCTAGGATATTTTAGCCATAAATGTTCTATTGCAAATAAACTGTGTCTGCCACACCATTCAATAATCAGGAATACAGCTATAAATATAATTAAGTAAGTAGGTCTTACTTGGGGTATAGTAAATAAAGAATCATTGTATAAACCAACCATATAATCAAAGCCTTGCGACAAGGTTTCTGCCCTAAAAAACACCCAAGCTAATGTAGTCAATACAAAAGTCAACAACATCAATATAATATCTTTAATCTTAGGCATTCTCTTGTTTTGAGCAACTATAGAAAGGTGGGCCCTGTTTTTTTTCATTATTAAAAGAGGAACAAAGTAAAATGCATGTAATGCACCCCATGCAATAAAAGTCCAGTTGGCACCATGCCAAAAAGCACTGATCAAAAAAACAATGAATACGTTTCTAACTTGTTGTAGTTTAGAACCTCTTGAACCGCCTAATGGAATGTAAATATAATCACGAAACCAAGTGGACAACGAAATGTGCCACCTACGCCAAAACTCGGCTATATCTCTTGAAAAATAAGGGAAAGCGAAATTTTGTTTTAAGTCAAATCCAAACAATCTAGCGGTACCAATGGCTATATCCGAATAACCTGAAAAATCACCATAGATTTGAAACGCAAAAAACACGGCACCTAGCAACAAAGTGCTTGCTGAATAATTAGTATAATTGTCAAAAATCAAATTAACAAACTGAGCACAGTTATCCGCTATAACTACTTTTTTAAATAAGCCCCATAAAATTTGTCGAAGTCCATTAACAGCCTGATTATAGACAAAATTTCGTTTTTTATAAAATTGGGGTAATAAGTTCTTGGCACGTTCTATGGGTCCAGCGACCAACTGGGGAAAGAAACTAACAAAAGCAGCAAAAGCAATGAGATTTTGAGTGGGCTTTAACTTACCTTTATAAATATCTATGCTATAACTTAAGGTTTGAAAGGTGTAAAAACTAATTCCTACTGGTAAAATTATATTTAAACTGTTCGCTTCGATTTTTGTTCCAAAAAGTGAAAAAGCCTCTACAAAATTTGAAATAAAAAAATTGTAATACTTAAAAAAACCTAGTAAACCAATATTTACAATAATGCTAGTCAATAGTAGAATTTTTCTGGTATTAGCATCGAACTGTTTTGCCATAAAAAACCCTACGAAAAAATCTACAATAGTGCTAAAGATTATAAGTCCTAAAAATCGCCAATCCCACCAGCCGTAAAACAGGTAGCTTGCAATTACAATAAAAGCATTCTGTAATATTAAATGTCGTCTAAAAACAAACCAATAGAGTAAAAAAACAATAGGTAAAAAAAGAGCAAAATCTAAAGAATTAAAGAGCATAATCTATAGCTTTAATAACTTTGTATAAAGTGTTTGATGATTTAAAACACATTGGTTAATGTTAAAATATTGAACTGCAGAAATACGCATAGTTTCTTCCAAAGACTCTCTTTCATTACTGGTCATATCTATAACCTTATTAATAATTTTTATTAAAGAGGTAACATTACCAGCTTCAAATAAACAAAAATCAAATGGTTTTAAAATATCAACAATACCCGAAATTTTAGAACCTATAACTATTTTCTCCATAGCCATGGCTTCCATTGGGGCAATGGGCAAACCCTCTTTTCTGCCTATATCTAAGGTAGGAATCACAAAAATACTGGCCAAAGCCAAATAAGAACGTACATCCTGGTGCCTCCCTAGAAATTGAACATTACTGCCTTTATATTTATGCTTCAAGTCATGACCGTAAGTGTTATGGTAATCTCCAATAATCAATACTTTTATCGATTCGTCATTTAATAAATTTACAGCTTCCAACAGGACCTCAATGCCCTTTACTGGCACTAGATTAGCAACAGATACAATTACAAAATCTGAGTCTTTGATATTTAAAGTTGATTTCAAAGTTTCGGAAGGAGGCTGAGGTTTAAAATAATTGATATCGACTCCCAAGGGCATATAAACAACTTTATAATTAAAGGGCTTTAAAAAGGTATTTACCATATCGGTATTAATGGCAATCACTTGAGTACTCAACTGGGTACGCCATTGCCATGCTTTATTGCCCCAACCCATAGCTTTCTTGGTATATATAAAGGGGATTCCCGCTAATTTTGCAGCTAAAGGCTCGGTAATATCTGAACTCCAATGCCAGGAATGAATGATATCGAATTGATGTTTCCTAAAAAACCGAAAAATCTTTAATATTCGAAACGGTAAACTTAAAAAAGGCCTGTATGGTTGGGCAAATCTAAAAATATGGATTTTAATCCCTAAAGCGGCAACCTCATTAAAAAACTCCCCTTTATCATGAAAGCAACATATTTCAGGCACAAAGATTGTTTTATCCAAACCTTTTACCAAATCATACACGACTTTACCACTGCCGGCAGTATCAAAATTAGGGATGGTAAATAATATCTTAATACGCTTAGCCATGAACCTGGGTTTTATAAAATTGGGATAATACCAAAAGCATATTCATAGGGTGTGCATATTGTAAGGTGTCTTTATTAAAAAATTCATTGTTATAAGTTGTTACCAACTCCTTTGGAATAAAATCATTAAAATCACGATCGTTTATACGTTTTAATAACTCTTCTTGGTTAGAGCGCCCTAAAAATTGAAGTTCCCAATTCCGTTGCACATAAGGTAATCCCTTAATCGATGAAATAACCCGTTGCATTTTTTTAAGGAAACGATAGGGCAAATTATAAGGCACTTTATCAAAATGGTAATTATATAAATGGAAGGGGCGATGGTCCTGCAACGTAATTTTAGCTAATGCCGGCGCATAACGTTTTATGTAAGCTATTTGCAGTTGGCGCCCTGTTAAATAATATTCTGGCAGGGTACATATAAATTCACATAGCCTATTATCGTAATAGGGCAAACTTATGGGAGCAATACGTTTAAACGTTGATAAACTCACGGAAGTCCATCGTGGCGCCCAATACAGACTCTTAAACGCCCGTAATTTCGCATTGGTATCTTCAATATCAATTTTGGATAACAGCCCTGAAATTCTAGATCGAAAATAATCCATAAAGTTACCTTGTAAACCCCAATACTGCCATAAGGCCTGAGCAAATTCGAGTCCTCCTCGTTTAATAAGTTTTTTCGGCAGTACTTCTACAGTTTCTTCAAAAGACAGTTGGGGTAGATTCATGGAATCAAACAGCACATCACCCCAATGTCCTAAGGAAAGCACGTCCCCTTTGCCTTGTAGGTTATTTATAACGGCCATTTGCCGCGGACTCGTAAAATCGGAATAACAATTATTAATGTTGGTCAAATCATCTATAACTGACCATAAATAACCCTTCGGAATGACATAATCCTCAAATTCAAAACCGCAGGTATTAGCGATTAGTTGGGCTATTTTTGTTTCGGGATAGCCATTCTCAAACGCATAACTATAACTAAAAACATCAGCATCTAATTGTTTAAGGGCCACCGCTTGAGTTCTGCTGTCCAGTCCACCCGAAAGGGGAAGTATAACTTGCTTGCCATTTGTTTGTTCCTTAACAATGGTTTCAAATAATTCAGAAAAGGCATCCAGAGTATCATTAAAGGATATGGCCTGTGGCGTATTATGCCACTTAAACCATGGTTCGGAATCTATCAAATAACCATCACCATCCAAGGTATGTTGCGATGCGGGAGATAAAACCGCCTGATCTTTCCAATAAGTATCCCTATCCAAAAAAAAGCCTATGGCCGCAAAAACGCAAATAGCTTCTAAATGCAATTCATGAGGAGCATTAACCTTAGCAAAGGTTTGGTGGGTTGGGATTATTGGGGTGGTTATTGTTCTCATGTAATACTAATGCAATATACAATTTAATAACATTGCCAAGCAACAATACGCACTACTAACTGTTAAATTCAAACATCATTGTAAGGTACTACATTGGGCTTGTCAAAATGTACGCTAGTGCCGTAACAATCTGCCTAATCCTAAACGTTCATTGTGAGGAGTCACAACAACCATTGGGACGACGTAACAATCTGTTCAATACAACTCCCATTAAAAAGATGCTTACGCTCAGATTCCATCTTCGCTCAGCATGACGTTCTCATACAAGGTCAAGAACTGGGCAATCGAGTCTTCAGCATCAAAGTGGTGTTTTACAAATTCATGCGCATTAAAAGTAATACGCTGCAATTCGGGTTCAGGTGTTTTCATCATACCCTCTATAGTCTTTGCCATTGCCTCTGGATCACGAACAGGTACTAACCACCCCGTTTCATTGTGAATAACAACCTCGGCCATACCCCCACAATCAGTGGAAATAACAGGTAACCCAATAGCCATAGCCTCCAAAACCACATTGGCGATGCCCTCACTTAAACTAGGTAATAATAGCACATCGTAATCTTGTAAGACTAAAAACAAATCATCTTGTCCAATACCCTTTTTAAAATGCACACAATCATTTAATTCAAGTATATTTTGTAAAAACAATAACGATTCAGGCACTAAGCCTTGTGCAATAATATCATATTGAAATGCCACTTCGTTTTCTTTTAACAAGGCCATGGTTTTCAAAGCATACTCGTACCCTTTTACCCAATGGTGCCTTCCTACTGAAACAATCTTTAAGAATGTGCTTTTATTAGCTTGTTTCTTTTTGAACGTATCGAATAAATGCGGACTAATTGTGGAATGAATACGATATAGCTTTTCCGCTGAAGCCCCGTATTTTTGGGCTTCTTGATTAATGGCATGGGACACGCCTTGAAAGGCATCCACCTTAGAAAAATGTTTACGATAGCTTGCCGCCAGACTTAAATCGGCTATCGGCGAATAATTAATATGCGAACCAAGCAGACTAAGGACTATTTTACAATTAAAATGCTCCTTTAGAAAAATCCAATGCTCTATATCTTTTGCCCATTGTATATGAAACACATTAGGCATATGCAACAAAACGGGAACGTACCGACTCCACCAACCCCATTTAGTCTTAAGTGAATGATATGTCGATATCTTATTGATCAGAATAAAGAATCGCTTTGGAAATCTTAAAAATAATAACAGTGAACGGAAACAAGTAACAAGAATATTGTAATACTGGTTTTTAGGAGTACCATATATAAAAACCGAACTTGGATAAGACATTCGGCGATATGTTTTGCCAAACAAATATACTTTTACATGGGCTTTAGCTAATGCAACGATTACATTTTCTATAAACGTGGTACTAGGTATTGCTCCCGAATAAATGGCAATCTTCATTGGCCTCTTACTTAACTGCTCTAACATAACTTTTTATAATAATTAAGTACCCTTTTACCAATGGATTCCCAAGAATATTCCAATGCTTTTTCTCTTGAAGATTTACCCATTTTTAAAAGCATCTCTTCATCTTTTAAAAGCATTGTTGTTTGTTCAATTAATTGTTCATGGTTATTCTTTGACACCATGACATTTTCGGTATTGGCAAGATAATCCGTATTTCCACCTACATTTGTGGTTATTATAGGCAATCCGCAAGCCATAGCTTCTAAAATACTGTTGCAGGCTGTTACATCTAACAAAGGCAAAAAGAGGAGATCGGCTTTTTGATAAAGGCCTTTTAACTTTGCATCATCAATATTAGAATGCATCGTAATAACCTCATGTTCATTTACCTTATCATAAAAATCCTTCCTTAAAACCACGTCTATCTTTAAGTCTTTAATCTTATTTGTAAGTACTGGAGCACAGAAATTTAATGCTTCAAAATCACGAAGGTGCTGACCAACAAATAATAATCTATTATTTCTTTTTTCTATTCCACCCGGTTTAAAAAAGTTAACATCTACACCGTGCGGAATATATTCAACGGTTTTAAGCCCCAACCATTCCTTTAAAAAATCGACCTGATTCTGCCCCACGGCAATAGCACCATTTAATTTTTTTAATACTTTGGGATTGGGTATTTGGGTTTTCAAAATTTCTGGAGGCTTATGGAATGTGGCACAAACAACAGACTGTTTTAATAAAAACTTCATTTTAAAAATAGATCTTATATCTCTTTCACCGTGTAAATAATGAATCACATCATCATTATTAAAAAAAGGAAACAACGCCTTAAACAAATGAATATCTTTATAAACACTGGAAGAATTATAAATTCCTTTGTTTTGGTTGTGGCTTTGCGCAATAAATTTTGCCATCCGATAAGGCAAAATGAATTGTTGTCCAGAAATCAACTGTCCATCAATATAGCCAACTAGCCTATCATATCCTGAAATAGAAGCATGATGCTGTGAACGGTGATGGACAAGTAACCTTTTCATTGGGATAATTTTATGCTCAATATATTCAAAATACGTTCAACATTCGCCACCGGGTGAACATACTTTTCAAAATATCCTCTTGCATTTTTAGATAACCTCTCCATTAATTCGACATCGTTTAAAACCCAGTGGATATTATTTGTCATTTCTTCATAATCATTAAAATATAATAAGTGCTTTCCATGCTCTAAGGGAATAGGTAATTCGGCTGTAAGATACTCGGCAATTATTACTTTTCCCTGCGATAGATATTCGGCCATTTTCCAAGCTGGAGAATTTGCCAAACCTCGAGTGTAAATTACTATTTTAGCTTCTTTTACTGCGTCCAAATACAGGTCTGGACGTGTTGGCACAGTCGTAACAGCATCTCCATATTTTTCCAGTGAAATTCTTGAAGGGACAAAGCCGCCTTTAAAACTATTGGGAAACTCTTTCTTTAATATCCTTATTATGTCATAACGTTGCTTGTGTATGTCTTTTGTGTCATCATAGTTTTCATGAGGAAAGCAACGGGTTTGAAAAAGTACAGCATTTGTATTTGAACGTTCAAATTGCTCAAAACTTGTAATGCTTCTAGATCGCCTTACAAATTTCCATTCACGTATTTGTACTTTATAAACCCTTAATAATCGATGAACTAAAAACCTGTCAAATTTTAGATTGGCATGCATGCTACCCAAAAGACCACCTATAAAAATGGTAAATAACTGTTGGCAAAAATTAGATCTTACACCAAATGTTAAACCTAATTTGTACATTTTTTTCTTATAGTTGCTTGGTAAGGAGGAAACATACTTGGTTTCGTAATTTCGTTTAAAGACAACATCACATGTTTCTAATGCATGAGTAGAAAACTGATCGGCCAAATCATATAAATCCACAGCAAACACAATGTGCCGTTTTGTGTTGTTATCTATTAGTTTATAGAATGACGTTTTCGGGTGGGGATGTAGTGTTCTTGTGACTGCACCTTTATTAGAAACTATGGTACGGCCAAGCTTTTTTTTAATATCCAACTTTACCTTAACACGAACCAATCCTTTTTGCTGTAATTCAAACAATCCCGTCTGTATATAGGAAGCATGGTTAAATTCTTGTGAGGTATAAATTATTACTTTATAATTTGGTTTCATATGGCCTATAGTACAGATTCAACACTATCCCTTAAAACCTTATTGGTTATATAACTGCTGTAGTTGTTTTCTACAGTCTTTCTGGCATTTTTTGACATAACAGCTAATCCTTGTCTATTATTAACGAGATTTAGTATTTCAATCGGGTAATTTGATGGATTGCACAAAACACCATCCACTCCATTAGTAATTATTTCTTCTGGTCCACCTGAGCCGTATAAAGCAACAACAGGCGTAGCACAGGCCATGGATTCAGTTATAACCATTCCAAAAGATTCATGTGTACTGGGCAACAACAATAATGAAGATTCTTGATAGACAGGTAATAAATCATCATGGGGAATCGCGCCTTCAAATGTAACTATATCATCTAGTTTTAATTGGCGAACCAAATCGGTCAATTCGGTATAATATGCACTATCGCTTATAGGTCCAACAATTCTTAAACAAGCTCTTATATTGCTGTTAGCCACTATATAATTAAGTGACTCAATACATAATTCAATTTGCTTTAAACGTGTTAGTCTTCCAACAAAGAGGAGTTTTACAACATCCCCACTTAACTGTTTTTTTGGTTTAAAAACTTCTGTATCTACCCCTAAGGGCATTATCCTAACATCAAAATTCTGGAACCCTTTTTGACTTAAAATCATTTGTTTTTGCGTCTTGGTATGCACAATAATATGGTGTGCATTATTGTAGTAATTTAAGCTTTTGGCATCAAAAGACATGTTTAAACCTCCAATCATAGCAATATAAGGTTTATCCCTCCCTTGCAAGATTTTCGCTAATTTAAACGTATATGGGCTTAAATGCCCAGACATATTGATAATGGTAAGGTCGGGAGGAAAAAAATAGTTAAACAACAAGTGCCATAACGATTGTTCTTTACGCCACCTTTTTTTAACATAAAAAAGAGGATAGGTGAGCGGCCAAAATCGTTTCTTCAAGCCGTCTACTTTTTTTATTTGTGGCAGCCAATTAGTATGAAAATAATCTACAGAAACCGAAAATCCTGCTTTTTGCAACTCTAGCATAGCCCTCACATGTGGTTTACTGTGCGAATACAATAGAACATTAAAGTCCAAGCCTATTGCTTTTGCCGAAAAGGGATGCAACAATACTATAGATATCGGCTTAAGCTCTGTCATTTAAAAAGTTTTCTGTAAACGTTAATTGCTGCTGGCTAGCTTTCCAGCAAAAATCAAATAATACCTTCTGCTCTTCTTCTATGTTCTTATAAAGAGAATCGATTTTATTTAACAAATACCCTAAATCCAACAGATCTGTTCTCATGGTTTTATCTTTACATCCCAAAGTTAATAGAAAATCGCTCATCTTTGATTCATATTCTATGGCAAAAAAAGGGGTGTAAGTAATGGTAGAAAAAACTATAGAATGTAATCTCTGACCAATAAAGACATCTATCTCCTCAAAGAACTTTAATGATTTTTTTAAATCCTTATGGTTATCATAAATAAGTATTTTTCTAGTAAGTTCTTCTCCTAATTGCTTTTTCATAAACTTGATATCGGACACGACCGTAGGATATAAATAAACCGTCCACCCCTGATCTAGTAATGCAATCACTAAATTCTTAAAAAATAAGCCCAGACCTTCTTGATCCTGCCCATAAATTCTTCCCACTATATCACAAAAATTTATCCCAATAACCTTGTTTTTACTTTTCTCAATTATTTTTGTTCTTCTAAACTGAATTGTCGGTTCATGCAGTATAAAAATTGGTTTTTTAATTACTTCAAACTTATCTTCCAATAATTTCTTAGAAAGTATTCCCCGAACTGAAACAAATTCACATAAATCAAAAAACGTTCTCCAGTCTTCAATGTTCGTGGGAAAGCCATTCTGCTTGGCCAAAATAGGATCAGCTACTCCAGTACCAAACACAACTAACTTCGCTTTAGGGTATTTATTTTTGTAACCTAGTATTATTCTCAAGAAGCTCTCTTTAGCATTCTTAAGCACCAGAGTTCCTCCTCCCAAAATGATATAATCCGGAGGTCTAAAGAAATATCTTCTAAAGAGTTTACCGGAAAATGGTTTTTGATAGGGCACTTTATATAAAAACAATTTCTGTTTTAACAAATGTTTTGTTGCTATATAAACAGCTTCATCTCCCAAATTTCCCATGCCTAAACACCCAACATAAATGGCTCTCTTTTTACCGGTAAACACATAAGAAATTCCCTGACTAAGCATTTTAAACTCAGCCATTAACTCCTTTAAATAATATTTTAGATACCTAAGCATTGAAAAACTATCATTTGTGTGATTTTATTTTCTTCAAATATTTACTTTTTAAGTCGCTCTTGAATATATCAACTCTTTTATTAAACAATAGAAGACAGAAATTAAAAATAAATAAAACTACAAAAAAGGGAACTAAAGCCTTTAACTGCATTTTAAAGCTATTATTGATCACACCAAATCCAACCACACCCGAATAAATTAAAGCAATTAAATAGTGAGATAAATAGAGAGGATAACTATATGTTCCTATTAAATCATCTATACTTTTTAGGGGCACCTTTGGTTTGTAATTAAATAGTAAATAAATTAAAATGAAAGCCAAAATCATATTACTATATATTGTCATTTCTCTTAAATAAGGAGGCAAATAAAGACCTAATATAGCATTAACATTAAACATTATAAAAACAGAAAAAATTGGGAATAATGATACCCTAAAAGGTTTTCTATTTTTTACAACCCAATATAAGCAGGCTCCTAAAGCAAAAGGTAAAGAAGCTGCTGGTATAGCACTATATCTATAAGTGGCTATATCATAATAAACATAAGTCCCTACATAATACAGAACGCTTAACAAAAACCATAAAAATGTTCGCTTCCAAGTTTTAGAAATCCCCATAGAAATTAGAAAATAAAAAACTAACTCATTAGTTAAAGCCCAAGAGGTAGGTGCTAATCTAGGCACAAAACGATGTGGAACAACATTGGGATATAACATGGTAATATTGGTAATCCATTCCCAAAACGTTTTAGGAAAAAACATTTGAGGGTTTCTAATACTATTCGGTAAAAGAACGATGGCTAACACTGTAAAACCGATTACCAGTAAATACATAGGATATAACCTTAATATCCTGTTTAGCCAAAATACTTTATAGCCACCTAATGTATAGCCATACGTTTCATGCATTATATAAGTCATTAAGAACCCTGACAATAAAAAAAAGAAAGAAACAGCATAGTTACCCAACACTGGAACACTAAAGATATGCAACAGCACAACATATATAGCTAATATAGTCCTTAATATTCCAAACATTATATTTTAGGATAATTTACCTTTTACTCTTCTAAGTAAACTTTTAATTTTTCTTTTGTTTAAATATATCCATAACCGAACTGTATAGCCATAAAAAATATTTTTTATCCTGTTAAAACCATGCGATAACCAAGTATGAGGCTTTAAATGTATTTTATTATAAGAAATATAGAACCTTTTAGGTGCATCAGCATATTCAAACTCGCATGTCTTTAAAAACTTCTTCCAGTTTATAAAGTGCAGGTACATATACTCTTTTACCCGACTCCCTTTATTAAGTGTATATATTTTACCATTATCATATTCCCAGACATCCAACAAATATTCTTGATGGTTAACGGCCTTAATGCCTTGATCTAAAACCAAAGGTTCCCAACAAATGTTTACTTTGTTATTTTTATCTAACTCAGCAATAACACCTGTAAATCCATATTCATCAAAACGTCTGTATACCGTGTCTTTAAATAACTTTTTATAAGTCTCTTTATAGGCATACAATTGGTTATTTTTAGTCGTGTTTTTAAAAATGGTAAAATGTCCTGCTATTTTTTGAGGTAAAGCGGTAAGAATATCATAATCCGCTAGCAGCTTTGGCGTAATAAACTTTCTAATATCTCCCCAAATAATATCTACATCACAAAAACCCCAAAAATCATAATCCTTTATATACTTGCTAAACACGTCTCCAAAAGCAGGACGAAATTCACAAACTTTATAAGCACTTAACAACGAAACCTCAAAACCTACAGTAATGCTAATCAAGTTTTTTAAGTCACCTAAACTGGACTTGTAAAAAATAACATTATTTGGTTTATCTATAGTTATATCGCAATCAGAAAAAAACAACCAAGTAATACTAGAGTTATTTTTGCAAGACACCAAAAATGCCGGAAACCATACTGGCCATTTGCCATAGTAAGGTACAATAAATGCTATGTTATGTGCTTTCAATAAAACTTATTTAAAGGTTTTAATATAGGCTTTTACAAACATTTTTAAATACACCCATAGTTCAGGACGCTTATAATATTTAGGTCTAAAAATTTTTTTACGGTACAATTCTGGATGTATCATAGCATTAACATGGTGAGTTCTCTGTAATTTAAACTGTTTGGAGGTTTCAGATTTTATATAAACCACCATATTTTGTTTGTACCACCAGAAGACCTCATCGTTGTTCCAAAATTTATCCCGCAAAATATCATAGGCATAAAACCCCTTTGCCTCAAACTTCGCCTGCCAATAACTAGGCCACTGTTCGTTTATATGATATTGACCACCTTGATTAGGGATAGCAGCCGAAAATATTATAATATCGCCATGGTCACACAAAGTTTCAACTATAACATCAGCAGCTTCTTCAGGTAAGTGCTCTGCCACTTCCAAGCTTAAAACCAAATCGAACACTTTATTCAATTTAATAGGTTTAGTTAAATCATGTTGTTGAAACTCATGATCATCAATAAGCATATCGGTATGATTAACCCTAACTCCATCTATTCCAAAAATAGTATTCACTTCTAATGTCTTTGCTGCTGCAAGCCAACTACCATTACCGCATCCAATATCCAATATACTTTTAGGATTAAACAATTGAAATAAATACGGCAACACTTGTAAAGCATCTTTTGTATTGTGGCGTTCATTAGTATGGATATAATTTATCTTATTCATTCTTAATTCTCTAAAATATTTTAAATTTAGATTTAAATTTCTCAAATGATATCAAGTTTAAACTCTCTTTTCTTTTTTTATTAAATATAGCGTATTCAAAAAAAGGGTTGTTAACTCCAGTAGGGATGCCTAGATCAACATATTTAGAGATAACCCCAATCCCCCAATCTGAATCTATGCAACAAGAATAATAATCATTACGCTGCCTAAACTTAAAAAAGGCTTTCCATACCGTACCATTCCAATACTGTTGTGCAGGGGATAATTTATAATCATAATTTTCCCTAGCATGAAATTCCGTAGGCGGATTACAATCATGCAAAACAATAAAACCGTCCTCAGTTAAATATTTTAATGCATTGTCAATATCTCTTTCAACTTGATTTGCCCTATGCATACCATCAATAAACACCACATGAAACTTAATCTCTTTGTACAGTAGCAGCCCCTGTTCCAGATTATCAAAAAAAGAGTCACTGGTTAATTTAAAATCAACTGGATTTTTAACATTCTCTATACCTGGGTCAACACTGTATTTATTGACAGCCATTATCTTGTTAAAGTTGTCTTCTGGATCCCTAACCCCAATTTCAAGATATGTGGTATCCTCTTTAAAAGTCTTCAAAATAAAATTGATAACTTCAAATCGCTTTATTTTTTTATTTTTTTCTTCCTCTGTTTTTTTTGAGCCTTCTAAATGAAAATCATCGATTAAAATTGTTTTTCCCAACCTATAGGATACTACCAAATATGTAATATGTCTTTTTAAGTGCTTTAACATGTGCTTATTTTTTTGGCTTACGCTTTGCTTTGGATATTAAATATCTAAAAAAATCAAAATCCAAGTACAATAGAGAATAGTAAATACTAAACACTAAAATGCCCCATTTATTACGGTAACCCAATTCAGTTTTTCGGCATATTTTTAATGCTGCTCTATACTCCTTTTGGGTTATTAAAACAGGGAAATGTATTTTGAAATCTTTTATCAGTTTTCTAGAGGCTTTAAATTGCCCCCATTTATTGGTTGTTACAGATGTACGGTCTACTTGTCTATTTATATGGACTAAAACTTTAGGAATACCATACACTTGGCTTACTAATGATAATCGTAAAACATAATCCCAATCTACATTAAAATTGCCATAGGTATTGTTAAAAGCTAAATTATTGTTTGTATGCACCGCCTTTCGTATCATCATACAAGTATTTACAACTTTTAACTGGTTTACATATAAATACTTAAACAGCTCTACTTGTTGGAGAAATTGTTTTCCATACACCAAAATACCGGGAAATAGTGTTTTTCTTTTTGAGTCAACAAATTCAGCAATACCCGATACCAATCCTACCTGTGGATGTTGCAGCATCACTTCCACTTGCCATTGTAAACGCTCAGGCACATAAACATCGTCCTGCTCGGCCATGGCGATAAATTCACTCTGTGGCGATATTAAGCTTATTAATTTATTTAAGTTATTCGCTAAGCCTAAATTACGAGGGTTTTCTATAATTTTTATCCTAGGATCTTTAAACGACTGGGCAATGATTTTAGAATTATCGGTTGTTCCATCTATTCCAATTAATAGTTCAAATTTGGAATAGGTTTGCTTCAATAAACTTTCCATAGTGGCTGCCAAAGTGTTTTCCCCGTTATATACGGGTAAAATAATTGAGGCAAATGGTATTTCGAGACTCAAAATCCTTTTAGCTTGAAAAAATTAATAATTGGAGAAAATAGAATTTTAAGCGCATGCTTTCTACTGCGCAATTCACTCTTTAAGTTTTTATTCTCTTCTATACCTTGATACATATAAGCATGAAACGACCCCAATTGTTCTACAAAAAAGTCGGCATGCTTTACACTTAAGTATTCTTTTAGCAGTTTCTTATCGTTAGCAGTTACTTGACGGTTTCTGGAATCATCTTTTATCCTATAATAAAAACCAACTTTATTGAGCTGAACCACATCTCCACCATATTTAAGCAAATGGATCCAAAATTCCCAATCCTCAAGACCTTGTGTCATGTTTTTATCATAACCGCCTATCTTTTGCCAATCATCCCTTTTAAATAATGCACTGCTAAATATAATATTGCTAATAGCAAGATTAAACCGTGAAAATGGCTTCAAGTTCCATGCTCCCGAAATAGCACCAAACTTGGCTGCCTTGCAATAGACTAATTTTAAATTCTTATTCTGAATAAATGCTTTAACAGCTTGATGCAAATAGTCCTTTCCTATTTTATCATCAGCATCCAAAGGCAAAATATAGCTGCCTTTTGCTGTTTTAATACCATTATTTCTAGCAGTACTTACCCCATAATTGACTTGCTCTAAATATCCAAATCGTGCATCCAGCTTTGTCCAGTACTCAGATTTCGTTTTAGTATTGTCGGTCGATCCATCATTAATTATAATGCACTCCCAATTAGTATAGACCTGATCCAAAACAGACTGTAAAGCATCATCCAAGAACGCAGCTTGGTTGAAACACGGCACAATTACTGATACTAAAGGGTTTTTATCATACATTTTTTAACAAAATGTCTTTATAGGCTTGGTTAAATGTATTAATATTAAACGTTGCTTTGGCATATCGTTGTGAATTTAAGGATAATCTTTCTAGCAAAGCTCTATCTTGATAAAGTTTATTTAAAGCGCCTATCATATCTCTTACTATATATTTTTCATTTGAAAAATTTTCAATAATATAACCTGTTTCATCATTTTTCACATGTTCAAAAATACTTCCAATGTTTGTGGAAATAACCACAACTCCCATTAACATTGCCTCTATCACGGCCAATGGCATGCCTTCTCGGTAGGATGTGATCAACAAAACATCTATATCATTGTAAAAGCAAACCATGCTTTTATCATTTAAAATACCTTTATAAGATATGTTAAATTCATCTTTATTGCTAATATCTAAAGGATCAAACCCTGTCATTAAAAATTGGGCTTCTAATTTTTTTGTGCAAAATGCATTGGCTACTTTAATAAATAATTCTGGTCTTTTTTCCTTTGCCCAACGCCCTACATAACCCACATTAAATGTATTAAACCTTTCTTTTTTACTATTGAAAGTACTTTTAATAGCATTTTCTATTGTTACGATGTTTTTTATGTAAATATCATCAATGTTATTCTCTTTATAAAGATGTATAAGGTCTTCCTTTGACCTAGAATTTATAACAATTCGCTTACCCAAATAAGAAATATAAGGCAAACTAAATTGTTCAATGCCATAGTCTGGAAAAGAGAAAGCATGAATAAGATCTATTTTCTTTATGTTGTTACTTAACAGAGGTAATAATTCGTAATAGAATTCTGTATTACATCCAAAAACAACAGCTGCTGAGTTGATATTTTTAATAAGATATTTTAAAAAAAGTGCTTTTACCAAACCGTTATGCCTTATAAACTTATGGATTTGGCCAACATTAGTTGTCTCTTTAAAACATTTATAAAATTTACTATCGTTCGAAATCTTGGTAAAAAAAACAAAGCTTGTAACATCCAACACAGATTGCACAATTTGTAAATGGATCCGTTCTGCACCACCGGTATGGTAAAAAGGAAAAAAAAATAGAATCTTAGCCTTTTTTACTTTCTTTTTTTGTAATCCAAAAAATAGAAGCAACTGCAACAGAAGCAACAACTTCTTAAATCCATTATTTACACGGTTAAAAAATGACTTCATGAGTTATAAAAAGTCTTGTCTCTTAACTTAATTTTAAAATATTGCAAGATAAAATTACCAAAAGAATAGCCCATAAGATTCTTAATTAGTAATATTTGTTTCCAAAAAGATATAATACCAAACTTGTAAAACAGCCTAATAAGCACGAGTGATTCTTTTATTTTACTGCTTTGTAGAGGAATATAAATTTCTTTAAACCAAAGTTTTAAATAATTGGCCAAATGCTTTTTATATGGCTTTTTTCCATTTACATCAAGGTGACGAGATATGTCCGGAATAAAAAAAAGTAAACTTTGGTAAACTTTATCTTTAAATACTTTTGGATCATTCTTACTAGGAACATAAACAGTATCATAATCCGCATCATTAAAGACTTTAAATTTAACGTTTGGTTCCAATAAAGCCCTTATCATTAACTCTGGATCATTAAACCTAGGATAACCCTCTGTAAAACCTCCCAATTGCTGTATAAATTCAACCTTCCAGATAGGATTCATAATCGACCAAGGTAAGTTGAATTTTAAAAAATCAATTAGGTACGATGAACTCACGGGTAATTTTATTTTTTCAATATATCCAATCTTTTTTAAACCTAATGGAAAAACTAAAAAATCTTTATCTAAATTTTGATCAAATAATAACAAACGCCTTTCTAAACAGTGAGGCATCAAATAATCATCACTATCCAAAAACATTACATATTCTCCACAGGCATGTCTTAAACCAATATTTCTACAGGTAGGGGCACCTTTTGGCAATTTATTCCTTTCAAAATATTTTATCCTATTGTCTAAATCAATGTAAGACTCTAAAATATTTATGGTACCATCCATTGAGCCATCATCTACCACAATACATTCCCACAAACCGTAGGTTTGTGCAAGAACACTATCTAAGGCTTGCTTTATTAATTGCAACCTATTATAAACTGGGATAATAATAGAAACCTTTGGAGGCATAGGTATGTGTTTTACTAAATTAAAGCTAATCCATCTAAGCAAATTGATTTTTTAGAGAATTCAATCATTTTCATCCAAGGTGTTTTTAATTTTAACAGCTATAATTTTAGTAGCTGTTGGCGACCAATGCGTATCATCCGCAAAATACACATCTTTTACACCATCATCAATATATGGTTTTAATACGGCCTTGGTGTCAATATACAAATAGTCTTTAGGTAACACTTTTAAATTCTCAAAAAAAAGGTTTTCCCTATGCCTGTTATTAACTATATAATCATAATATATGTCATACTTGTCAGCACATGGCATAACGATTAAATCGACACCTAAGGCTTTAAGTTCAATACTTAATCGATTAAGAATGTTATTAAATTGCTTAACATTTTCAACATTGCTGTAATTATTCATATTACTAATATCTCGATTATAAAAAAGAAGCATATCCTCGTTTGCCGAAAAAAGAGGCTTAGATAATTTTACTTTATATACAGAAGATTCAAAAGCACGATCATTAAAGCAATACAACAAACCATAACGATAAAAAAGCTCCATATCATTCATTCGCGTTCTAAAAGTACTATTTTGGGACTTCTCATTTAAAGTCAACTCCTCTTTTCTTTTCTCAAATAGTACATTCATTGTTATACCTTTATTTTCATTTAAATCATTCAAATGCCTTAGAATGTCTCTTTCTACAATTTGCAAAACAATGTAATCAGGCTTAACATGGTCAAAAACATCACTATTAAACATTTGAAATAAAAAATGAAGAGGCTTATAATTTTCCAGCCTAAATGTTTTATAATCAAAGTTCAAAACATTCAAACCATGTTCTCTAACTAAAATATTTTGATAACCATAAGCCCCTTGCTGGGAAAAAGAATCGCCTATGGTCAAAACATCTACATGCCGCACCGTATCTAAACGCAACTCAGAGAACTCATGATACCTTTTTTCTTGATTAAAGGCTTCATGAAATTGATCTCTATAATCTTTAGGGTAAGGTATTTTCCCCAAACGGTTTAAATCCCCTCCAGACTTCGTGTAACGAATTTCGGCCACTAAAGCCAGCAATACAAAAGGAATTAAAAACAATGCTACTTCTTTAAGAAATAATCTCATGTATTTTTTCTTTAATAACCCTTATAAATATTAACAAGCTGCTTTGTTTGTTTGTAAATATCATGGTTTGCAACTACATATTCTCTACCCAATCGGCTATACTCATCCCAGTTCATTCGCTCGTCTATCAACATGCTAAGCCCTTTACAAAAACCATCAATGTTCATAGGCGGCACTACAGTCCCACCTCGCACTATTTCTTTTACGCCTCCCACATCAGTTGCCAACACAACCATCCCACTAGCCTGAGCTTCCAGCAATACAGTCGGCAAAGCTTCTACTTTACTAGGCAAAAGAAATAAATCTGAAGTCGCCATTAATTTTGCCACATACGCAGAGTCCTTAGCTCCTAACAGTTTTACAATATGGCCCAAGCCAAGCTTGTCTATCAAATCTTCCAGTTTTAAACGCTCAGCACCTTCACCAATAATCATATAGTTTAATTCTAAATTAGTCCTTGTCGCTATTAATTTACAAATGGCATGTATAGCTATATGTAATGCCTTTTCTTCCACCAATCTGGCAACTGTCAAGATATTTATGACACCCGCCTTAGAAATCGCTTTTTCCCTTTTATAAAAAGAAGTATCTATACCATTAGATAATTTAAAAAGTCTTTCCTTTAATGCCCCAAATGACAACAACCTTGAATAATTAAAATCTGATATTGCAAATATCCCATCGCCAAATTCAAATAGATCTGCATAGATTGCCCCCCCTTTTTTTATACCTAACCTGATATCATAACCGTGAAATGTGGTATACAACCTTACGGGCAGTCCCACTTTTTTAAAGACAGCAGCCTCATTACCGTTGGTACCATAATGGGCATGTATGATATCAATACGGTGCTTTATAAGGTAATGCACCCTAAAGAAGGTATGTAACGATTGCTTCATTTTTTTAAAACTGGAAAAATCCAATGACCGCCTATAACATTTACCATATTCATGCCTAAACCCTTTTATCCCCAATATCCAAATAAAGAGCATTACTCTTAAAAACTTATTTTTTGGTGTAGATGCATCAATATCAATGAGCTTCTTTTGAAGCTCATAAGCCTCAAACCCTTGTAAAGCTTTTATTTCCTCTTGATTTATGCCTTTATGGTTGGTATAAATAAGCACATCTACACCTTGTATTATTAAAGTAATTATTTGATCCCTAATAAACGTTTCCGAAAAGGTTGGAAATTTATTTAACCAAAACAGTACTTTCATAACATAATGATGTGTTGCTAAAGTAGTGAATATACTATTTTTTGTTAGGAAAGAATAATAATGATTTTATAAAAAAAATAACATGGGTTCTAATGGAAAATCTAAAAGAAGAAATATGACATAAATTCAAATACTCAAAATATACTAGCAGATTAAATCGATCTCGATCCAAAAAATAGGACTTTACAGATTGATATTCTAAGGTATTCAAATAAGCTTTTAAACCATCGTTTTCAAAAAAAACTAAAGTTTTATTAGCCCTAAAAAGCTGCTTCTTTTTTTTGATTAAAATCTTTAACCCATTAAAATCCAAATTTTCACCCTTAAATACTTTTTTCCATACATCCTGCTCAATTCCACTAAAGGTTATGTTTAAATATTTGAATAATCGAATGCGTGTTTTAAGCTTACTCTCTATTTGTACAGCTCTTCGTTCTTGCGAGACTTGTTTATCATGAATACGGTACTTTAGTAAGGGTTCTTGTAAATTGTAAAATCTACCATATTGTAATAAATCTACCCACAAAGCATAATCCTCTGCCGGTTCACTAAAAACATCATATTTCAATTGATTTTCTACTAAAACAGATTTCCTTAACATAATAGTGGGATGTGCAAAACAAGTACCCTCCAACAACCTAAGCTTATTAGCCTCGTGCATTTCTGGATATGGTTTTATTACACCTGTACCAATAGAGATATACCAAGCACCACAAACAACAACATCGCTTTGTTCCTCCAAAAATGCAACTTGTTTTTCAAATCGTTCAGGCAAACTAACATCGTCACCATCCATTCGGGCAATATACTTGCCCTTGGCTAGCTCAACACCTAAATTTAAGCTAGTTGTATAGCCTGTATTAATGTTCTTTTTAATAAACTTAATTCTAGAATCCTTGATTTCAGAAACAATTTTAACCGTATTATCTGTTGATGCATCATCTAGTATTATAAGCTCAAAATTCTCATAAGTCTGATACAATATACTTTCAACAGCCTCCTTTACATAAAGCTCACAGTTGTAAACAGGCATAATAACACTTACTAGTGGGGTTTGAGACATACGACATTAATCGTTAAAAGTTTTCAATAAACAATCCTTAAGTTTTTGCGATACAGGAAACTCAAATTTTCTAGCAAACAGTTTATTGCTTGCTATTATTTTTTTCAAATCACTCTCATCTAAATTGGCGGGATGGTTCCCATTACGGGTATTCCAATCAATATAGCGCAAACTGTCATTAATCACTGTTAAAGCGTAAGGTGAATTCATAATAATGGTCTGAAAATAAATTTCTTCTGAACAAAAAGTATGTCGCAATCGCTTCAAAAATCTTGGGTTTTCATTCGTATAATCTAAAACATATTTTAAAGTACTATTGTTAAGGGTCCACCAAGTCTCACCACCAAATAACTTGGGAAGCCTTTTGGAAAGTCGTCGTTTAAAATGTATTTTTTTTTGGAAGTCAATCAATTTAAAGATATAATCCCTGTGCTTTTTGGCATCAATAAGGTCGTAAAAATTATAATACATTAACCGATTTAAACCACCTTCCTTCCATTTTTCAGATGGCAATTCATGATAATTTAAATAATTTTTTCTGGTATCAATATTGAGAAAATAAGAGATATTCTTTATGGGATAATCATGGCCACTAATTAAATGAAACATACTAATTTCCTTATTTAACAGAGCTTGTTCTGCTAGATGTAAAATACATTTTAAATGATTGATCCCGCCCCAATTAACCCTATACTTTCTTGAAATAAGCTTAACATTAGCAAACCCCTTTAACTGGTCAATATCAAAAGGTTCTACTTTAATTTTCCTATCAATATGGATATAGACACAAAAGTTGTTATCAAAAAAAGAAATGACATCTTTCAAATGATCAAAATTTTTATAGGCAGTAATTAAAAGGGCATGCTTCATAAAATAAATCAAAACTTAAATCGAAGATACCAATAATAACCTACTTGAAGCTTTGGCCATTTCCTAAACCTCAAGCTAGCTAAATCTAAATACAACTGGTTTAGTTTCTCTTTTACAATACTTTTCTCTTTTTTGTTCAATGCATTAAATATTGTTTTATAAAACCTTAAAAACTGGTACCTAGCTTGGGTTTGGGAAAGCTTAGAATAGACACCATCATGATGAACACGATACACGCTCATAAACTCGTTTATACACTGTATTTTTTTATTATCGGATATTATTTTATAAAGTCCTAAATCTCCAAACGGTAATTCATAGTACCATTTAGGCAACTCTAATTCCTCTGGTTTTCTAAACACAATACTTGCCGTTGCAATAAAATTATAGTATTTTAATAACTCTATATATTCAAACGCTTTGGTTTCAAACGGTTCTGGAATCTCATATGCATCTAGTATATTGTTTTTTAAAACCTGTGCGCTATGGAAGCAAATATTAATTTCTTTATTTTTTTCCAAAAAATCCACCTGTTTTTGCAATTTTAAGGGGTCAGTCCAATAATCGTCGCCTTCGCATAAGGCAACATACTTGCCTTTGGCACGTGGAAAATTATATCGAGCCATAATTCCCCTAACCCCAAGAGAATATTGATTTTCTTTTTGAAAAATGGGAAATACTACTTCAGGATGTTTTAGTACATAAGATTCAATAATTGATTTGGTTTTATCTGTTGAAGCATCATCATGAATTAATATTTCATATTCAAAATTAGTTTCTTGCATTAAAAAACCCTCTAATGCCTCCTCAATAAATTTTTCATGATTATATGTAATACAACATATGCTTACCAAGGGCTTAGTTTTTATCATGACAAATGTTTTTTAATATAAAAATAGGCCTATTCAAAAACTCTCCCAAACGATCATTACGTTCTATATTATTTTCGCTTAAGGGCTCATACACTATTACCTCTTTTTTATCAACGGCAACACCTATTGTTTCAATATTCCAATACTTACCAATCCCCTCTTTTATAAAATCTATTTGCTCTTGTTTTGTCCCATTGTTAAACAAACACCTATCCTTATCTCCTTTCCAGTTATAGCCCAATTGAAAAATAAGCGTACTTACTCTTGAACTTAAAAAATTAAGTTGGTTTATAATTTTTTCTTTTGCTTGTATAATGGAGTAATTTTTATTGCCATAGTCATCACCAACATGATGCAAAACATTTAATAGTAACCCAACATCAAATTTATGTGTGTCATTATTATTTTCGAAAGTGTAATAATCACCAATAATTTCGATTTTTTCATGATACCCTAAAATATTTGAGGCTAAATCAACAAATTTGGCATGTGTTTTATTGCCTTCAAAATAAGTAACATGGTGGGCATTTGCCTCTAAAAATTCATGAGAAAAAAAACCTGTGTTGCCCCCAATATCAATAATGGTCTTGTTAATGGGTTCAATATACTGCAATATAAAGTTTAAGCGTTCCTTTTCATATCTGGATATAGCAGGGGTTTTAGGCAATTGCATGAGCCTACTTAGCCTATCAGACAACACCTGATAAGAGGCATGCTTACTTTCACTTTCATAAAGCAATTTTATCGCTTCTAACTTATCCACCAACTTCTTTTTTATAATACTCTAAAGCGTCCTCTCTCTTATAAACATCAGAATCCAACCAATCTGTTATACTAAAACGTTTATCGCTGTAATAAACTAAAGAATTTAGTTCATTTATGCTTTTAATAAACCCTCCATGCCAAAAATACTTTTTATTTTTAGCTATATTGTTAAATGTTGGTGCTTTGTCAAGAAACTGGTAATCGAATAAAAAAGATTCAAATAAGTTGGCATTTGCATCTACAAACAATTGTGATGGCCCCCAAAATCTAGGATTTGCCTCAATCATATAATTTTTGAATTCTTTTTGTTTAACTTCAACCATAACCAACCCCCTGAAATTCAGAGATAAAAATAAAGCTTCGTATTTTTTTGATTCATCTGAAAAATGAAAATCAGACGAAGTAGCAGCTACTATTGACTTTCCGCCTGATTGCTGCACTATATTTTTTTGTGAAAATTTATATATCACTTTATTTCTACTAAAGTAATATAGCAAATAATGGCTATCCCCTTCAATAAACTCTTGAAAATAAAAATCGTCAATGGGATAGTTTTCCACAAAATAAACCTTTTCACTTTCATTAAATATGAGTTGAGGTGAAAAGGTCTTTCCTCCTTTTGAAAAATACTTCTTAGGCTTAGCTACAAATGGATAATCTATATTTTCAATTGTATAGAATTCTTTAGGAATAGATATTCCATTTTCTTTGCAAACAACTCCAAAACTGTATTTATCTGAAATTATATCATATAATGATTTTTTAGTAAGAGGCACAATAACTTTCATAGCTTCTAGCCGACTTCTTTCTTTTAACAAAAAACGGTTTAGAGCCTCTGTTGATGGAGCAATGAAGATATGAGTAGTCTTTACTTTTTGCCTTACTAAACATATATATTTCTTAATGACATCTAAATCTAAACTTAAATCATCTCTAATAGCAATAACTTTATTTTTATAAGTGGTAAAAAAGATAAAATCATCAAAAGATTTTGCGACAACAATATAATCCAACTTGTTCTTTTCAAGAGTTCTTATAAAAGAAACAACCGCTCTTTCATTAAATCCTGAGAAAATTAAGATTATAGGCTTACTCATAGTCTAACTATATTACAAATAGCTGTTATGTCAGCTTTTTTTAAACCTACATATAAAGGTAAACACAAAATTCTCTTTGATATAGATTCCGAAACACGTACCTCTTGTTTAGTTACATAAGGAAGTTTATTTAAACTCGGATAAAAATAACGTCTAGGAAAAACATTATTTTCATTTAAAACTTTTTTTGATTCTAGTAATTGGGTTTCTGTCTCAAATACTATAGGATAATAACTATAGTTCCATTGAGTCCCTTCCCTAATTTTTAATGCTTTTACATTTGAACCCTTTAAGATATCATTATAAATTTCAACACAATTAATCCTTGTATCTAATATTTTTGCCATATTTGGAAGTAAGGCAAGTCCCATAGCTGCTTGTAACTCACTCATTTTGGCATTTGTTCCCAAACCTTTAATGTCCTCTTGGCCATGATGACCAAAATTATGATAATCAAACAGTTTTTCATACAATTTAGTATTCTGCGAAAACAAGGCACCTCCTTCCCCTGTATGGAACAGTTTAGTGGCATGAAAACTACAGGTACTTACATCACCATAATTAAAAATTGATTGCCCTTTATAGGTTACCCCAAAAGCGTGGGCACCATCGTAAATAACCTTAAGGTTATATTTTTTTGCGATTTTATCGATAGCCTCTACATGGCATGGGTTTCCAAATACGTGAGTAGCTAAAATAGCCGTTGTTTTATCCGTAATAGCGTCTTCAATCTTGGACTCATCTATGGTTAAATATTCTGGGTGGATATCTACAAATACAGGAATACAGCCTTCCCAAAAAATACTGGAAGTAGTAGCCACATAACTAAAGGGAGTTGTAATAACCTCACCTTTTAAACCAAGAGCTTTTATGGCAATTTGCAAAGATAAAGTACCATTGGCAGTGGCCAAAATATGCTGCGTTCCCAAATAAACATTTAACTTGGTTTCTAACTCTTTTACCAATATACCTCTATTGGTCAGCCATCCTGTATTCCAAGCCTTCTCTAAAATGGCTTGGTAATCGTCTTGAGGAGGTAAATATGTTTTGGTAACAGGAATCATTCAGTAAAGTTTTGCCATGTTAATTGAGGTTTAATATAGCCCGGTTCTTTACCCATATAAACCCCTAAATCCCTTTTAGCATCAACAACAGTAAAACTCATAATATCCTTTTCAATAAAAACAGCTTTTCTTTTGTTTTCAACAACAAAAAAAGACAAAAAATACTGTCCAGAGCGTAAAAACGATTTTGGGAAACTACAATGTAATCGATTATATCCTTTAAGGAGGTCAATACTTCCACTTGAAAATGAAAACAGTGGCTCTCCTAACTCATTAAATAAATGATAAGTGACATGATATTGTTCTGGGCACGAAGATTTAATAGTAATACAAGTGACCAATTCTAGAGCATCATCTTCCAATATTAAGGCGCTTTCAGTTTTATTTTGACCCTTGGCAATAATCTCGTGCAAAATAAATAGATCATTATCATAAAGGTCATCAAATATCTTTTTATTTTCCAACTCAAAACCATCTTTCAAATAAAAGCTTACTGCTTCAGTAGTATCACCCATAAAAGCAATTTTCCCTTGTCGCAAAACCATACCCCTGGTACACAAGCTTTTTACTGCAGCCATATTATGACTAACAAATAGTACTGTTCGCCCATCACCTTTACTAATGTCTTGCATTTTACCAATGGCTTTTTTTTGAAATTCGGCATCGCCAACTGCCAACACCTCGTCAATAACCAAAATATCAGGTTCTAAAAAAGCGGCAACCGCAAAAGCCAACCGAACCCGCATCCCTGAAGAATATCTCTTAACTGGGGTGTCAATATAACGTTCACAACCCGAAAACGCAATTATCTCATCTTCTTTACCCTTTATTTCTACTTTGGTCATTCCCAAAATGGCTCCGTTCAAATAAATGTTCTCCCTACCTGTTAGTTCGGGATGGAAGCCTGTGCCTACTTCTAACAAGGAGGCTATACGCCCTTTTGTTTTTATGTTGCCTGTTGTTGGGCCAGTTACTCGGGATAATATTTTTAACAAAGTAGATTTGCCAGCACCATTTTTTCCTATAATCCCTAAAACCTCGCCTTCCTGTACCTCAAAATTGATATCCTTAATCGCCCAAACATACTGGCTATCTCCTTTTGTACTCCTATCATTAAGCTCTCCTACCTTTAAAAACGGATCTTCCTTACCCCTAACTTTATACCACCAGCGTTTTAAGTCATCACCCAATGCACCACTACCAATTAAACCTAATCGATACTGCTTACTTATATTTTCAACTTTTAAAATAACACCCATTTTCCTTTTCAATAACTATACAGTATCAATAAAATTCTTTTCAGTTTTATTAAAAACCAACATACCAAATAATAACAATATCATAGTGCTTATAATAGTAAAACCAAGCTCTTTAACTGAAAGGTCCCCTGTATTTAATAACACATACCGAGCTGCTTCTATAATATAAGCCATGGGGTTATATTCTACTAACCAAGCAAAGCGGGGTAATTTCTCTTGTACTAAAGCTATAGGATACATAACGGCCGAAGTGTACATAAGCAATTGTACGCCAAAGTTTAATAGATATTTTAAATCACGATACTTGGTTACCATAGACGATATAATCATACCTAAACCCAGGCCCAATAACCCCATAATCACTACCAATAACGGAAACAATAAAACACTCTCGTTTATAGAAACTTGAGCTCCTTTTAAATAATAGTATAAAAAGAAAATAATGAATATAAATAGTTGTATACCAAAACGCATTAAATTGGAAATAACAACAGATAATGGCGATATAATACGTGGAAAGTAAACCTTGCTAAAAATACCCGCATTACTACTAAAGGTATTTGATGTAGCCGTTAAACAACTTCTAAAATAATTCCAAACTGAAATACTAGCTAGGTTAAATAAAAATGGGGGCACACTTCCAGTCTCAATATTGGCAACTTTATTAAAAATCAGAGTAAAGGTTATTGCCGTAAATAAAGGCTGTATTAAGTACCAAAAGGGGCCTAAAATAGTTTGCTTATAGACCGTAACGACATCCCGTTTCACAAACAAAACTAATAAATCACGATAGCGCCAAATTTCCTTAAAATTAAAATTAATTAGTTTACGCTTTGAAGATATGGTATATAACCAAAGGTCATCATTGGAACCGTTCAAAATCTTGGGGGTTTTAGTTGTCTGCTAATATACTCAATTCTTGCCTTAACAAAAATAAAACACTTGTAAACAGCTCCCAGCTCCCCTCTTTAGATAAAGAGGTGAATGAATTTTGCGTAAGCAAAAGAAAGGGGAGTTTGAATTTTAATCATCAGAAGCCAAAAACAATCGAGTCTTAAAAATACATCCAGTGGATGTATTTAGCGAAGGGGCGAGCTGGCGCAAGGGCAAAAAAAGCGTATTCATTCAGAAATGCCAAACAGAACAATGCAAACTGCAACTGCCTACTGAACACTGAACCCTGCGACTGCAAACTGCGACTGCAAACCGAACACCGAACACTGCAAACTGCAACTGCCTACTGAACACTGCGTCTGCAAACTGAGATTACAAACTAACCTTTCAGTTTATTAATTCGGTTAAACACATCCTCATAGGGCAAGCCAACATAATCACAAAACTCCTTAATGGTAACAAATTGGTGTTTTTGCTTTTTTGAAAGCAATCGAATATCCCGTAAGACCTCTCGGGCATAACTTTCACTACGTCCGGTCAAAATAATAATATCTTGCGTATAAATACAAATACGATGCATGCTTTGGGGCATTACTAAATAATTGAAAACTAAAACACAACAAGCTTTAATTAGTCTGTTTCTTACAATAATATAAATTTAGACAAAAATAACCTACAAAAAAATTATAATTAACAAATTATAAACAGAAATTCTATAATATAAAATCCAAAATTTAATCATACAACCTAATTATACTGCCTCCTCCCGAGCCTAGCGAAAAAAAACGGTCTAGTAGACTGTTTTAGCGAAGGAGCCAGATGGCGCATGGTAAAGAGGTGGCTCACACCAAAAGCATGAGGCGGAGTTCAGAAATTAAACACGGCACAACATCAATAACAAGGAAAACGTGCCTTATAGCTGGCAGGCGAGCGTCAAAAGATTGAAGAAGACGTAAAAAACCTATGCTGTTTGACGACCAACGGAAGGAGTCCATAGGTTTTAGACTTCAAAATCCTTTTTGACCGCCGAAGCTATAAGCACTAGACTTTTTTGTTACTTTTTTGGGCAATGCAAAAAAGTAAAACCAACCTTGTTCATCCCGGGTCTAGCGTAAAAAAACAGTCTAGTAGACTGTTTTAGCGAAGGAGCCAGATGGCGCATGGTAAAGAGGTGGCTCACACCAAAAGCATGAGGCGGAATTCAGAAATTAAACACGGCATAACATCAATAACAAGGAAAGCGTGCCTTATAGCTGGCAGGCGAGCGTCAAAAGATTGAAGAAGACGTAAAAAACCTATGCTGTTTAACGACCAACGGAAGGAGTTCATAGGTTTTAGGCTTCAAAATCCTTTTTGCCCGCCGAAGCTATAGGCACTAGACTTTTTTGTTACTTTTTTGGGCAATGCAAAAAAGTAAATACCTATATGGCCAGTCACCAAGCCATCAAACTGAATGGAGACACCTAAATGTATTAGTATTTCGTATGTGGATTAAATTTTAATTAGTATCAATTAAGCATTCTTTCCATACGGTTAGTGTATGGCTCAAGTATGGATAATGTATGTCAAGGGCATTTCAGCAGAATACATAAAAAACACCATTTTTTAAATAAATCAGCTAAATAGTTTATAATTCAACATATTCTAATACCTACAACAGTAATTCAATACAACCAGTATAAATCCAGTATACATTAGCAACGGTACATAAAGAGTATATCACATTACTAAATTCAAAATATGGTATACAACCCCAAATCAAGTACCACATAAAAGTTTAACCAGAGTGTCTTAATAAAAGATACTCACAAATCTTATTATTATGGCAAAACTTAAAAGTTTTATCAAAATTGAAGGAACCCTAGACGACTTGACCTTTTACAAAGGTAAAGAAGGGTATTTAGTAAAAACCAAAAGCGGTGTTAGTGCTAAACGCATTAAAAACGATCCTGCTTTTGCACGAACCCGCGAAAACGGTGCCGAATTTGGCCAGGCAGCAACAAGTGGCAAACAATTGAGAAGGGCTATTTTAGCCTTATTAACCGATGCTAAAGACGACTTGGTAACCTCACGCTTAACACAAACAATGACCAAGGTAAAGAATGCCGACACCACCTCCCCAAGAGGAGAACGTAAGGTCGCTATTGGATTAACAACGGCACAAGGAAAATTGGCTTTAAATGGTTTCAACTTTAACGAAAATGCCATTTTAAGTAGTGTACTGTTAAGCGATTATACACTTAATACAGCCACTGGAGCAATTGACATCCCCGATTTTATACCCCAACAAAACTTAGATGCTCCAGAAGGTGCTACTCATGTAAGCTTAGAAGCAGGGTTTTTAAACATCGATTTTACAACCGATGACAAAGACCTGCAATTAAGTCCAATCTTTAATACCGCTATCAATAACACGATAACACCAGTGGTATTAACTCCAGTTGGGGTGCCAAGCGGATCGGGAAATGCACTCTATTTTTTAAAAGTAGCCTTCTTTCAGGAAATCAACGGCATACAATACGCCCTTAATAACGGTGCTTTTAATGCCTTACAATTAATTGAAGTCTTATAAAAAAAGGAAGCAAAAAAAAAAAAAAAAAACACCTCCCTTATCCAAAGGGAGGTGACTAAACGCTATAGCGTTTAGACGGAGGGTTCAGAAATGACTCCCAACGAAGGGACAGGTACAAAACCCTAAAAAATCATAACTACAACTGCTTAAAAAGACGCTTCACCCTACCCAAAACCGAGGTCTTATCTTTTTCATGATAGGCCTCACCATAAACCCCATAGCCATAGCCGTAGCCATAACCGTAACCATAGCCATAATTTTGGTTGGTTTTATGTTTGTAGAAGTTTAATATAAAACTAATATTTTTTAATTCGCCTTTACGGTATTTGGCATTTACCAATTGCAACATGCCCTTTTTAGTATAATCCAAACGCACCACAAACAAAATGGCATCGGCAAAGTTCGCAATCTCCAAGGCATCGGTAACCAACCCTACCGGAGGGGTGTCCAACACGATAATATCATAAGTCTTTCGCAACCTACCAATCAGTTCATCCAGTTTACCCCGCATTAACAATTCACTCGGATTTGGAGGTATCGGCCCACTGGTGACTACATGCAGGTTATCAATATGGGTTTTTCTCAACACAGATTCAAAGGTTTCTTCTCCTATAAAATAATTAACAAGTCCCTTATCATTATCGAGGTCAAAATCATTAAATATTTTAGGTTTACGTAAATCCAGGCCCAATAATATGGTTTTCTTCCCCGATAGGGCATAGGCCGTAGCCACATTAATGGAACAAAAGGTCTTGCCTTCCCCACTTACAGATGAGGTCACCATAACCGTACGTCCCCCTTCCTTTGGTAACTGTTTATAAAAAAACTGTAAACTGGACCGTATAGCCCTAAAGGATTCCGCAACGGCCGATTTGGGCTTTTCAAATACCACCAAATTGTTTTTATAACGGTATTTGCCTATTAAGCCTATAATAGGAATAGTAGACAGGCGTTCCACTTCATCCGAGCCATGAATGGTGGTATCCAATAAAAATACAATAAAGATGAGGCCCAGTGGTGCAAAGAAGCCTACCATAAGGGCCATCATATAATTTAAGCTCTTGTTAGGCCCTATAGGCGGATTCCCTATATCCTTGGCTTCATCAATCATGGAAATATCCGACACATTAGCGGCCTTTACAATAGCGGCCTCACTGCGCTTGGCCAGATAAATATCGTAGGCTTCCTGACTTAAATCCAGCTTACGCTGTATTTTTAAATACTGTTGCTGGTCTTCGGGCAATTCACTCAGCTTCGCCTCCAGCTTACGTATTTGGGCATTTAGTGTATTTAGTTGTATGGTAATGTTTCTTTTGGTTCCTGATATAATTTCAAACAGCACATTTTTTTCGGCATCAATACGGCTATCCAACTCCTTAAACAAAGTGGAACCTTCCTTGGTGGTTGCTTCCAAATTTTGGCGCTCAATGGCCAAATTGGTAATCTTACCCACGCTTGTTAAAATATTACTTTCCTCAATACCTACTGAGGAGGGAGCGGCAATATCGGTATAGTCGGTTTTGGTTTGTAAATAAGTCTCCAACAGGTCTAAATAACGTAACTTGTCGTTAACCACATCTTTTTCCCTATCAAATGCCTTGAGTTTAGCCGACACCTCCTGCATTTCCACATCTACATCAAATATTTTATTTTGGGTTCTAAAGGCATCCATTTCCTCGCTCACGGCCTTTAAATCCACATTAACCGCATTTAAGGTACTATCGATAAATTTAATGGTGTTAGTAGCATACTGGTTTTTACGTTCCAATTCGGTTTTACTCAATATGGCAACGGTAGTATTTAAGTAATCTACAATCTTGGCCTTATTGGTGCCAGACATCGCTAAGTTTAATACTGCCGAAGACTGCCTGCTGGGAGCGGCACTAACCGCTCTGGAATACTGGTACACAATCCCGTCATAATTGGCAAATTGAATATAATATTCAGCACCCGATGTTACACTTGCTCCCTGCCTTATTTGTAAGGTCAAGTTTAAAAAAGAAAGATGTACAGGTGTTCCAACTTTAAACCGCTGATTAAATTCACCCAAAGGAACAGCAACACCTTGTATGGTCTTATCATCATACTTCTGTACCGAAATACGTTCCCTTTCAAAAGTGGTGAACACCTCATAAACACTATCGTTTACAAAACGAATACCTATGGGCTTACCTAATAGCTGCCCTTTTGTCTTATCTATATCCACACGAAACGGTGCCCTGGTATAAATATCCTCCATACGATACTTGCCCTCGACCAAATAGCTTAGGTAATACTGTAGGGAATCGACAACCAGTTCGTTATGTGCTCGAGTATTGAGCGAGGTCATTATTTTTCCCACCTTTCCAGAGACGCCACCCCAATTAAAGGAAATGCTGGTATTGGCCGTAAAAAAGGGGTTTTGGTCATTCTCAATAGAGACCAAAGCTCCTAGACGATAAATGTTTTGCTTACGTACATTAATGGAATAGGCAATCACCATGGCAATCCCTATACTCAATAAAATAAGTTTCCATAGGTGGAGCACCTTAAACAATAAACCCTTAAAATCGAAGGTCATCCCTTTCGATTCTATATGGTCAAGATCTTCAAATTCGTTATAAGACATGTTTACAGGCGATTAAATAGTAAAATGGTGGTGGTTACCAACGACAATATGGTAGCTACGGCACTAATATTTTGCAAGGCATTGGTACCCGTACCCCATGATTTTTGTCTTAAGGGTTTTACATAAATCATATCATTGGGTTGAATATAGTAATAAGGCGATTGCATCACTTGCCTATCGGTTAAATCGATATGGTGGATCTTTTGGCCATCAGGGTATTGCCTTATAATAAGCACATCCTTTTTGTTTCCTGTATCCGGTATATCGCCAGAGTTGGCAATAGCCTCAAAAATATTGGCGCGCTCCTGATATAATATTTTTGTGCCTTTACCATTAATTTCGCCGTAGGTTGTGTATTTTAATCCTGTAAGTTTAACCGTAACAAAAATATTGGCGGTTTCCTTAAACTGGTCTTCCAAAAGTTTTTTAGTAATGAGCTGCTCAATTTCCTTAGCTGTATATCCCAAAACAGATAGTTCACCAAGTTCTGGAACACGGATCTTACCATGTAAATCTACCGTAAACCCATCAAAATAGGCACGCTCACCGGCGGTAGCGTTTAAATTACCCTCCCCAATGGGGTTAAATATCTCTGCGTTTTCTTGATCGGTTACTTTGATACGTATATTTAAAATGTCATTGATTTGAACACGATAAGGCTTTTGCTGTTCTACTATAACAGGGATCGAATCGGTTGCCTGGGCCTTATTTTGTAAATAAAGCGTATCCTTATAAGGAATGCAGGACACCAACGCAACCTGCATAAGTATAATGGTAATAAAAAAAGCGTTTTTCATATTGAGGCCTAATGCTTAGTCACAAAGCTACATATTTTTTTATTATATCGAACGCCCTAACTCCGCCCTAATTTATAATGGAGGTGGGTTCAAAGCACATATTATGGATAACCAAAATGTGCTTTTTAGCTGGCAGGCGAGTGTCAATGGATTGAAGAAGTCGTAAAAACCTATGCTGTTTGACGACCAACGGAAGGAGTTCATAGGTTTTAGGCTTCAAAATCCTTTTTGACCGCCGAAGCTGTAAGCACTAGACTTTTTTGGTTCTTTTTTTGGCAATGAAAAAAAGAACAAAACCAAACTCCCCTTTCTCCCGCTTTACAGCGGCATTCATTCCCCTCTTAAGCTTAAGAGGGGAACAAGTGATATTAAACTTTATGGCAAACTAGCTCCTCCCTTGCCCTGTAAGGGAGGTGACTAAATGCAATAGCATTTAGACGGAGGGTTCAAAGCGGATATTATCACAAACCAAAATGTGCATTGTAGCTGGCAGGCGAGTGTCAATGGATTGAAGAAGTCGTAAAAACCTATGCTGTTTGACGACCAACGGAAGGAGTTCATAGGTTTTAGGCTTCAAAATCCTTTTTGACCGCCGAAGCTGTAAGCACTAGACTTTTTTGGTTCTTTTTTTGGCAATGAAAAAAAGAACAAAACCAAACTCCCCTTTCTCCCGCTTTACAGCAGGATTCATTCCCCTCTTAAACTTAAGAGGGGAACAAGCAATATTAAACTTTAAGGCAAACCAGTTCCTCCCGGGCCAAGCGTAAAAAAACAGTCTAGTAGACTGTTTTAGCGAAGGAGCCAGATGGCGCATGGCAAAGAGGTGGCTCACGCTTACAGCGTGAGACGGAGGGTTCAAAGCGGATATTATCACAAACCAAAATGTGCATTGTAGCTGGCAGGCGAGTGTCAATGGATTGAAGAAGTCGTAAAAACCTATGCTGTTTGACGACCAACGGAAGGAGTTCATAGGTTTTAGGCTTCAAAATCCTTTTTGACCGCCGAAGCTGTAAGCACTAGACTTTTTTGGTTCTTTTTTTGGCAATGAAAAAAAGAACAAAACCAAACTCCCCTTTCTCCCGCTTTACAGCAGGATTCATTCCCCTCTTAAGCTTAAGAGGGGAACAAGCAATATTAAACTTTATATTAAATCAGCTCCTCCCTTGCCCTGTAAGGGAGGAGGCTAAATGCTTTAGCATTTAGACGGAGGGTTCAGTAATAGTTCAATTAAAAACCGTAACTAGCTCCAATCCTTAATAATCAAACTCCCCGACCACACTAATCGTGTACCTACCCCCCTTTGTCATAAGAGGAGAACAAGTGATTTTAAACCTCCTAAACTTCCCATATTTTTCCGTTCTTTGCAAAAAAAGACCCATTGAATTACCTAACAGTTGAAAACATATCGAAATCCTACGGCGAATTAACGCTTTTCGAGAATATTTCCTTCAGCATACATAAAGACCAAAAAATTGCTTTTGTAGCTAAAAACGGTACGGGAAAAACCTCTATTCTAAACATCCTTTCGGGTGAAGATCAAGCCGATTCAGGTAATATCATTTACCGAAAAGACATTAAAGTATCCTTTTTGGCGCAAGACCCAAAGTTTGATAGTTCGCTTACGGTTGAAGACACCATTTTTGCCAGTGACAACCCCATTTTAAGCATTATTGACGATTACGAAAAAGCACTTTTAAATCCCAACGACACCGAAACCTACCAAAAGGCATTCGAAGCCATGGAACAGCATCAGGCCTGGGATTTTGAGACCCAATACAAGCAAATCCTTTTTAAACTGAAACTGGATGATATAACATTAAAAGTTGGTACGCTTTCGGGCGGACAAAAAAAAAGGCTGGCATTGGCCAACGTCCTAATCAATAAACCCGATTTGCTCATCTTAGATGAGCCCACCAACCATTTGGATCTAGAAATGATAGAGTGGTTGGAAGCTTTTTTTGCCAAAGAACAAATTACCTTGTTTATGGTAACCCACGACCGGTATTTTTTAGAAAGGGTCTGTAATGAAATCATTGAACTGGATGAAGGTCAGCTCTATAGCTATAAAGGTAATTATTCCTATTACCTTGAAAAACGGGAGGCCCGTATAGAACGGGAAGCAGTAGAAACCGGAAAGGCCAAGCAACTCTTTAAAAAGGAACTGGAATGGATGCGCCGGCAACCCAAAGCCAGAACGACCAAATCCAAATCGCGTATAGACGATTTTAAGGACATCAAGCACCGTGCCCACCAACGTCGCAAAGACCATCAAGTGCAATTGGAACTCAATATGGAACGCTTGGGCAGTAAAATTATAGAGTTTCATAATGTTTCTAAAGCCTTTAAGGATAAAACCATTTTAAACAGATTTGATTATACCTTTAAAAAGGGGGAACGCATAGGGATTATTGGAAAAAACGGTACAGGAAAAACCACCTTTCTAAATATTTTAACCCAAGTCGCAAAACCCGATTCGGGCAAGGTGGTGAAAGGCGATACGGTTAAATTTGGATACTACACCCAAAACGGCATTAGCATAAAACCAGAACAAAAGGTCATTGATGTTATTCGAGAGTTTGGAGATTACATTCCATTAAAAAAAGGCCGACAGATTAGTGCTCAACAACTATTGGAACGCTTTTTATTCAGCAGAAAAAAACAATACGATTTTGTTGAAAAACTAAGTGGTGGTGAACGCAAGCGCCTGTATTTGTGTACCGTGTTAATTCAAAACCCTAATTTTTTAATCCTTGATGAACCTACCAACGATCTGGATATTGTTACCCTGAACGTTTTGGAAGAATTTCTACTGGATTTTCCTGGTTGTATTATCGTTGTATCGCACGATCGCTATTTTATGGATAAGGTTGTAGATCATTTATTTGTATTTAAAGGTGAGGGTATAATTGAAGATTTCCCTGGAAACTATACCGATTATAGAATTTACGAAGATAGCCAACCCATTGTAAGTACAACTTCTGAAAATAAAAAGGATAAAACGGCATGGAAACAAAATGAAGCATCAAAACTCTCCTATAATGAAGAAAAAGAACTAAAGAATATAGAAAGCAAGTTGAATAGCTTGGCCTATGACAAAAAGGAATTGGAAAGCAAATTTAACAACCCCGATTTAACCCAAGAAGAGATCAACACCCTTTCAGATGAATTACAACAACTTATAAAAACCATTGAAGCTAAAGAAGAACGCTGGTTTGAACTATCGGCTAAACTGGAGGAGTAATTCTTTGTCACCTCGAGCGTGATACAATACCATATATTATCTCTACTGTCAGGGTGAGCGCAGTCGAACCCCAATTTATTTTATTATGTTTGTATTACCTAAACACCTACTATCATTTAACTATGCTTATTTATTATGTATACATACTCCAATGTAAAGATGGTAGTTACTACACAGGAATAACCAGTGATTTAGAAAAAAGATTTGCTGAACATCAATCTGGCTTCAAAAAAGATTCATATACCTGTAAAAGAAGACCTTTAACTTTAGAGTTTTATCAAGAATTTAATGATGTCGAACAAGCTATATATTTTGAAAAGAAAATAAAAAAATGGACTAAGGCTAAAAAAGAAGCCTTAATAAAAGGAGACTTTAATATGTTGCAAATACTTTCAGAGTGTAGAAATGCAACTCATTTTAAATATAGGTGATGCAGCCAAGAGGCTTCGACTGCGCTCAGCCTGACAATCAAATACTTTATCTTTAAGTGCATCAAACATTCCAATACATAAAGTTTCTACTTAAATCTACCAACCAACATGGTGTACACTCCCCTTTTGTGTATAATTTGGCTACAAAATGTTTTTATGACAGAACAGTGTATAAAGACTATAAAACAATCACCAAATACAGGAAAAAACTATTAAAGAACAATACTAAAATTTTGGTAACCGATTTGGGCGCAGGCTCTCAAATTATGAAACACCAAGAGCGTAGCATTTCCCAAATGTCCAAACACGCTGGCACAACCCTCAAAAGAGCCAAACTCTTATATAGGCTTAACCGCTATTTTAAGTTTGAACATATTTTAGAGCTGGGCACATCGTTGGGCGTTGCAACACACGCATTAAGTTTAGGCTATCCAGAATCCTATATCGAAACTATTGAAGGATGCCCTACAGTTTCTAAATTCACCATACAACAGTTTAAAAATCAGAAAATAAAAAATGTTAGTTTCATTGTAGACGACTTCAACAATTACCTTAAACAAGAAACCTTAAACCCTAAACCAAGGTATGACCTTATCTTCTTTGACGGCAACCATCAAAAAGAAGCGACTTTACATTATTTTGAATCGTTATTGAAAACCATCCATAATGATTCTGTATTTATCTTTGACGATATTTATTGGAGTAATGGCATGACAGAAGCTTGGAAAACCATAAAACAGCATCCAAAAGTTACCGTAACCATTGACACTTTTTACTGGGGTTTCGTCTTTTTTAGAAAAGAACAGGCTAAAGAGCATTTTACGATTAGGGTTTAAAAACGTAAATTGCCTAAACTATTCCAACTTTAAATCATGCTTTGGATTCTAATAATAGGTTTTTAATTATAACATTTTTTGTTGGTAATTCTAGTGGACAAATAAAGAGACTTCAAAAAGAATAATAAGTTAAAGAAAGTAAATAAGAAATTAAAAAAGGAAGTTATTATTTTATTTCTAATAGTCTATCTTTAATCTTCAACTGTCATTCCTATGTTTGTGAATATGTGGCAAAAAAATCTTTTAACTTCTAACTTTTAACCTTTAACTTTGAAATTATGAAGATTTACACCAAAACAGGAGACCAGGGCACAACAGCTTTATTTGGAGGCACCCGAGTACCAAAACACCATATTCGTATTGAAAGTTACGGCACCATAGATGAGTTAAACTCCCATTTAGGGTTAATTCGCGATCAGGACATCCATGAGGATTATAAAAATGTAATTATTAATATTCAAGAACTCCTGTTTACTATTGGTGCTATATTAGCTACCGACCCCAAAAAGGCTATATTAAAGAATGGTAAGAAACGCTTGAATATTGAAAAAATAAGCGCTAAAGACATTGAACATTTAGAGCAAGAAATGGACCTAATGAACGAAAACCTCGCACCAATGACACACTTTGTTCTTCCTGGTGGCCACCAAACCGTGTCATTCTGTCATATAGCACGTTGTGTATGCAGACGAGCAGAGCGTTTAGCATCTGCTTTAAACGAGTTGGAACCGTTTGAACCTAATGCCTTAATATACCTAAACCGCCTTTCTGACTATCTTTTTGTATTGGCACGGAAGTTGACCTACGACTTACAGGTAAATGAAATTAAATGGATTCCTGAGAAGCATTAAATTTTAGTCATTGTGAAGCATTTGAAAAATGTTGTGGCAATCTGTTAAATGAAATAAAGATTACCTCATCGCAAAAGCTCATTGTAATGACCATATATTAAGCGAAACTTAGGCCATGCTTAGGGATTACAGCGGCATCCTTTTTAAAACCTGAATGAAACAATATATTGTAAGTACTGGAATTTGGCAGATTGCCACGTTCTTCATGTTGCAATGACATTTTAAAAAGATATAGCGGAAAGCCCGACCAAAAAAGGTAACGCCAAAAAAACAATTAAAATCCTAGTGATTTTGAAAAATTGGGCCTTTTAAAGATTTTGATTTCAGATGATTATAACACAAAATAAACGCTCTTTTAAGTAATGATTAAATAATTCATTTTTTTCTTGTTAGTTTGAACTAAAAAATTATTTTTGCACAAAATTAAACGCATAAAGAAATGTATTGGACTTTAGAACTTGCATCCTACTTAAGTGATGCGCCCTGGCCAGCAACCAAGGACGAGTTAATAGATTATGCTATTAGAACCGGTGCCCCTTTAGAGGTTGTTGAAAATTTACAATCAATTGAAGATGAAGGCGATTCTTATGATTCAATTGAAGAGATTTGGTCTGATTATCCAACAGATGAAGATTATCTGTGGAACGAAGATGAATATTAAATAAAAGCATAAAGAATAGTTAAAAAGTCTCGATTTTGAGACTTTTTTTTATTCAAATAATTAAACATAGTGTATCTTTGAATGCCTTAAAACGCACAAAAAACACTACTAAAATAACTGGAGAAGGGACCTGAAAAAGTTACTTTTTGTCAATCTGAACCATTACACTGAGCTTGGCGAAGTGTTGTTTCAGATTCTGAAATAAATTTAGAATGACAGATTCCAAACGTATTAGACTTCCTTATTCACTAAAATAATATACACCCATGAGTTTTTTAAATTCTGTATTGAAGGTTTTTGTTGGAGACAAATCCAAACAGGACGTAAAGTCCATTATGCCCATTGTAGACCAAATAAAAACCTTTGAATCGGCACTAGAAGCCTTATCACATGACGAATTAAGAGCTAAAACAACCGAGTTTAAAGCGAAAATAGCAGAGACCAACAAAGCCATAGATGAGGAAATTGCAAATCTGCTGGAAGAAGCTGAAAACACCGAAGACATAGACCGCCGTGAAGATATTTATCAGGACATTGATAAACTAAAGGACGACGCCTATAAAATAACCGAAGATGTATTAAACGACATCCTGCCCGAAGCCTTTGCCGTTGTAAAAGAAACCGCCAAACGCTTTGTAAACAACACATCCATTACGGTTAAGGCCAACGAATTTGACAGATCTCTCTCAGGGAACAAAGATTATATTACTTTAGATGGCGACAGTGCCATATATTCCAATTCATGGGATGCCGCCGGCAAACCCATAACCTGGGACATGGTACATTACGACGTACAGCTTATAGGCGGTATTGCTTTACATCAAGGTAAAATTGCCGAAATGCAAACGGGTGAAGGTAAAACCTTGGTGGCTACCCTTCCCGTTTATCTAAACGCTTTAGCTGGCAAAGGTGTACACCTGGTAACGGTAAACGACTACTTGGCCAAACGTGATAGTGCATGGATGGCACCCATTTTTGAATTTCATGGCTTGAGTGTAGACTGTATAGACTACCACCAACCCAACTCGGCGGCACGTAAAAAAGCCTATAATGCCGATATTACTTATGGTACCAATAACGAATTTGGTTTTGATTACCTAAGAGATAACATGGCCCATGCACCAGACGATTTGGTACAACGTCCACACCACTATGCTATTGTAGATGAGGTGGATTCTGTATTGGTGGATGATGCCCGTACCCCATTGATTATTTCAGGTCCTATTCCAAAAGGCGATCGTCATGAATTTAATGAACTTAAACCAAAAGTTGATGATATTGTTGGTGTACAACGTAAATATTTAACCGGGGTTCTAGCTGAGGCTAAAAAATTAATAAAAGAAGGTGATACCAAGGAAGGTGGTTTTCAATTGCTACGCGTGTTTCGAGGAATGCCAAAAAACAAGGCGCTTATTAAATTCTTATCGGAAGAAGGCATCAAGCAACTACTTCAAAAAACCGAAAATTTTTACATGCAGGACAACAATAGGGAAATGCCTAAGGTTGATGCCGAACTGTACTATGTAATTGACGAAAAAAACAATCAAATAGAGCTTAGCGATAAAGGGGTGGAATATCTTTCTGGAAAAGATGATCCTAACTTTTTTGTGATGCCAGAAATAGGGCTTGAAATAGCCCAAATTGAAAAGCAAGGTTTATCCCCTGAAAAAGAAGCCAACCTCAAGGAAGAATTATTCAAAGATTTTAGCGTCAAGTCGGAGCGTATCCATACCCTTAATCAACTTTTAAAAGCATACGCCTTATTTGAAAAAGACACCCAGTACGTGGTTATTGACAATAAGGTTATGATTGTTGATGAACAAACGGGACGTATTATGGACGGTCGTCGCTATAGTGATGGTTTGCACCAAGCGATTGAAGCTAAGGAAAATGTAAAAATTGAAGATGCCACCCAGACTTTTGCCACGGTAACCCTCCAGAATTACTTTAGAATGTACCGCAAACTTTCGGGTATGACGGGTACTGCTGTAACAGAGGCCGGGGAATTATGGGAAATCTACAAATTGGATGTGGTTGAAATCCCAACCAACCGCCCTATTGCCAGAGACGATAAGGACGATTTAGTCTATAAAACCAAGCGTGAAAAGTATAATGCCGTTATTGAGGAAGTGACCCAACTATCGCAAGCTGGTCGTCCGGTTTTGATTGGTACCACCTCGGTAGAAATTTCGGAGTTACTTGGTAAGATGTTGAGCATACGTAAAATACCACATAACGTACTGAACGCGAAACTTCATAAAAAAGAAGCCGATATTGTTGCCGAAGCAGGTAGACCTGGGCAGGTAACCATTGCCACTAACATGGCCGGTCGTGGTACGGACATTAAATTAACCGAAGAGGTTAAAAAGGCTGGTGGATTGGCCATTGTGGGTACCGAACGTCACGATTCGCGCCGTGTGGACCGCCAGTTACGTGGTCGTTCAGGTCGTCAGGGAGACCCAGGAAGCTCACAGTTTTATGTGTCGTTAGAAGATAATTTAATGCGCTTATTTGGTAGTGAACGCATTGCCAAAATGATGGACCGTATGGGATTGAAGGAAGGCGAAGTCATCCAACATTCCATGATTTCCAAATCCATTGAACGCGCCCAGAAAAAAGTGGAAGAAAACAACTTTGGGGTTCGTAAGCGTTTGTTGGAGTATGATGATGTTATGAATGCTCAACGTGAGGTGGTATACAAACGCCGTCGTCATGCCTTGCACGGTGAGCGCTTGCGTGTGGATTTGGCCAATATGATTTTTGATACTTCGGAAGGGATTTCTGAAACAAATAAGGGCGCTAACGATTACAAAAATTTTGAGTTTGAGCTGATTCGTTATTTCTCTATGAGCTCCCCCATTTCTGAAGCAGATTTCGAGAAATTAACCGCCCAAGAGATCACTTCAAAAATATACAAGGCAGCTTTTGAACATTACAGAGAAAAAATGGAGCGTAATGCCGATATTGCCTTTCCTGTGATTAAGAATGTATACGAAACACAAGGGGATAAATTCAAGCGTATTGTAGTGCCGTTTACAGATGGCGCAAAAACCTTGAATGTGGTTACCGATCTTGAAAAAGCATATGAAACCAATGGCAAGCAGTTAATTACCGATTTTGAAAAGAACATCACTTTGGCCATTATTGATGATGCGTGGAAAACCCATCTTCGTAAAATGGACGAATTAAAACAATCGGTACAACTGGCAGTCCACGAACAGAAAGACCCGCTATTGATCTATAAATTTGAAGCTTTTGAACTGTTCAAGGCTATGATAGACCAAGTGAACAAAGAGGTTATTTCATTCTTGTTTAAGGGTGAATTGCCACAGGAAACGCAAAACACAATACAAGAAGCACGTGCCAGAAAAAGAGAGAAGCTAAACACACAAAAGGACGAAATCCCTAATTTGGATGAGCGTTCAGCACAGGCTAGAGCTGCTGGTAATACTCAACGCAGACAAGAAGTTGTTGAAACCATTGTTCGTGATAGACCAAAAATAGGTCGTAACGACCGTGTAACCATTAAGCATGTCCTAAATGGTGAAAACAAAACCTTGAAATACAAGCAAGCCGAACCTTTAATTGCCAAAGGTGATTGGGTGTTGGTTGAGGATTAAATGACTTCCTTAAAAAGTAAATATTTAGAAATCCCGATAACAAACAGTTAATCGGGATTTTTTATTAGTCATTCAGAACGGAATGTAGTGAAGTGAAGAATCTCTTGTTGACCAAGGTTAATAAAGTTAAAATATCCTAGACAGAAAGAATGTACTCGAATTAAAATACAGATTCTTTAGTTTCACTAGTTCACGGGATCCTTCTAAACAACAATTTCAATAATAAACCCTACATTCGTTCCGGTACTTGAATACCAAGTACACTAAACGCATCTTTAATGGTAGATGCAACTTTTTGTGACAGTTGTACCCTAAATATTTTATCAGTTTCGGTATCTGCACCCAAAATAGAAACGTTTTGATAAAACGAATTGAATTCCTTAACCAAATTATAAGTATAATTGGCTATTAAAGCAGGACTATGCTGTTCTGCTGCAAATTGAACAACCTCTGGAAATGACTGCAATTGCTTGATAAGCTCTCGTTCCTTGATATGCAAATCGATTTTGACCACGCTGACTTTATAATTGAAATCGGCTTTTCGGATTATGGATTGAATACGCGCATAGGTGTACTGAATAAACGGTCCTGTATTGCCTTGGAAATCGATGGACTCCTTAGGATCGAACAAAATTCGTTTTTTAGGATCCACCTTAAGAATAAAATACTTTAGTGCTCCTAATCCAATAACTTTGTACAGCTCCTGTTTTTCTGCTTCGGTATAGCCATCAAGTTTCCCCAATTCTTCCGAAATCTCAGCGGCCGTTTGTGCCATTTCATCAATCAAATCGTCGGCATCAACTACTGTACCTTCCCTGCTCTTCATTTTTCCACTGGGCAAATCGACCATCCCATAACTCAAGTGATATAAGTTTTCAGCCCAATCAAAACCTAATTTTTTTAGAATTAAAAACAGTACTTTAAAGTGATAGTCCTGTTCGTTACCAACGGTATAGACCATACCACCTACCTCGGGAAAATCCTTGATACGCTGTATTGCAGTTCCAATATCCTGAGTCATATAAACCGCTGTGCCGTCGGCACGTTGTACAATTTTTTTATCAAGCCCTTCATCTGTTAGATCACACCACACCGAACCGTCCTCAGCCTTTTCAAAAACACCAGTTTTTAAACCTTCTGTTACAAGCTCTTTTCCCAACAAATAGGTGTTGCTCTCGTAATACAATGTATCGAAATCAACTCCAAGGTTTTTATAGGTTTCGTTAAATCCGTTGTAAACCCAACCATTCATTGTTTCCCAAAGTTCAACCACAGCTTTATCACCTGCTTCCCATTTACGGAGCATCTCTTGGGCTTCTATAAGAAGAGGTGCCTGTTTTTTGGCTTCTTCCTCTGGTATTCCCTTTGCTACTAAACCTTGAATCTCGGTTTTGTATTCTTGATCGAACTTCACATAATAATTACCAACCAGTTTATCTCCTTTCAAGCCTGTACTTTCTGGTGTTTCCCCATTACCAAACCTTTTCCAAGCCAACATACTTTTACAAATATGAATACCTCTATCGTTTATAATTTGTGTTTTATAGACTTTTTTACCCGAAGCTTTTAAAATTTCGGCAACACTATAACCTAAAAGGTTGTTTCTAATATGTCCTAAATGTAACGGCTTATTAGTATTTGGTGAAGAGTACTCCACCATTATGGCCTTCTCCTCTGGATTTGGCTTTACAAATCCGAAGTGATCTTGCTTGTAGATATTATTAAAAAAATTGATATAATACGAATCGTTAATCTCAAGGTTTAAAAACCCCTTAACAACATTAAAGGCTTTTACGTCTGTAGCATGTTCAAGCATATAAGCTCCAATAGTTTCACCTATCTGTACTGGATTGCCTTTAACAAAACGTAACAAAGGGAAAACAACCACGGTAATATCGCCAGCAAATTCCTTTCTTGTCGCTTGGAACTCCACTGTGTCGATATCTACTTGAAATGCTGATTTTACAGCTTGTTTTACCTGAATTTCTAATGTCTCTTGAAGAATCATCCTATCTTGATTAATAAGTGTGCAAAGATAGAATTTTTATCAAAAAATATGGTAGACTATCTATTATTACATAGTTTGTACTTTCAATAAAATTCATCCTCATTAACCATCAAAGTTGTTAATTCAACCGTATGTCCATCGGGGTCTTTGGTATATATGGAATGGAAAAAATAATGGTCTTGAATATTAAAATCCATATTCAATTGAGCATAACGCTCTTTAGCCTTTTCAAAATTCTCTTTGGTAACATGAAAAGCAAAGTGGTCAATCTTTATGTTCTTTGAAAAAGCATCCAATTTGGGATCATCTAATTTTGCAGGGAACAATGCAATTCCGGATTTACCCGACAGTAAAAATATGGGGTATGCTCCCCATTCCGGCAATTGGTACTTTTTAAGACCTAAGACCCGTTGATACCATTCAGCTGAAACACTCAAATCTCGAACACGAATAGCAACATGGTCCAAAAATCCAATTTCTATATTATCTTCTATAGTTTTTTCTTTTAAATTTTTAGTCAACTTTTTTACCTGCAACCAAACTTAACACTATAGCTACCAAACCTAAAGCAATGGTAATATAGGCATCCGTATTGTCTTGAGCCTCTACGCTAAAATCACCTATACTAACCGATGCTTCTGGCGCAATCAAAGTATAAATGCCATAAACTAATAATCCAAGTCCAGCAACTAAAAGAATTGTTTTAACTGATTTATTCATAATACAAATTAAGTAAGATTTACATGGTTAAGATACAAATTATTAACTTGAATTATAACCAATAATATTTAATGTTATTTAAGCACATATAAAAACAGACTTGTTTAAGGTGTATTTCATCGACAAAAGTGTAGTTTGTATATAATATTTGCCGTTAATCTATTCATCGATTTTTTAACGAATTTTTGCTATTCATTTCATCTAATTTATTGGTATTAAAACCTAAATATTAGCTTTTAATATGTGATTTTACAACTTTTGTTAAGCTATTAATTATCCATTTCAAGCAAAATAATTTAATAACGCTAAAAAATACATTTAAATTAGTAAACGATAGAGCACTCTTATTCCCTCAATGAAAGTCTCCTTAAGATACCTATTTATTAAATGATTTAGTTTAATGTAGATATTGTATGAGGAAATTAATTACGTTAGGCACTCTTTTAATTATGTTCTTAGGTTTTTCGCAAACCCAGGATATAGATAGCCTTACGATACAATTAGCCTTTCAAAAACAGGATACACTAAAAGCAAAGACTTCCTTAGAGCTCATTAAACTCCTCTACGATAAAAAAGATTATAACAAGGCTGTAAAGTTTATTGTTAAAACAGAAAAACTAGCTACAGATTTAGATTATAAAAAAGGGCTTGCCGATGTTATCTACTATAAAGCCTTAATTTATGCTCATAAAAACGATTATATCAATGCCATTAGTAGTTATGCAAAATGTAAGGACTTGTATAACACGCTCAATGATACACTTGGTATCGCAAAAGTGAATAATGGTATTGGCTTAATAGAAATTAAACGCGGTAATTATGCTAAAGGATTACAGTATGCCTTATCGGCTATTGAAATCCTAGAACAGCAAGATTTAAAACAGGAACTTAGCTTGGCGTATAGTAATCTTGCTGATGCTTATTATAATATAAGTGCCTATGATAAAGCGATTAACTTTTACTTAAAAGCCCTACCCTTACAACAAATCTTAGGAGATATTAAGGGCATTAACATATCTTACAGCAAATTAGCCGATTTATATTCCATGAAAAAGGAACATAGAAAAGCTATTGAATACTATAAAAATCTTTTAAATGCCAATATTGAAAACGACTCCATACAGGGCGTTGTTTCTGCTAAACTGGGCGGCGAATACTTGCAGTTTAACGACTTTACCAATGCTTCAAAATATTTATTACAAGGGTTAAACTTAAACAGACGTAATGACAACCAAGCTGGTTTATTGACCACCTTAAACCATTTAGGTACCTTAAATTTAAATCAAGGTCGATTGATTCTTGCCGAACGGCAATTATATGAAGCTGGAACCATGGCCAAAAGCTTAGATAACAAACAAGAACTCCTTAGGTATTACAATATAATGAAACGCTTGGACTCAACCAGAAAGCGATTTGATCGGGCTTTTGTATGGCAGCGTGAATATTACAGCTTAAAAACATCATTAGAACAAAAAAGATTGTCTGCTATTGACATCGATTCTAATATTGACATTGATATCAATCCAACTTTAAATTTAGACAATACAATTGAAGAAAGCGGTAAAACCTTAACGTCTCAAGCCGAAGTCGATAAACAGAAATCGTTTAAGCTATTGTTCTATATTTTACTGGCCATACTTGTTATGGCTATCGTATTTATTATTTTGACCAACTCTAAACGTATGGACAACATTAAACTGGTTCAGAGTTTAGAAGAAAAAAACCTAAAAGCCAACTTACAGCACGAAGCAGATCTCGAGCAAATAAAGCATTTAGAGAACATTAACAATGTAAAGGACAAGTTATTTTCCATTATATCGCACGATTTAAAGGATTCACTATCGTCTATTAATGGTTTTATAGACTTATTAAAAGACGATACGCTTTCTAAGGAAGAATTTGATAATTTAATCCCCGAATTAAGTGATAATGCAAGTAATGCTTCCCTATTACTGTTCAATCTTTTAAATTGGTCTAAATCTCAAATGCAATCACTTGAACCTAAACCTAGTCTGTTTGATATTCAAGAAGTTTTTGAGGACAAAGTAAATTTAGTTGAGCAACGTATGGCACAAAAAGGTATAAACCTTATTGATCATTCTTTACGCGATTTTGCTTATGCAGATAGAAGTATGATAGAAATCGTGATTCAAAACCTATTAGCCAATGCATTAAAGTTTTGTAATAAAGGCGACACGATTACAGTGTCCAACCATATCAGTAATGGTAGCTGTATTTTAAGTATTGCTGATACCGGTGTGGGAATTTCAAAAGAAAATCTTGGGAAGCTTTTTAAAAGTAGCACTTTTACCACTGCAGGAACCAATAACGAAAAGGGTACTGGTTTAGGTTTATCTATTTGTAAAGAACTGGTTGAACTTAATAATGGTAAAATATGGGTGGAAAGCACATTAAATGTTGGCACTACATTTTATGTACAACTACCAAAATCTAAGCCTGCTTAATACTTAGGCTTTTGGCAAAAAGACTTCTGCCATCATACAACGGGCACCACCACCACCACAAGCTTCAATAGTATCCAGTGAACTTGATAGTAAGTTTGTATGCTTTTCCAATTTTTGTACTTGTTCATTGGTCAATGCATTATATGCAGCTTGACTCATTATTAAATAACGGGAATCATTTTTGCCCCTCACTTGAAGCATATTACCTGCAAAGTGGTTAACTTGCTCTTCGGAAATATCAATTATATCCTTACCATCTTCCTTTAAATGCTTTAAAATATTTTTGCGTTCTTTTTTATCGTCAATACTATTTAAACAAATAACAGCAAAGCTTTCCCCTATGCACATCATCACATTGGTATGATAAATGGGCAATCGTTTATTATTAACCCATTGATAAGCGGTGAAAATAACTGGTGTAAATTCAAAATCTTCACAAAATTCTATAAACAAATCTTCATCTGCCCGGGCAGACAAGGCGCAATAGGCCTTTCGGCTTACACGATCCAACACTATACTACCGGTACCTTCGAGAAAAACACCTTCTTCTTCAGCACTTGTATAGTCTATAATATTTTTAATAATAAATCCTTGTTCTTCTAGGGTTAGCAATATATCTTCACGTCTTTCCAAACGTCTGTTTTCTGCAAACATGGGATAAAGGCCAACATCACCATTTTCATGAAAGGACACCCAATTGTTTGGGAATATAGAGTCTGGAGTATCATACTCGTTAGTATCACTAACAACAATCACATTAACCCCTATTTGTCTTAGCTTTTCAACGAAAGCATCAAATTCTTGTTGTGCCCTAATATTTACTGTTTCCGGTAAAATTTTATCCAAAACTTTTTGGTAGTAATTATTAATGGCCGTTTGCTCGTTCATCCTGTAATTTATTGGACGAATCATTAAAATGGTATTTGTGGTTTGCTGCATAATTTCTTAGAAATAAAAACTAGTCCCTTATTAAAGGTAGGGTTGTACAACGCAAGAGTCCTTCTTGTTTTCCTATTTCGGCGTAGGGCACCTCTTCTACCGTAAAGCCTTGCTCCCTAAGCCACTTATTTAAACGTATGAAACTTTTTTCGGAAATAACAACATCTTCCGAAATTGAGAACACGTTACTATACATCTCGTACATTTCATCCTTGGTTATTTCAAAAACATTGTCCTTTCCAAAAAAGTTTACGAGCCATTCATATTCCTCCTCTACCAAAAATCCGTTCTTATGAATAATAGCCTTTCCTTTACCCAAGGGATTAAAGCAACAGTCTAGATGCAATGCATTTTCTTTTGGATCTGTATTTGATTTTCGTAGTTCGAACGATTTCACCTTTTTATGAGGAAACATTTCCTGAATGGAAATAACAGCTGCTTTATTGGTCCTAGCAGTGATATAGCTAGCATAATCTTCACCCGTATAAGTACCAATAAAAATATAATCGTTCCAAGGCATAACATCACCACCTTCAACATGACAGTCTTCTGGCAAAACAATTCTGTTTTTTCTATCTATTTGGTTCCACACATAGCGTATGGCTTCAACCTCTTCTTCTCTATTGGGTAATATATTGGCACGTATTATCTTATCCTCTATTACGAAAGCAATATCCCTTGAAAAAATTTGATTGCAGTTTTCAATCACTTCAGGCCGATAAACCCTAACATCATATTTTTTAAAAACAGCAGCTACGGCCTCCATTTCTTGAACCATATCTTCTTCCTTTGGATAAGTACCAGCCAATACATGTTGAATGCTTTTAGGATCGTAACATTCTGAAACACTAGGTGTTGGTCCATTGCTTTTGGCTGTTCCTAAAATTACAGCTCTTAACCTAGATGTTTCATTTTTTACATTGAGTTTTAGCATAAAATTTTTTATCTGTATAAGTCTAAAAACAGACTTAATTTCAAGCTTCAAAACTAATGATTATTACACAATTTTTACATTATTCTAAAAAATATTACTTTAAAAAAGAAAAGCTTCATGAAAAACCCATGAAGCTTATAAATTCTATAAAATCTAATAATCTTATCTTTTGTCAATTGGCACAAAAGCCCTATATGTTTCACCTACATATAACTGTCTTGGCCTTCCAATTGGTTCACCATTTAAACGCATTTCCCGCCATTGTGCAATCCAACCTGGTAAGCGCCCCAAAGCAAACATTACCGTGAACATGTCGGTAGGAATACCCATAGCTCTGTAAATAATTCCTGAGTAGAAATCTACATTGGGATACAGTTTTCTATCAACAAAATATGGATCTTCCAAAGCTTCTTTTTCCAGACCCTTTGCTATATCTAATATAGGGTCTTCAATACCTAAATCACCTAAAACTTCATCAGCAGCCTTTTTTATAATGCGGGCACGGGGATCGAAATTTTTATATACTCTATGCCCAAAGCCCATTAAACGGAACGGATCATCCTTGTCCTTGGCTTTAGCCATATATTTTTTAGTATCACCTCCATCTGCTTTTATAGCTTCCAGCATTTCCAATACAGCTTGATTAGCCCCCCCGTGTAACGGCCCCCACAATGCAGAAATACCAGCTGAAAGCGATGCAAATAACCCCGCATGTGAAGAACCGGTTATTCTAACTGTAGATGTAGAACAATTTTGCTCATGATCGGCATGCAGGATTAATAATTTATCCAATGCATCAACAACCACTTTGTTTTGAACATAATCTTCATTGGGTTGCTTGAACATCATTTTCAAGACATTCTCTACATAACCCAAGTTCTTGTCACCATAATCTAACGGCAGGCCTTGTTTTTTACGCAAGGTCCAAGCTACCAATACTGGAAACTTACCTAGTATTTTTACAATGGCTTTATACATATCCTCTTCCGACTTAACATTTACAGATGAAGGATTAAAAGCTGTAAGTGCACTTGTTAAAGAAGAAATGATTCCCATAGGGTGTGCCGATTTCGGGAAAGCATCAACAATTTTCCTGACATCATCGTCAACAACAGATTGTGCTTTTATATCACTATGGAATCTTTCACTTTGTTCTTGAGTTGGAAGTTCTCCAAAAATAAGTAAGTAGGCCACTTCTAAAAAACTTGCTTTTTCTGCTAATTCTTCAATGGAATAGCCCCTATATCTTAATATGCCTTTTTCACCATCAAGAAATGTAATGCTACTGGCACAAGATCCAGTATTCTTATAGCCAGAGTCTAAAGTTATTACACCACTAGTAGCTCCTCTTAAGCTTTTAATATCTATTGCAACTTCATTCTCGGTTCCAGTAATTAATGGAAAGTCATATTTTTTCCCATCTATTTCAATGGTAGCAGTTTTTGCCATAAGTTCAAGTAAATTTATTTTGTTTAAGCGGAATGCTAAATTACAAAAAAAGAGCCTATTTTTAAAGTTTATCAATAATGATATTAATCAATTTAAACATAATTAAAATTGATAGTAAATAAAAAAGTGATTATCAAAAAAACAATCACTTTTTTATGTATCCAAAAACAGTTAGTTTTAATTTGTTTCGACTAGTTCTTGATTAGGCTTAACCATTTTTTCGAGCATATCCGTAGTTACAGATTTAGGTCTTTCTAAGGGATAACCCAATGCTCTATCCCAAATAATATTGGATAGGACACCTATTGATCTACCAATAGCAAACAAAACTGTATAAAAGTCGTACTCAGTAATACCATAATGCCATTGTACCACACCAGATTGAGCATCAACATTTGGCCACGGGTTTTTTGCTTTTCCTTGTTCTCGTAAAATATCTGGAACTACTTTATATAATGCATCCACATACTTAAACAACTCGTCATCAGGCATATGCTTTAAACAAAACTCTCTTTGAACTGTATACCTAGGATCTGTTTTTCTCAATACCGCATGTCCATAACCAGGAATTACTTGACCACTATTTAAAGTATCCCAAACATATTGTTTCATTTCCTCCTCAGTTGGTAAATTTCCATTCATTTGATTTCTCAATCCCTGTAACCATCTTAACACTTCTTGATTTGCTAGACCATGTAAAGGTCCGGCCAAACCATTAATCATGGCTGAAATTGAATAATACACATCAGATAGGGTACTTGCTACTAAATGACCCGTATGAGCACTAACATTACCACTTTCATGATCTGCATGTATTATGAAATACATGCGAGACACATCATCATAAGGTTTATCCTTACCCATCATATAAGCAAAATTTGCGCCTAAATCCATAGACGGATCTGGATAACGGTGCCCTTTCCCTTTTTGATATAATTTGTTATAAATATAGGCTCCTATCAATGGCATTTTAGCTATTAAGTTAATAGCATCTTCAAAGGTACTGTCCCAATAATCCCATTTGCTTAAACCTCTCTCGTACATCACATTAAAATGAGACTCCCGCTGTAGACTCATTACAGCTGCAGAAAGAATTGCCATAGGGTGACTTTCACTGGGAAAAGAATCTATTACATCCCAAACATAACGCGGTATTATACGACGGTTTCTAAAGGTTACCATAACCTCGTGAACTTCTTCTTTTGTTGGCATCTCACCAGTTAACAACAAATAATAAAGCCCTTCTACATAAGGCATTTCAGCTCCTTCTGCCTTTGGTAATTTATTTAACACTTCTTGAAGTGTATACCCTCGGTATCGAATACCTTCGTATGGATCTAAATATGAAATATCTGTTATTAGACTTTTTATCCCTCTCATACCACCAATTATCTGAGATACGGTTACCTGGTCAACAACTTTATCTCCACTTTCTTTTAAAAGCTTAGCAGTTCGCTTTCTATGATCTAGAATCTTTTGGTATAAGGTATCTTTTAATTTACTCATGACAAATATGATATTAGATTATTAAATAAGTACATTTTATAAATCTATCACTTATTTAACATTTAAAATATGATATTTATCAACAAATGGAATATATATAAAATATTTCACACGTAATCCATATTAAAACTAAAAGAACAAAAAAAAAGCCAAATTCAAGATATGAATTTGGCTTCCAACTATAGTTAAACTAGGTTTATTTTACCTTAAAAGCTTTTTTACGAGGAAAATAAGCAACTTCCCCCAATTCCTCCTCTATACGAAGTAACTGGTTATACTTTGCCATACGATCACTACGTGACGCAGAACCTGTTTTTATTTGTCCGCAGTTTAAAGCTACAGCTAAATCGGCTATCGTATTATCTTCTGTTTCTCCTGAACGGTGTGACATTACAGAAGTATAACCAGCATTTTTAGCCATATTAACCGCTGCAATAGTTTCGGTTAATGACCCTATTTGGTTTACTTTAATTAAAATAGAATTGGCAATACCGCTTTCAATACCACGAGATAAACGTTCCACATTGGTAACAAATAAATCATCACCAACTAACTGTACATGATCTCCAACTTTATCGGTTAACAACTTCCAACCATCCCAATCGTTTTCATCCATACCATCTTCAATCGAAACAATTGGATACTTTTCACATAATTGGGCCAAATATTCGGCTTGTTCTGCAGATGTCCTTACTGCTCCTTTATCGCCTTCAAATTTAGTGTAATCGTACTTTCCATCCACAAAAAACTCGGCGGAAGCACAATCTAAAGCAATCTTTACTTCATCACCAAATTTATAACCTGCATTTTCAACCGCTTTAGCAATGGTTTCAATAGCGTCTTCTGTTCCATCCAATGTAGGTGCAAAACCACCTTCGTCACCAACAGCTGTGCTTAGCCCTCTGTCATGTAACACCTTTTTTAAATGATGAAAAATCTCGGTTCCCATTTGCATAGCATGGGTAAAATCTTTTGCCTTTACAGGCATAATCATAAATTCTTGGAAAGCGATAGGAGCATCACTATGAGAGCCTCCATTAATGATATTCATCATTGGTACAGGAAGTGTATTGGCCGAAACACCGCCTACATATCTGTATAAAGGTAAACCTAGTTCTTCTGCTGCAGCTTTGGCTACTGCTAATGAAACTCCTAAAATCGCATTAGCTCCTAATCTTGATTTATTTGGTGTTCCATCTAAATCGATCATCGTTTGATCTATAAAGTTTTGCTCAAAAACAGAAACCCCCAATAGAGCATCTGCTAAAGTGGTATTAACATTTTCAACAGCCTTTAAAACACCTTTTCCCATATAGGCTTTGCCTCCATCCCTTAATTCTACAGCTTCATGCTCTCCCGTAGAAGCTCCAGAAGGTACTGCAGCTCTACCCAACACGCCATTCTCTGTAACAACATCTACCTCTACGGTTGGGTTACCTCTTGAATCTAATATTTGTCTTGCGTGAATATTAAGTATTGCACTCATAATTGATTTATTTATAAACTTTTAACTTATTGAAGTAATTCAAAAACTTTCATCAAATTTACGACTAAATCTTAGCACTATTATGTAATTTTCTAACAAATACATAAAAATGCACCTATAACGTTTTAGTGATATTCAGTTGTGTTTTAACAAGGGTATTTCCTAAAACAAACAATCTAAAAAGACTGATTTTCAAAGAAATTCTATTTTGTTAAATTATTCAGCTACTGAGAGTTTACTTTTTTTTAATGTTTTCAATAAACTGATCAAAAAGATAATCAGAATCATGCGGTCCCGGACTAGCTTCCGGATGGTACTGTACTGAAAAACAATTTTTATTTTTCATTGCCAATCCTGCTACCGTATTATCATTTAAATGAAGGTGCGTTACCTGTAAATCTTCATTTACTTCAGCCTCTTCCCTGTTTACGGCAAAACCATGATTTTGGGAGGTAATCTCACCTTTTCCCGTCAGTAAGTTTTTTACAGGGTGGTTAATACCTCTATGTCCGTTGTGCATTTTATAGGTCGACACGCCATTGGCAAGTGCTATAACTTGGTGTCCCAAACAGATACCAAACAATGGTAAGTTTCGCTTAATAATTTCTTTTGCTACCGCCTGCGCTTCCTTTAATGGCTCCGGATCGCCAGGACCATTAGACAGGAAATATCCATCTGGGTTAAATGCTTCTAAATCCTCAAACTTAGAATTGTAAGGAAACACTTTTATATACACATCTCGTTTAGCGATGTTTCTTAAGATATTCTTTTTTATTCCTATATCTAAAGCTGCTACCTTATATGTCGCATTCTCATCCCCAAAATAATATGGTTCTTTAGTAGATACTTTTGAAGCTAATTCCAGACCTTCCATATTGGGAACTTCTGCTAGTTGTTTTTTAAGTTCATCAATATTATCTACATCTGTTGAAATGACGGCATTCATTGCGCCATTATCCCGTATATAACTAACCAAAGCTCTGGTATCTACATCTGAAATGGCAAAAAGGTTATTTTTCTCTAAAAATTCTTCTAAAGAAGCATCGGCATTATGTCTTGAATATTCATAACTAAAATTCTTTACTATTAGGCCTGCTATTTTAACAGAGTCTGACTCTACTTCGTCTGCATTGGTCCCATAGTTACCTATATGCGCATTGGTAGTCACCATAAGCTGACCAAAATAAGATGGATCGGTAAAAATCTCTTGATACCCAGTCATCCCTGTATTAAAACATACCTCACCAAATGCTGTTCCTTGTTTACTACCTACTGCTTTCCCGTGAAAAATGGTACCATCTGCCAGAAGAACGATGGCCTTTTGTCTTTTTTGATATTTCATGTTTTTAAAAAAGTTTTACAAAATTGCAAAAAAAAAGGATAAACTAATAATAGTTTATCCTTTATATTTCAAATGCTTATCAACATTTATTCTTCCTCTTCGTTTGTTGCTTTTGTTTCAACAGCAGGAGCAGCCGCAGGTTTAGAACCACCTCTTCTACTTCTTCTAGTTGTTTTCTTTTTAGGCTTGTCTGCGTTATAGATTTCGTTGTAATCTACAAGCTCTATCATAGCCATATCGGCATTATCACCTAAACGGTTACCCAATTTAATAATTCTGGTGTAGCCTCCCGGTCTGTCACCAACTTTTGTAGCAACTTCCCTGAACAATTCAGTAACTGCTTCTTTTTGTCTTAATCTACTAAAAGCAATACGTCTATTATGCGTAGTATCTTCTTTAGACTTAGTAATGAGTGGCTCAACAAACTGTTTTAATGCTTTAGCCTTAGCTACAGTTGTATTAATACGCTTATGCTCTATTAGCGAACAAGCCATATTTGCCAACATCGATTTTCTGTGAGCAGCCTTTCTGCCTAAATGGTTGAATTTTTTTCCGTGTCTCATGACATTTGTTTTAAACCTTTATCTTGCTCAATCCATGTTTACGGAGAGCAAATTATAAAGGAGTTAGAAATAATTAATCTTTATCTAATTTATATTTACTTAAATCCATTCCAAAGTTTAAACCTTTAACGCTTACCAACTCTTCTAGCTCTGTTAAAGATTTTTTACCAAAGTTTCGGAACTTCATTAAATCGTTTTTGTTGAATGAAACCAAGTCACCTAAAGTATCTACCTCAGCAGCTTTTAAACAATTAAGTGCACGTACAGACAAGTCCATATCGATTAACTTTGTTTTAAGCAACTGCCTCATATGAAGCGATTCTTCATCATAAGTTTCAGTTTGTGCAATCTCATCAGCTTCAAGAGTGATTCGCTCATCAGAGAATAACATGAAGTGATGAATTAAGGTTTTAGCAGCCTCAGTCAATGCATCTTGTGGGGTTATAGAACCATCGGTAATAATTTCAAAAACCAATTTTTCATAATCGGTTTTTTGCTCTACACGATAATTTTCTATACTGTATTTAACATTTTTTATTGGTGTGTAGATTGAATCGGTAAAAATAGTACCTATTGGTGCCGAAGCCTTTTTATTTTCTTCTGCAGGCACATACCCTCTACCTTTTTCGATTGTAATCTCTAGATTGAAATTAACTTTAGGATCTAAGTTACAGATAACCTGCTCTGTGTTAAGCACCTGAAATCCAGATATGAACTTTTGAAAATCGCCTGCCAATATTTGTTCTTGACCAGAAATTGAAATAGAAACTGATTCGTTGTCTATATCATCAATCTGTCTTTTAAAACGTATTTGTTTTAAATTCAATATAATTTCAGTAACATCTTCCACCACACCAGCTATTGTGGAAAATTCATGATCTACACCTTCAATTCTAACCGATGTAATTGCAAATCCTTCTAAAGAAGACAATAAAACTCTTCTTAGCGCATTTCCTACTGTTAAACCGTAACCAGGTTCAAGAGGTCTGAATTCGAATTTACCTTCAAAATCAGTAGAATTGATCATGATTACTTTATCCGGTTTTTGAAAACTAAATACTGCCATATCTTTTTCTTCTTTTTAATTGTTATTTAGTTGCGCGGTCTATAAGTTTGAAGAAGAACGAATAGACCCTTTGGCTAAATACCAATGTTATTAATTTATTATTTAGAATATAATTCGACTATGAATTGTTCGTTGATGTTTTCTGGAATTTGAATTCTAGCAGGAACAGAAACATAAGTTCCTTGTTTAGTATCATCATTCCAAGTAATCCATTCGTAAACGTGGCTTGAATTTGAAAGTGATCTTTCAATAGCTTCAAGCGATTTAGATTTTTCCCTAACAGCAACAACATCTCCTGCTTTCAATTGATAAGATGGTATATTTACCAAATTTCCGTTAACGGTAATGTGTCTGTGTGAAACTAACTGTCTTGCAGCACTTCTAGAAGGAGCTATACCCATTCTATACACAACATTATCTAACCTAGACTCACAAAGCTGTAAAAGAACCTCACCGGTAATACCCTGGGCAGCTCTAGCTTTTTTAAATAAATTTCTAAATTGACGCTCTAAAATACCATAGGTATATTTTGCTTTTTGCTTTTCCTGCAATTGGATAGCATACTCCGATTTTTTTCCTCGTCTTCTGTTGTTTCCGTGTTGACCAGGAGGGTAATTTCTTTTTTCGAAAGACTTATCGTCTCCAAAAATAGCTTCACCGAATTTACGGGCTATTTTAGTTTTAGGACCAGTATATCTTGCCATTTTTAAATTGTTTTTTAAGAGTGATTATGAATTAAGGTCTTAATCTTATCCTTCGATAATCGTAAATCTCTTGTTGATACTTGTTATTAAATTATTTATTAAAGTGAAACTAACTCGGTAATATCAAAAACCTCAATCACCAAGTCTTTTCAAAAAATTCCTGCAAAGATAAGAAGAATATTAGAAACAATAGTTCTTAAACCCTTCTGCGTTTTGGAGGTCTACATCCATTATGTGGCAATGGTGTAACGTCTACTATTTCTGTTACTTCTATACCCGCATTATGAATAGATCTAATAGCAGATTCTCTACCATTTCCCGGACCTTTTACAAAAACCTTTACCTTTTTCAAGCCAGCTTCCAATGCAACACCAGCGGCATCTTCGGCAGCTAATTGTGCTGCATAAGGCGTGTTCTTTTTAGATCCTCTAAATCCCATTTTACCTGCTGAAGACCATGAAACTACATCGCCTTTCTTATTGGTAAGTGAGATAATAATATTATTGAATGACGCTGTTATATGGGCTTCACCTATAGCGTCTACAACAACTTTACGTTTTTTTGTACTTGTTTTTGCCATATTCTTTTAGTTTCTAGTTGTTAGCTTTTAGTTATTGGAATCCTAAACTTTTACATTTCGAACAGATTCTTCTAACGTCCAAATACTAATGACTAATGACTATTGTTTAATTATTATTTAGTTGCCTTTTTCTTGTTAGCAACAGTTTTTCTTCTACCTTTTCTGGTTCTGGAGTTATTCTTTGTTCGCTGACCTCTAAGTGGAAGTCCAGCTCTATGACGAATACCTCTGTAACATCCAATATCCATTAAACGCTTAATGTTTAATTGGGTTTCAGAACGTAATTCACCTTCAATTGTATAAGTTCCAACAGCCTCACGGATTGCTCCAATTTCGTCGTCTGTCCAATCTTGAACTTTAGTGTTTTCGTCAACTTTAGCAGTTGCTAAAATTTCCTTTGCCCTACTTTTACCTATTCCATAAATATAGGTTAAAGAGATAGCTCCTCTTTTGTTTTTTGGTATGTCTACACCTGCAATTCTTGCCATACTAATTTTAGTTTTTAGTTGTTAGTTTTTAGTTGTTAGAATCCTAAACATTTCTATTTCGAACAGATTCATCTAACTTCTAATAAACTAATGACTTTTATCTATTTTAACCTTGTCTTTGTTTAAATCTAGGATTCTTTTTGTTTATCACGTAAAGTCTTCCTTTTCTGCGCACTATTTTACAATCTGCGCTTCTCTTTTTAACTGATGCTCTTACTTTCATCTTTTTTGAATTTTGGAACTCTTTGTGGTTTCGACTACGCTAAACCAAAAGTTCAAATTTTTAATATCTATAAGTGATGCGAGCCTTAGTTAAATCGTAAGGACTCATTTCTAATTTTACTTTATCGCCAGGTAACAATTTAATGTAATGCATCCGCATTTTACCAGAAATATGTGCCGTAACAATATGGCCGTTTTCTAGTTCAACACGAAACATAGCATTAGATAATGCTTCTATAATTGTTCCGTCCTGTTCTATTGCTGCTTGTTTTGCCATAGTTTATAATATATTAAGCTACTGCTTTTCTATTTTTACCAGTTTTCATCAAGCCATCATAATGTCTATTCAACAAATAGGCATTTATCTGTTGCATGGTGTCTATAGCTACGCCAACCATAATCAATAGCGAAGTACCTCCAAAAAATATGGCCCAATTAGATTGTACGTTCATCAACTTAACAATGAATGCTGGAAAAACAGCAATTAATGCTAAAAATATAGAACCAGGCAATGTTATTTGAGACATGATCTTATCCAAATACTCTGATGTTTCAGAACCTGGACGAATGCCGGGAATAAAACCCCCACTGCGCTTTAAATCATCAGCCATCTTATTGGTAGGTACTGTAATTGCAGTATAGAAATAGGTAAATACTATAATCAACAATGCAAACACCACATTATACCAAAATCCAAACATATCCGAAAATTGTGTTTGCATCCATGCTCCAACAGCCGTTTCTTTCAATAAAGCTGAACCACCAATTAAACTAGGCACAAACATGATAGCTTGAGCAAATATAATTGGCATTACACCAGAAGCATTCAATTTTAACGGAATATATTGTCTGGAACCAGCCATTACATTTCTTTCATAGCCTCCAGAAGCCGTTCTTCTGGCATATTGTACAGCTATTTTTCTAACAGCCATAACCAATAGAATAGACAACAAAATAATAACGAACCATATTACCAATTCAAAAAGAATAAGCATCACGTTATTACCTTCTAATCTCGTAGCAGCATTTTGTAAAAACGCTTGTGGCAAAGTGGCAATAATACCAACCATAATTAATAAGGAAATACCATTACCAATACCCTTATCAGTAATTTTTTCTCCTAACCACATAGCGAAAATACACCCGGTTACTAATATTACAACAGATGAAAAATAGAACAAACCTCCGGTTCCTAATAAGAAAGCCGATTGAGGCACACCCAATGCTGGTAGACTAGCAAGATATCCTGGCGCCTGTAACAAACAAATACCGATGGTTAACCAGCGTGTAATTTGTGTTATTTTCTTCTGGCCACTTGCGCCTTCTTTTTGTAGTTTTTGTAAATATGGAATAGCTATTCCCATTAACTGAACCACAATAGAAGCAGAAATGTATGGCATGATACCTAATGCAAAAACAGAAGCATTTGCAAAAGCTCCACCAGTAAAAGCACTAAGTAATCCTAATATACCACCTTCAGTGCTATCTGCCAAGCCACTTAACTGTTCAGCGTCAATTCCTGGTAAAACAACTTGGGCACCAAATCGATAAACCAATAACAGACTCAAGGTTAATATGATTCTGTTTCTTAGTTCCTCAATTTTCCAAACATTCTTTATTGATTCTATAAACTTCATGTATTGTATAGTCTTATAACGTTATTGCCTCACCACCTGCAGCTTCTATAGCAGCTTTAGCCGAAGCAGAGAACTTGTGGGCAGATACTTTTAATTTAGCTTTTAATTCGCCACGACCTAATACTTTAACCAAGTCGTTCTTATCAACCAAACGGTTTACGAATAAGGTTTCAAAATCTACAGTATCCTTAATTTTCTTGTCATCCACCAACTGTTGTAACGTATCCAAATTGACACCTTGATATTCCACGCGATTAATGTTATTAAAACCAAATTTAGGTACACGTCTTTGAAGTGGCATTTGTCCACCTTCAAATCCTATTTTCTTAGAATAACCAGAACGCGACTTAGCACCTTTGTGACCACGGGTAGCAGTACCACCTTTACCAGATCCTTGTCCGCGACCTACTCGCTTGCCTTGTGTTTTTACCGAACCTTCTGCCGGCTGTAAGTTACTTAAATCCATTTTTCAGTTTATATTTTTAAGCTTCTTCAACAGAAACTAAATGTGAAACTTTAGCAATCATCCCTAAAATGTTAGGCGTCGCTTCATGCTCTTTTACTTGACCAATCTTTTTAAGACCAAGAGCTTCTAAAGTTCTTTTTTGTCTTAGCGTACGATTGATAGCGCTTTTAACTTTTGTTACTTTAATCTTTCCCATTTCTGATCGTATTAAGCGTTAAAAACTTTTTCAAGTGAAATACCTCTATCCCTTGCAATGGTATTAGCGTCCCTTAATTGTAATAAAGCATCGAATGTTGCCTTTACTACATTGTGTGGATTAGAAGACCCTTGCGATTTAGATAATACATCGTGTACACCAACAGCTTCCAATACCGTTCTTACAGCACCACCGGCTATAACTCCTGTACCAGGTGCCGCAGGTATGATATTTACCCTTGCTCCACCGTATTTTCCTTTTTGTTCGTGTGGCAACGTTCCTTTTCTAATAGGAATTCTAACCAAGTTTTTCTTGGCATCTTCCACGGCTTTTGCAATAGCACTAGCTACGTCTTTAGATTTTCCTAAGCCTTGTCCTACAACACCAGCTTCATCACCAACCACTACAATCGCTGAAAAGCCAAAAGCTCTACCACCTTTAGTTACTTTAGTAACTCTTTGTACACCAACTAAACGATCTTTAAGATCTAATCCACCTGGTTTTACTAACTCTGCACTTTTATATTTTTGAAACATAATTTCTTAGAATTTAAGTCCTGCTTCTCTAGCTCCGTCGGCTAATGATTTAACTCTACCGTGATACAAATAACCACCTCTGTCGAAAGCAATGGTCTCTACTCCTGCCTTTAAAGCTTTTTCAGCTAAAGCTTTACCTACAAGGGCAGCAGCTTCAGTTTTATTTGCTTTAGCAGTATCAATATCTTTATCCCTTGAAGATGCAGCAACAATGGTTTTTCCAGTTACATCATCAACTATTTGGGCATAAATTTCTTTATTACTTCTGTAAACAGCCAATCTAGGTCTCGCTTCTGTACCAGAAACTACCTTTCTTATTCTGTTCTTTATTCTTAATCTTCTTTCGTTCTTTGTCAATGCCATAACTAAATTATTAAGCTGATTTACCTGCTTTTCTTCTTATTTCTTCACCAACAAACTTGATACCTTTTCCTTTGTAAGGCTCTGGTTTTCTAAAGCTACGAATCTTAGCCGCTACCTGACCTACAAGTTGTTTATCATGAGACGTTAATTTAACGATAGGGTTCTTTCCTTTTTCAGAAACTGTTTCAACTTTAACTTCAGGAGCAATGTCCATTACAATGTTATGTGAGAATCCTAATGCTAAATCTAATTTTTGACCTTGGTTAGATGCTCTATAACCTACACCAACCAATTCCAATTCCTTAGACCAACCTTTAGAAACACCTTCTATCATGTTGTTTACTAAAGCTCTATATAAACCATGTTTTGCTTTTTGGTCTTTAGTATCAGAAGAGCGAGTAACCAATACATTACCTTCTTCTACTTTTACCTCTACAGCATCAAAACTTTGTGTTAACTCTCCCAATTTTCCTTTTACAGTAATTACGTTATCGTTTACGTCTACTGTTACACCTTCTGGAATGGCTACTGGATTATTTCCTATTCTTGACATTTCTTTTGGGTTTTAATATTAGTAAACGAAACATAAAACTTCGCCACCTACATTTTCTCTTTTAGCTTGTTTACCTGTCATAACGCCATGAGACGTTGAAACGATAGCTACACCAAGACCATTCAAAATTCTAGGTAATTCATTAGCACCAGCATACTTACGTAAACCTGGTTTACTAACACGTTGAAGTTTTTTAATTACGGGTTCTTTAGTTTCTTTGTTGTACTTAAGCGCTATTTTAATAGTGCCCTGTACTGTTGAATCATCAAACTTGTAACTTAAAATATATCCTTGCTCGAATAATATTTTAGTGATGTCCTTTTTTAAATTAGAAGCAGGAATCTCCACCACTCTGTGGTTGGCACGCACTGCGTTTCTAATTCTAGTAAGATAATCCGAAATTGGATCTGTATACATATTTATTAATTTGCGGATGTGGTTTTCAATACCGTCCCTCGGCTTTGAACCTTCAACCAGTTTATAATTCTTTTTTTACCAGCTAGCCTTTTTTACGCCTGGAATAAGACCTTGGTTAGCCATTTCCCTAAACGTTACACGAGAAATTCCAAAAACTCTCATATATCCCTTAGGTCTCCCTGTTAATTTACATCTATTATGCTGACGTATTGGGGAAGCATTTTTTGGTAACTTTTGTAACGCTTCGTAATCTCCAGCTTCTTTTAAAGCTTTACGTTTAGCTGCGTATTTAGCTACTATTTTTGCTCTTTTTACCTCACGGGCTTTCATTGATTCTTTAGCCATAACTTAGTTCTTTTTAAAAGGTAACCCTAATTCAGTTAATAATGATTTTGCTTCCTTATCTGTTTCGGCAGACGTTACAAAAGTAATATCCATACCAGAAATTCTGTTTACCTTATCGATATTTATTTCTGGAAAGATGATTTGTTCGGTAATACCTAAGTTGTAGTTACCGCGTCCGTCAAAACCTGTAGCCTTTATACCGTTAAAATCTCTTACCCGTGGTAAGGCAGAAGTAACTAAACGATCTAAAAACTCGTACATTCTCTCGCCTCGTAAAGTAACTTTGGCACCAATTGGCATGCCTTTACGTAATTTAAAAGAAGCAACATCTTTTTTAGATATGGTTGCTATAGCTTTTTGTCCAGATATAGTAGTTAATTCTTCTACAGCGTAGTCTATTAACTTTTTGTCTGCAACTGCAGCTCCAACTCCTTTAGATATTACTATCTTTTTAAGTTTAGGAACCTGCATTACATTTTTATATCCAAATTCGTCTGTAAGAGCAGCAATTACTCTGCTTTTATACTCTTCCTTAAGTCTTGGTGAATATGCCATAACTACTAAATTACTTCTTTAGATTTTGTTGAAAATCTTACTTTCTTATCACCTTCCATTTTGTAACCAATTCTAGTTGTTTCTCCTTTTGAAGTTAACAACGATAAATTAGATACATGGATTGGTGCTTCTTTCTCTACGATACCACCCTGAGGATTTTGTGCACTTGGCTTAGTATGTTTCTTTACTAAGTTTACACCCTCTACGATAGCTTTGTTCTTATCGATAAATACTTTCTGTACTTTTCCTTCTGAACCTTTATGGTCTCCGGCAATAACACGTACTGTATCTCCTGTTTTTATTTTAAGCTTTCCCATCTTAATAATTTGTATTAAAGCACCTCAGGTGCTAATGATACAATTTTCATAAACTGTTTATCACGAAGTTCCCTTGCAACAGGACCAAATACACGAGTACCTCTCATTTCACCTGCTGGGTTTAAAAGTACACAAGCATTATCATCAAATCTAATATAAGATCCGTCAGGCCTTCTTACTTCTTTTACAGTACGTACTACAACTGCAGTAGAAACAGCACCCTTTTTAATGTTTCCATTAGGTGTTGCATCTTTAACGGAAACTACAATTTTGTCTCCTACAGAAGCATATCTTCTTTTAGTACCACCTAGAACACGAATGGTCAATACCTCTTTTGCTCCAGTGTTATCTGCTACCTTAAGTCTTGATTCTTGTTGTACCATAATTACTTCGCTCTTTCAATTATTTCAACTAATCTCCAACACTTGGATTTACTTAAAGGACGTGTTTCCATGATCCTTACCGTATCACCTTCGTTGCAGTCATTTTTCTCGTCGTGTGCTACGTACTTTTTCGTTTTTAAAACGAATTTTCCATACATAGGATGCTTTACCTTTTTCACCTCAGAAACCACAATAGACTTCTGCATTTTGTTACTTGTAACAACTCCTATACGTTCTTTTCTTAAATTTCTTGTTTCCATCTTTCAGCAGAATTATTGTAATTCTCTTTTAGTTAATTCAGTCGCAATTCTAGCTACAGTACGTCTAATAGTACGTAATTGAATTGGATTCTCTAAAGGAGATATTGCGTGTGCCAGTTTAAGGTCTGTATAACTCTTTTTGGTCTCACCAAGTTTCTCTTGTAACTCAGCTGTAGATAATTCTTTAATTTCTGATTGTTTCATATCATTAAATAAATTATGCTTCGTAATCTCTAGCAATAACAAACTTAGTCTTAACCGGTAGTTTTTGTGCTGCCAAACGTAATGCTTCTTTAGCAATATCTAATGGCACCCCACCAATTTCAAATAAAACACGTCCTGGTTTCACAACAGCTACCCAATACTCAACGGCACCTTTACCTTTACCCATACGTACTTCAAGAGGCTTTTTAGTGATTGGTTTGTCTGGAAATATTTTAATCCAAAGTTGCCCTTCCCTTTTCATGTAACGTGTAGCGGCAATACGCGCTGCTTCTATTTGGCGTGATGTTAAAAAATTCGAGTCTAATGCTTTTATACCAAAAGTACCGTTAGAAAGTTGATTTCCTCTTTGGGAAATCCCTTTCATACGTCCTTTTTGCTGCTTACGAAATTTTGTTCTTTTAGGCTGTAACATTTTTCTTTTACTTTAAAAAATTACTTTCTACGACGAGGTGCTTTAGTTCCTCGTCCTGCTCCACCTTTTCCACCTTGCTTTTTAGATAATCCTACAAGCGGAGAAAGCTCTCTTTTACCATATACTTCACCTTTCATGATCCATACTTTAACACCTAATCTACCATAAGTAGTATGTGCTTCTACTAAAGCATAGTCAATATCGGCCCTAAATGTTGATAATGGAATACGTCCTTCTTTATAGTGTTCGCTACGTGCCATTTCAGCACCATTTAAACGACCACTAATTTGAATCTTGATTCCTTCAGCATTCATACGCATTGTAGCAGCAATAGCCATTTTTATTGCACGACGGTAAGAGATACGATTCTCTATTTGACGGGCAATACTTGATGCTACTAAAAACGCATCCAGTTCAGGTCTTTTAATTTCAAAGATGTTAATCTGAACCTCTTTACCAGTAATTTTTTTAAGTTCTTCTTTTAACTTGTCTACCTCTTGACCGCCTTTACCAATAATGATACCTGGACGTGCCGTAGTGATAGTAACGGTTACAAGCTTAAGAGTTCTTTCAATAATTACTCTACTCACACTAGCTTTAGCTAGACGTACGTGAACGTACTTTCTAATTTTATCGTCTTCGGCTAGCTTGTCGCCATAATCGTCTCCTCCGTACCAGTTAGATTCCCATCCCCTGATAATTCCTAAGCGATTTCCGATTGGATTTGTCTTTTGTCCCATACTTCTATCTTAGCTTTGTGTGTTATTGTTAGCACCAACCACTAATGTTACGTGGTTGGAACGTTTTCTAATTCGGTGTGCACGGCCTTGTGGTGCTGGACGCAATCTCTTCAACATTGATCCACCATCAACTCTAATTTCTTTTACAAACAATTCAGCCGACTCTACATCTGCATCTTCGTTTTTTGCTTGCCAGTTAGCTATGGCAGAAAGCAATAACTTTTCTAAACGAGCTGATGCTTCTTTTTGGTTGAATTTTAAGATATTAAGTGCTTTTTCTACGCGTTCACCTCTTACTAAATCGGCTACTAAACGCATTTTTCTTGGTGACGTAGGACAGTTATTAAGCTTTGCAAAAGCGATTTGCTTTTTTTCTTCCTTAATAGCGTCTGCCATTTGTTTTTTACGACTTCCCATAGCTTACTACTTTTTACCTTTGTTTTTAGCACCTGCATGTCCACGGAATGAACGTGTTGGTGAAAATTCTCCTAATTTATGACCTACCATGTTTTCAGTCACATAAACTGGTACAAATTGGCGGCCATTGTGTACTGCTATGGTTTGCCCAACAAAATCAGGCGTAATCATACTAGCTCTAGACCAAGTTTTGATTACCGTTTTTTTGTTAGCTTCTACGTTTGCAGCAACTTTTCTTTCTAATTTATAATGAACGTAAGGTCCTTTTTTTAATGATCTTGCCATGTCTTATTTCTTTCTACGTTCTACAATATATTTATTACTTGCTTTAGTTTTAGAACGTGTTCTATAACCTTTAGCTGGGATACCTTTTCTAGATCTTGGGTGACCTCCAGAAGCACGTCCTTCACCACCACCCATTGGGTGATCGATTGGGTTCATTACTACTGGTCTAGTACGCGGTCTTCTACCTAACCATCTCGTTCTACCAGCTTTACCAGAGATAAGCAACTGATGGTCTGAGTTAGAAACAACCCCTATAGTAGCCATACAAGTAGTCAACACTAAACGGGTCTCACCAGAAGGTAATTTAATAGTAGCAAATTTGCCATCCCTAGCCATTAACTGGGCAAAAGCCCCAGCACTACGAGCCATTACAGCACCTTGACCTGGACGCAACTCCACACAAGAAATAATAGTTCCTAATGGAATTTGACTTAATGGCATAGCGTTTCCAATTTCAGGAGCAATACCCTCGTTACCAGACACAACATTTTGCCCAACCTGTAAACCATTTTGAGCAATAATGTATCTTTTCTCACCATCTTGATAGTTCAATAAGGCAATAAAAGCGGTTCTGTTTGGATCGTATTCTATCGTTTTAACCTCGGCTGGAATACCAGTTTTGTTACGTTTAAAATCGATAATACGATACTTTTTCTTATGACCACCACCTATGTAACGCATGGTCATTTTTCCTTGACTGTTTCTACCACCAGACCTTTTTTTCGGAGCCAATAAACTTTTCTCCGGCTTATCAGTAGTAATGGCGTCAAATCCATTTACTACTCTAAAACGCTGCCCTGGTGTGATTGGTTTTAATTTTCTTACTGACATTGTTGTCTAATTACATGTTACTGTATAAATCAATCATTTCACCTTCCGCCAGTTGTACAACCGCTTTTTTCACAGCGTTTGTTTTACCATGTTGAATACCCGTTTTTGTATAACGTGTTCTTCTATCTGGACGGACATTTATTGTACGAACTTTTTCAACAGAAACACCATAAGCAGCCTCAACCGCTTGTTTAATTTCTATCTTGTTCGCCTTTGGGTTCACTGAAAACCAATAGCAATTTTTCATCTCGCTATCTGCTGTCGCCTTTTCAGTAATTATAGGTTTAATTAAGATACTCATGGTTTCTATTTACTTAAATTTGATTCTATTCCTTCTAATGCGCCTTCTAAAAGCACTACTTGATTAGCATTTAAAATCTTGTAAGTATTTAATTCTGAGTTTGTTATAACTTCAGAGCCTTTTAAATTACGCGATGACAAATATACATTATTATTTGAGCCACCCAACACAAACAAAGATTTTTTGTTTTCTAAGTCTAAAGCCTTTAAAACCGCAGTAAAGTTTTTGGTTTTAGGTGCATCAAAATTGAAGTCCTCCAAAACAACTATCGACTTCTCGTTAGCTTTGATACTTAAAGCCGATTTACGTGCTAAACGCTTTAAATTCTTATTAAGTTTGAAGCTATAATTTCTAGGCCTTGGACCAAACATACGCCCACCACCTTTAAACACTCCAGACTTAATACTACCTGCTCTAGCTGTACCAGTACCTTTTTGTTTTTTAATCTTACGTGTACTTCCTGCAATCTCACTTCTTTCCTTAGACTTGTGAGTCCCTTGTCTTTGGTTAGCTAAGTATTGCTTAACATCTAAATACACTGCATGATTATTAGGCTCAATAGCAAACACTTCTTTAGAAAGCTCGGCTTTTCTACCAGTGTCTTTTCCGTTTATATCTAAAACTGCTACTTTCATTACTTTCTAATAATTACATAAGCGTTTTTGTGTCCAGGCACACAACCTTTAACAACAAGTAAGTTCTTTTCTGGAACTACTTTTAAAACCCTTAAATTTTGAACTTTCACTTTTACTCCACCCATTCTTCCGGCCATTTTCATGCCTTTGAATACTCTCGCAGGGTAAGATGCAGCTCCAATAGAACCTGGTGCTCTTAAACGGTTGTGTTGCCCGTGGGTAGACTGACCTACTCCTCCAAAGCCATGACGCTTTACAACACCTTGGAAACCTTTTCCTTTTGACGTTCCTGCAATATCAACAAATTCTCCTTCGTTGAAATGTTCTACGGTGATTGCATCACCTAACTTGTACTCCTCGTCAAAACCCTTAAATTCTACGACTTTGCGTTTTACAGAAGTACCCGCTTTTTTAGCATGACCTAAGTCTGCCTTAGTAGCGCTTTTTTCTGTCGCGTCATCGAAACCAAGCTGAACTGCTTCATAGCCATCAACTTCTTTGGTTCTGACTTGGGTAACGATACATGGTCCAGCTTCGATTACAGTACAGGGAATATTTTTCCCGTTTTCGTCGAAGATGCTGGTCATACCGATTTTTTTTCCAATTAACCCAGACATACTGATTTTTGATTTACGATTGCAGATACTTGTCTACAATCTTGTTAATAATTAATTTACTATTTAAAATATTTCAGGGACAAAATACTTTTCGTCCCTGAAATGTATTTTTCCGTTTTTCCCGCGACCGCATCGGTGGGACATGTAAGATTCCGAAACATGTTCGGAATAACAAACTATACTTTTATCTCTACTTCTACGCCACTTGGTAATTCAAGCTTCATCAAAGCATCGATAGTTTTTGATGAAGAAGAGTAGATATCCAATAAGCGCTTAAATGAACTTAATTGGAATTGCTCTCTAGATTTCTTGTTTACGTGTGGAGAACGTAATACAGTGAAAATTTTCTTGTGCGTTGGTAATGGAATAGGACCAGTTACTACAGCACCTGTACTCTTTACTGTTTTTACAATCTTATCGGCAGATTTATCTACCAAGTTGTGATCGTAAGATTTTAATTTTATTCTGATTTTCTGACTCATGTTCTTAGTTTTTAAACTTCAACGCCTTTAGCTGCCTTGATTACTTCTTCAGATATATTAGAAGGTGTTTCAGCATAATGTGAAAATTCCATAGTTGATGTTGCGCGACCAGATGATAATGTACGTAGTGATGTTACATAACCGAACATTTCAGATAATGGCACATTGGCTTTTACAACTTTAGATCCTGCTCTATCGCTCATATCATTTACTTGACCACGACGACGGTTAAGGTCTCCTACAATGTCACCCATGTTTTCTTCTGGAGTCAATACCTCCAATTTCATAATAGGTTCCATAATTACAGCTTTTGCAGCTTTTGCAGCAGCTTTAAATCCTATCTTAGCAGCTAATTCAAACGATAACTGATCAGAATCTACATCGTGATAAGATCCATCCGTTAATGTTACTTTCATAGCATCTACTTCGTAACCTGCCAATGGACCATTCTTCATGGCTTCTTTAAATCCTTTTTCAACAGAAGGAATAAATTCCTTAGGAATGTTACCTCCCTTAATCTCTGATACAAACTCAAGACCTTGCTTACCTTCTTCGGCTGGTTCAAGTTTAAATACAATATCTGCGAATTTACCACGTCCACCAGATTGCTTTTTGTAAACTTCTCTGTGCTCGGCAAGTTGTGTAATCGCTTCTTTATACTCTACTTGTGGCTGACCTTGGTTTACTTCAACCTTAAATTCACGTCTTAAACGGTCTACAATAATATCCAAGTGAAGCTCACCCATACCAGAAATAATGGTTTGCCCTGAAGCCTCATCGGTTCTAACAGTAAATGTTGGATCTTCTTCAGCCAATTTACTTAAAGCCATACCTAGTTTATCTACATCAGCTTTAGTTTTTGGCTCAACAGCAATACCAATTACTGGATCTGGGAAATCCATGGATTCCAATACTATAGGGTGTTTTTCATCAGACATGGTATCACCTGTCTTAATATCTTTGAATCCTACTGCAGCCCCTATATCTCCAGCTTCAATATATTCAATAGCATTTTGTTTATTTGAGTGCATTTGGTAAATACGAGAAATACGCTCTTTTTTACCTGAACGGTTGTTCAAGATATAAGATCCTGCATCTAAACGTCCTGAGTATGCACGGAAGAATGCCAAACGTCCTACGAAAGGATCGGTAGCAATTTTAAATGCTAAAGCGGAAAATGGTTCTTTAGCATCTGGCTTACGCGATATTTCAGCACCTGTATCTGGATTTGTTCCTACAATATTATCTCTATCTAATGGAGAAGGTAAGTAACGACAAACAGCATCCAATAAGAACTGTACCCCTTTATTTTTAAATGAAGACCCACAAATCATAGGAATGATAGCCATATCCATTACAGCAGCTCTAAGCGCAGCGTGCACTTCTTCTTCTGTAATAGAATCTTCATCTTCCATAAATTTTTCTAAAAGATTTTCATCATAAGTAGCTACTTCTTCTATTAAAAGTGCACGATACTTATGGGCTTCTTCTTTTAATTCTTCGGGAATTTCAATAACATCAAAAGTAGCTCCCTGGGTTTCATCATGCCAAACAATAGCACGGTTTTTTACCAAATCGATAATTCCTTTAAAGTCTGCCTCATCACCAATATTTAATACAATTGGCACTGCGTTAGACTTCAACATATCCTTAACCTGTTGACAAACCCCTAAAAAGTTAGAGCCCTGACGGTCCATTTTGTTAACAAAACCTATACGAGGCACCTTGTAATTATCTGCTAGCCTCCAGTTAGTTTCAGATTGTGGCTCAACACCATCTACTGCACTAAACAAGAATACCAAACCATCCAATACACGTAGCGAACGGTTAACCTCAACGGTAAAGTCAACGTGACCAGGGGTATCAATAATGTTAAAGTGATATCCTTTTGTATCATCGATTGGCTGACCATTTTCCAATGGGAAATTCCATGTACAGGTAGTCGCAGCAGAAGTAATGGTAATACCTCTTTCTTGTTCTTGCTCCATCCAGTCCATAGTAGCTGCACCATCATGTACCTCACCTATTTTGTGCGATACACCGGTATAGTAAAGGATACGCTCTGTAGTTGTTGTTTTTCCTGCATCTATATGCGCAGCAATACCTATATTCCTAGTATATTTTAAATCTCTTGCCATGTCCTAATTAAAATCTAAAGTGAGAGAAAGCTTTGTTAGCTTCTGCCATTTTATGAGTATCTACTCGTTTTTTAACTGCCGCGCCTTCTTCTTTAGCTGCTGCTAAGATCTCAGCTGCTAAACGTTGTGCCATTGATTTTTCGTTACGCTTACGAGAGTAACCGATTAACCACTTCATGGCAGTTGAAATTTTTCGATCTGGACGAATTTGCATTGGAATTTGGAATGTAGCACCACCAACACGACGACTACGTACTTCTACGTGAGGCATTACATTAGATAAAGCGTCCTTCCAAATTTCTAAAGCCGATTTTTCTTCATCAGTTTTCTTAGCATCTACAATATCAATCGCATCGTAGAATACCTTAAACGCTACAGACTTCTTACCATCCCACATCATGTTGTTCACAAAACGTGTTACCAACTGATCGTTAAATCTTGGGTCTGGTAAAAGTGGTCTCTTTTTAGCTTGTCTTTTTCTCATGTCTTCTTCTTAAAGTTTAATTACTTTTTAGGGCGTTTAGCACCGTACTTAGATCTACGTTGCGTTCTACCTTGCACACCAGCAGTATCCAAAGCACCACGCACAATATGATATCTAACTCCCGGTAAATCCTTTACCCTTCCACCTCTAACCAATACTATCGAGTGCTCTTGTAAATTGTGTCCTTCTCCTGGAATGTATGCGTTCACCTCGTTACCATTAGTTAACCTTACCCTAGCTACCTTACGCATAGCGGAATTTGGTTTCTTAGGTGTTGTAGTGTAAACACGGGTACATACGCCACGTCTTTGAGGACAAGAATTTAAAGCAGCCGATTTACTCTTCTTGGTTATTTTGGCTCTTCCTGTTCTTACTAATTGTGAAATTGTTGGCATAAATTATTATATAAATTTAAAAATCCTCTTCTTAGAGGGCTGCAAAGGTAGAAATTAAAATGAATTATTCAAACCCTAAATCATTAATTTTTAAGTGAATCGAAAAATAAGTTAAGTCGTTATATTATTAGTATCTATTTTACGTTAGATTTACATTGTGTTTACTTTACAGTAACCAGTAACATTATGTAGTTTTTAAGATTTATTCAAGAATAAATAAACGTGCAAAAAACCACCTTTTTAGTCCTTATATTATATGTCTTTTTTTCTTCGAAAATTAATAGCCAAAATTTAAGGCTTAAAATTGAAGGAAAAAACCAAGCAGAAACTACAAAAATTGATTCATTGGGTTATTTAAAAATTCACCCCAATTATCAATCCATAATAAATGAGGTGCATGCCATTCAAAATACACTTTACAAACAAGGCTATATTGAAAATGATTTGAAATATATTGAAAAGGATAACGACTCTTTTTTTACTGCCAAAATCCAAATAAATCAAAAATTCAACACCATATATATATATTATGACAAAACTGTAATTGATATTGATGTCCTAAATTCAATATCCAGCAATGTCAATGAAAACTATTTTGAGGTGCCCTTTAATCAAGTTGAAAACACTCTATGGATTATGAACTCAAAAATAGTGAACAAAGGCTATCCATTCACTAAGCTTAAACTATCTAACATATCGATTGACGGCAAAAACCTAAAAGCTAGTTTAATAATTGAAGCCTTTGATCAAAAAAGACACATTGACAATATCGTAATAAAAGGTTACGATAAATTCCCTAAGTCTTATTTAAAACATTATTTAAAAATTAATCCCAAACAAACTTTCGACTTAACGACCATTAAGACTAAAACCAAAAGACTGAACGATTTAAAATTTGCCAGTCAAATTAAGCCCCCCGAAGTTTTATTTTCAAAAGACTCCACTACTCTCTATTTATATATTGAAAAAACCAAGAGCAATAATTTTGATGGTTTTTTAGGTTTTGGTTCAAACGAAGACTCTGGTACTATTGAATTTGATGGGTATCTAAACTTAAACCTCTCCAATAACCTAAACTATGGTGAAACTTTTAGGCTTTTGTATAAAAGCGATGAAAACGACCAAAAAACCTTTGAAGCCAACCTGTCCCTTCCTTATTTATTTAGATCTCCCGTTGGATTGGATATCCAGCTATATCTTTTTAAACGAGATTCCTCCTTTACCAACGCAAATCAATCGATAAGGCTTCAATATCAAATTAACTCTAGACATAAAATCTACTCAGGCATCAATGGCACAAAATCAAATAACCTCCTTAAAAACTCCACCTCTACAATAACTGACCTTAATGCCAATTACTATGCCTTTGCTTACCAATATATCAATCTTAAACCAGACGATTTGTTGTTTCCTATAAATTCAACATTATATATTGAAACCCTCTTTGGAAAAAGAAAGACCATTGATATTTCAGAAAGTCAAACAAAATATACTATTGACGCTCTAAAAATTATAGGTTTCAATATTAGAAACAGTCTTTATTTAAGATTTAACGGAGCTAGTGTAAATTCAGATAGTTATTTCGAAAATGAATTGTTACGATTTGGAGGCATGAATACCATTAGAGGATTTGAAGAAAACAGTCTCTATGCCTCATTATTTGGTTTAATTAATACTGAATACCGATATAAAATGAGCAATTCAATATATGCGCATACAATAATCGATGCTGCCTATTTTGAAAACAAAATCATTGCCACTAAAGAAAAGCTATTTGGATTTGGATTTGGATTTGGCCTTTTAACAAAATCTGGGTTATTTAAGTTCGTTTACGCTAATGGAAAAAGTGAAAATAAAAAATTCAAATTATCCAATTCTAAAATCCATTTAAGCTTAACTTCTTCTTTTTAATAAATTCAGTTAAAATTTAGCCTTAAGCATCTTTACACAATATTAACAATCCATTAACAAACAAGTTGTTATGCTTGCATAACAAACACATGAAAGACTTTAGGGAATTGAAAGCGATTTGTTAAAACAGCAACTTATATCTATAAAAAAGAATTGATTTTCTAAGAAAAATGTATTTCGATCTAAATGAAATATTAATTTTTAACTCAAATTTGTTGTTTTATTAACTTTTTATTAAGACTTTTGACACTGACTAATTCAAATAATTAAAAAATGAAAACAAAGTTTAGCGGAATGCTAGCGCTTTGTCTTGCGCTAGTTGTGCAGTTTGCTACTGCACAAGAAAAGACAATTACCGGTACTGTTTCAGATGATAGCGGATTACCTCTACCGGGAACAACTGTCTTAATTAGAGGTACTTCCACTGGCACCTCCACCGATTTCGATGGTAATTATTCTATAACAACTAACCAAGGAGATGTCTTGGTATTTAGTTTTGTGGGATATTCTACGAAAGAAATCACTGTTGGGTCTTCAGATATTATTAATGTTACAATGCAGGAGGATGCATCTGTGCTTGATGAGGTTATTGTTACCGCTTTAGGTATAAAACGTAAACCTAAAGAACTTGCATATGCCACTACTGTTGTTGAAACCGATGCTATTGTTCAAGCAGCACCAGTTAATGCTGTATCTGCACTAGTTGGTAAGGCATCTGGCTTGAACGTGAATTTTAGTGATAATGGTGTTAAACCAAATTCAACTGTTAGATTGAGGGCAAGCAATTCTTTAACAGGAAACAATGACGCTTTGATTGTTGTTGATGGAGTTCCACAATCAAGTTCTTCATTAGGAGATATAAATCCTAACGATATCGAATCGGTTAACATATTAAAAGGAGCTTCTTCTGTTACCTTATATGGTTCTGCTGGTGCCAATGGAGCATTAATTATTACAACTAAAAGAGGAAACAAAAATGAAAAACTTAATGTATCCGTAAATTCTGCAGTTACTTTCGAAATACTTAAATTTTTCCCAGAAACTCAAAGTGAATTTGGAAGTGGATCTTCTAATAATTTTGATTATACTCCAGACGAAAATGAAAGCTGGGGTCCACGATATGATGGAACGATTAGACAAGTTGGACCTGTTCTATCAGATGGAACCTTTCAAGAACTTCGTTATGCTCCAGTAAGAAAAGGCAGAGAAAGTTTTTTTGAGACAGGTATTACTACACAAAACTCGCTATCCATAAGTGGAGGTGATGATAACTCTACCTACTTTTTTTCTGCTCAGCGTGTAGATAAAACTGGAATTGTTCCTGGTGATAAATATTGGCGAGATAATTTTAGGTTTAATGCTACAAGGAATTATGGCAATTTAGAGTCTAGTACTTCCGTCGCTTTCTTTCAAGATAAATATGATGTTGCTGGACCAAGCCCAGAGGACGGCAGTTTTTATAGAATTTTATTAAACACTCCTGCTCATTATAGATTAAGTGATTATCAAAATTGGAGGACTGACAAATTTTCGACTCCTGAAACCTATTTTAATGCTTATTTTAGAAATCCGTACCATATCATAGATCAAAATAGGGACACTAACCGCTCCAATCGGTTACAAGCCATTGCTAATTTAAAGTTCTCTTTTACTGACTGGTTATCTGCAACCTATAGCTTAGGAGGCACATGGTTTAACAGTGAAAGAAAAAACATTCAAGAAGGTTATACTTATACACCTACCTCATATACTAGACCAGATGATGGTGTCAGTGCAGTTTTAGACGCTTCAAGCAATAACTTTAGGTTGAATTCAGATCTATTATTCAACATTGAAAAACAAATTAATAATGATTTTAATTTGCGGTTAATTCTTGGAACTCACTTGGAATCGTTTAGAAGCAACCAAATGAATATTATTGGTAATAATCTATTTACTGATGAGATTTTTAACGTCAATGTGAGAACAGGAAACTTATCATTTAACAGCCTCAATTTTTCTTCTCCACAAAGTAACACACAAAAAAGATTATATTCTTATTTAGGTGATTTAACTCTTGGTTTTAGAGATTATCTATTTTTAACTGGTTCTTGGCGACAAGATACCTCATCAACTCTACCAGTTCAAAATAATACTTATGATTACTATAGTGGTGGTATATCTTTCATAGCCACTGATGCATTTGAAAGCCTAAAAGGAGGCTTTTTAGATTATTTAAAATTTAATGCAAGTTATGCTAAGGTTGGTAATGATGCTGGTATAGGTAGTATTAATGAAAACTTTATCGTACCCATTGGATTTCCTTTCGCCAACCCTGGTTTGAGGCCAACAACTATTGCTGTTGATCCTAATTTAAGTCCTGAATTTTCATATTCTACAGAAGCTGGGTTTAGAGCTGAATTTTTCAAACAACGTATTACACTCGATGCCAATTATTATTTTGTAAAAGCAGAAGACCAAATTAATTTTTCTGCAGCTTCTTCGGCGTCTGGAGCTGCATCTTACTTAACCAATATTGGTGAAATTCAAAACAAAGGTGTTGAAATAGATTTATCCTTAGTTCCCATTAAAACAGAAGATTTCAGATGGGATGTAGGCTTCACCTATACTTTCAATGAATCTGAAGTGATTTCTTTAAGTGAAGGAGCCAATCGGATTCAAGTCGGAACCGGATTTACCAACACAGCAACTATTTTTGCTGAAGTAGGTCAACCGTTTCCTTCATTGTACGCACCTGGTTATAAACGCGATCCTCAGGGAAGAATTATAGTTGAAGCCAACGGTAATCCAGCTCCAACAAGTGAACTTCTGAATTTAGGAACTACCGTTCCCAAAATTATTGCAGGATTATCTACTAAATTAGCATATAAAGGCTTATCCTTAAGAGCTGTAGCCGATTATAAAACTGGACATGTATTCTATAGTACCTTGGTTGAAATTTTGGAATTTGCTGGTTTAACTAAAAACAGTGTATCTACTAACAGGCAACCTTTTATTTTTCCAAATTCGGTTTATAATACTGGAACATCTGAAAACCCTGTTTATGTAGAAAATACGGATAGACCTACTACAGATGGCACCAGAAACTTTTGGCAAACCTCATTTAATGAAATAAAAGAGAACTATGTCGTAGATGCATCCGCCGTTAAAATCAGGGAAATAGCATTAGACTATACTTTACCTGAAAAATTTCTTGACAGAACACCTTTCGATGGAATAACAATTGGCTTTGTTGCCAACAACTTAATTATGTGGCGAGCAGCTGAAAATATTTATACAGATCCTGAATTTTCAATAAACTCCGGAAATGAAGCTAATTATGGTATTGGAGCAGGTGCCGGCTATCCAACATCAAATGGTTATACAGGTATAGGATCATCAGATCAAGCACCTCCTACAGGTACTTACGGATTTAAAATGAGTTTAAAATTTTAAAAAATTGTTAATATGAAAAACATAAAATATATAACAGGTATCATCGCACTGCTACTAATATTGTCTTGCAGTGATGAATATTTGGACGTTAATGGAAGTTCTTCGAGTCCTTCTAATGCCTCACCGGAATTATTACTTCCGGCTGCTCAAAAAAACTCCGCCGATATGTTGTGGCGTGCAAGTATTTCAAATGACTCCGATATTTCTTTCAATCTTATTGGAGGTATACATGCTGGCGTTATTTCTGATGCCGGTGACCGTGTATGGTACGAACCTGAGCAACAATACTTAATTTTAAATACAACTTATGAACGTTGTTGGGAGAATACTTATAGATTGACTCTTTACCCATATCATTTGATTGAAAACTTTGAGGAGGATGGCTATGACTATTATAAGGCTATTGCGAAAATAATGAAAACCTTTCATTTTGCTATGCTTGTAGACACCTATGGAGATATTCCCTATAGTGACGCTTTTGGGAGAGGTAATAACACACAACCTACCTATGATGAGGACAAAGCTGTTTATGACGCAATCTATGATGAGTTGAATGTTGCCATCGATATGATAGACAATGCGCCAACTGGAACTATAAATCCTCAAACAATTGATGCGATGTTTGTAGGTAATATGCTCAGATGGAAGCAATTTGCAAATACCTTAAAATTAAGAATGCTGTTGCGTCAGGTCAATACCGGAGAGAATTTAAGCACAAAATTTAGTGAAATTAGCGGTAATGGTATTGGATTTTTAGTTGGTACCGCATCTATTGACCCTGGTTATGCCGATCAAACTGATCAACAAAATCCTTTTTATACGGTACATGGTTTTAATGCAGGCAGTACTACACCTGCACAAAATCATTTAGCTACACGCGGTAATGAAGTTTATGTAAACTTTTTAAAAGACAACGATGATCCTAGGACCACCCGATTATTTACTCCAGCCGTTAGTGACGGTGAAATACGTGGTATACCTCAAAATGTTTATACAAATGACCTCAGGTCTGAGGCCACATCAGCTTTAGGCCCCGGACTATTGAAAAGTAGTTCACAAAGACTATTTGTGATGGCAGGATCCGAGTCTCTGTTTTTACAAGCAGAAGCTGTACAAAGAGGCTTTATGCCTGGAGATGCTGGAGCTTTATACAAAGCTGCAATAGCAGCATCTTGTGCTGAATTAGATGTTCCTACCCCTGCCACGGCAGCAGCAACTTATGAATCAACTTCATTAAATAATCTTATTAATTGGAATACTGCAGTAGCTAATGGAAAAGAAATAGAGGCCATTATTACCCAAAAATGGATTGCAATAGGTATGATTTCTGGATTTGAAGTATGGATGGACAGAGTAAGAACCAATTTCCCCTCTTTTATCCCTATTCCAACAGGAGCTCTATCAACAACATTTCCATCTAATTTGTTGTATCCAGAATCAGAGTATGCAACAAATTCAGCAAACGTTCCCACTCAGGGCAATAATGGAGCATTCGACAGACACACCTTTTGGATGCAGTAATTGACTAATATAAAAATATAGACATATGAAAAATATAATAAAACCCTTAATGTTACTCATGGTTTTAGGAGTATCATTTAACTCATGTCTCCTCGATGATGAGAACCTAGCTGACTCTTTCGATGATGGACCAAATTTTACGAGTTTTTCTAATTTAAACCAAACCGTTAGTGCCGTTGCCGATGGCAGTATTGTAACCGCACTTGTTAATATTGAACTTCAAGGTCCTAACATGGTTGGTTATACCGAAGATGTAAACCTTTCAATAGCTGTTGATGCTGCTAATACAACAGCCATTGAAGGCGTTCACTATAACGCCTTGTCTACTACATCGATTACGCTTACTAAATCAAATAACTATATCGGAACAATTCCGCTTAGTATTATTACAGATGGTATTGATCCTCCACTTGAGGTTGCACCAATAATTACTTTAAAATTTACAGACGTTAATGGTACCAATGTTATAACAAGCTCTAAAAACACTAAACTTACTATTATTTATCAATGTTTTGCAGACTTGTCTGGAACCTATTTGGTAACCAATGATGCCTGTAGTCCCTCAAAATTAGCAACTATTACTCAAAATGCTGATGGTTCTTGGTTTCTTGAATCTGCCGATGGCTATTTCTTAGATCAATGTACTGCAAATACAGGTTTGTATAATAGTGGTAACATAGTTGAACTCTGTGGAGAAATAATCCCTACAAACGACTTAACTTATGGTTTCTTAGATTTAGGAACTATTCTAAGTGGCACCTGGGATGCTGAGAATGGCGTACTTATATTAAATCACCGTCAAACTTTTACAGGTAATTGGCCAGGAGCCTGGACCTCAACTTATACAAGACAATAACTCAAAAAAAATTAACATGAAAAATTTCAAATATATTCTAGGGTTTCTTGTCCTAACAAGTGTTATTACTAGTTGTGATAATTATGATGTTGAACCTGTCATTGATGAAAGTGCTAAACCAATGGTTACAGCTACAATAGCTTCTTCATCTATTAATGAATCTGGTTCACCAACTACTACCATAACTATTAATTTGGATAAACCTATAAAAACAACTACGACTTTTGTTGCAACCCAAATTGGTGGTAGTGCTACAGAAGCAGATTTTGAAGTAAGTAGTGCAGTTGTTCCTGCTTATCAGACTTCTACAACAATGGAGATATCCATAAAAGATGACATCTTAGTAGAAGGTTCTGAAAATTTAGAATTACAAATTTCTCCTGCAGCTGTACCAGATATTTATGAAGTTATCGGTACACCTACTGTTAGCCTAAATATTGAAAATTCAACATCAGATGATTTTGTCTTTAAAATGGATTGGGATGCTATATATTTAGATGCAGATGGCCATGAACATCATCTATGTGATTTCGATCTCGATCTTGAAATTTATGATGCCGATTTTAATTTTATTGGAGCGAGCTATAGCAGCTGTCCAGAGGAAATTAGATTTTCCCCGGGCGATTTACCGGACGGTGATTACTGGTTAATCCCTAGTTTTTGGTCCTCCGGTGGTACCGCACCTCCGGCTGAACCTATTGATATTCCAGCGGTTCTTACCTTTGCAAAGCCGGGTGTAGTTCTTGAAACCTTGGATTTAACAGGCGTATGGGACACCGCAACAGGAGGGTATGTTCAAAATAATCCAGATGCCTATCTGGTAAAATTTGTTCTTACCATCTCCGGTTCAAATTATACTGTAACAGATGTAGATACCGGTACGGTTGTCTTTGAAGGTTAAGCCTTAAAACAAAACATCAGAAATCCTTAGGATTTCTTCCATAAAAAAAACCACGTAAAGTGGTTTTTTTTATGGTCTTAAATTATTCAGTATGGAATTTAACAAAACTTCATTCTCAATGAAATACTAATACTATCACTCGTTGTGGATTTTGAATAAAATTTGTCAACCCGCCTGACCGGGGTAGGCAGGTTCGAGTTAATTTATGGAATGAAATGAAATAAATTAGCTGCCTGCCTTTGGTAGGTATCAAGAATCAAATTTTAGTTCTTAAACTCCTGCTCGATACCATTTTATTTCGAAAATCACTCCTTTAGATTTGTTTTATATTGAAAACGGAAAAGATACACTATCAATTCACTCTAGGCTTGAAGCTTATAGTTCGATTTAGATCTTTTCCGCTTTTTGATGAAACTCAAATTAGAAATTCGGGATTTAAAGCCCATTATCAAGGAGTTGAGCCCATCATTTAGAAGGATACCCCTATCATATTCATGTTATTTTTTATTGACATCAATGGATGATCACCTTTTCGACCGCATTCCCGTTATCCCCTTTAATATTCAGAAGATACAAGCCCGGATTCACATGTTTAACAGCCAGAATAAGCTTTCCATTCAGGCTCTCATTATCTTTTCTCAATACAATCCTTCCATTGATATCCATTAACTGTACGGACACCTCACCCAGATTGGTATAGGCCTCTATGGTTATCTGGTTCCTGGCGGGATTGGGATACACTTTATAATTTTTAAAGGCTACCGTCGATGTACTCAATGTGGTACAATTAGCCAAAGAAGGATCACCGGGATCCGGTGTAGTAAAATCCTCAACCTGATCTTCTAATTTAAACGGTATGCCTTCGCTCGCATTAACGCCAAGACCTCTTCTGGCAAAAACTTCCCATATTAAACATTGGTCCGCTCCATTGTATAAGGCTACATCTGCCGCAAGAATGGCATCCCGGGCTTCTAAATATTCAGGGTTACACCCCTGCAATTTTAATCCCTCGATCACCACGTTCAACACTCTGTTATTACCACCGGAACCATTAAACAAATCGGAATCAAAACCATATTTATCGATATAGGCCCAGGTTAAATCCCAAAGCATATTGGCCCAAATCTCACCGTGATAATAAATAAACCGATTTAAGATGATGGGGTCACCGGTATCGGGGTCTGTCCCTATTTCCGTATTGTCGTTGGTATCGCCATAGGTATAATCATTTATGGCAAAATCGGTACTGTATCTTCGGAATCTGATTCCAGGACCATCTACAGGCTGTGAGAAGGCATAATTCCCAATACCTCTGCCATCTGTACCCACATCAGAAGACTTCATCGTGAGCATTAAAGCAAACCAGTCCGACCAGCCCTCACCCGCCTGGAAGGTGGACTCCAAACAGTCAGAAGTGCTGGCGCCACCGGTGAGTCTCGTAGAAATGCCGTGAGCGTATTCATGAATAATAATCCCATTATCCAAACTCCCATCCAATTGAACGCCCTGATTGTTCACGATGGTCGCGTTAATGGTTTCACCATTGCCAATGGCATCAAAAAAGGCTTGTCCGTCCGTATAATTAATAAATATGGAAGGAATGGTAAAAGGCGGATCGGTAACCCCGTACATCGCCACATATTCGCTGTAATTGGGATCGTTAGTCGGATTGTTATGGTTGGCCACAATAACGGCTACGGCTCCCGCATCCTGTGCATTTTGTATTTTAACCGTAAAATTACAGCTTCCTCGTCTAATTAAGGCTATTTTGCCACTTACTGCTGCACCGTTTGTCAAGGCATTGCATCCCTCTTCTCCGGCAGCCGTGCCATCGTCAACAATAACAAGATCGGCTGTAATAGGCACATCGGTGGGTCTGGTAATATTTCCTACACCATCATCACCCTCACCATCAGAAGGCAATACGGCCAAATATTCCCCTGCCAGCGTACCGCCGTTAATATTCAATAGTGGTGGGATAGGTGTATCAAACAAATACATTTGCATTACCGGATTAGAACCATCCGGTGGTGTAGCAAAATTGGCATTATCCACCCCTGCGCCATCCTGGGCTTCCGCAATAACATAATCTCCGGCCACACCTCCATTCCCATAATTATTCTCCTGAAAATTACCACTGGCCTCATCAAATCCATGATTATATAAAATATCATGTAACATATTGTTTATATAGAACAGATTGGTGGTTGCCGCGTCTTGATACACCATGGGCTCCTGACTTAAATCTAAGGGAAAATTAAAATCCAAACCTGCCGTTCCATCCGGGGAATCCCCGATTGTTGTTGGTTCAGATTCATCAAGATCATCATTAGCCACATCTTCAAGTGCCCATACGTTATTTCCTCTGGTAATTGTGTATTCCGGTCCCGCCACCCCATCGGTATCATGCCATCCATATGGGGAGGCCGTCCCATCCGCAGGATTGGCCACTATACTTCTGGAACCTTCCAATGGATTTTCCAAAGGCAGGGCAAACACCGTGTACTCGGATCCATCATTCACCATAAAGGAACTGGCTTTAAACAAATTAAAAGATTTCGTATTGTTTTGAACACCATGTAGCACAACATGAGTTCGATCCTGTCCAAACCGGCATTTTATGACCCAATCGTTAACATCCAGAATGTCACCATTTATAGCATCTATCCTCATACTCCACCAATGTGCTCCATCCATGGTATAAATACTTAAGTTCCAGGCAAGCCTTAGGGTGCCGTCCTCTAGTGGCGCATATACCAACTCAACAGGAATATTTTCTTTAGAAATTCCAGCCTTTGAAAAGATGTATTTGCCCTGATCCGTTTCGATTAATTGCAGCCCACTAACCGGGCCTAATTTGAAATGGGATACCGCCTGCTGGATGGCCTGCTCCATTGTTAATGAAGGGCTCCGGACATTAATCTTTTCTCTAATATTTGTTTTAAATTTATTGGCAAAATGAAATATTTTATTGTTCTTCACCCCCACTACGGAAATGGCATTGTAGATCTTTATGCCCTGATACGTCTGATTTAAGTAATAACGGGTGATATCCGTCTTTCTGGAAACCACCTCTCTATTAATCCTAATATCTGCAATATCCGAGGGTGAAAACGGATATTTGTCCTTATGTTTATTTAAATAATCATAAATATTTGGTCCAAAGTTAGATTCTTTTAATGTATTCTGCCCAAAAGAAACATTATGAAACAGAATAGCACCAAGGAGCATGACTACTATTTTGAAATTTTTTTTCATTATAATTTTTTTTTGAATTAGTCGTTCCTAATATAGTGAAAATTGTAGTTTTAAATAAACGGATATTTAATTTTAAATAAAATGACTGTTTATCCATGGATTAATGACCGAATTAAAATCATGAGTCCCATTTTTTTATACCTTTACCCCATGCAAAACCAAACGCAAATATTCGGTATACGAGCGGTTATAGAAGCTATTAATGCTGGCGAGAGCATAGATAAGGTGTTTTTACAAAAAGGCTTAAGAGGCGAGCTATTTGGTGAATTGGAGGCTCTTTTGAGAAAACAGGCCATTAATTCGTCTTATGTCCCAGCCGAGAAGCTTAATCGATTGACCAAAAAGAACCATCAAGGGGTGGTCGCCCAAATATCCCCTATTGCTTTTCACGATTTGGAAGATTTGGTTTTAAATGTTATTGAATCTGGAAAAACACCACTCTTTTTACTCTTAGACCAATTAAGTGATGTACGTAATTTTGGCGCCATTATTCGAACTGCCGAATGCACGGGTGTAGATGGCATTATCATACAAAAAAAGGGAGGTGCTCCCGTTAATGGCGATACGATTAAAACCAGCGCCGGTGCAGTTTTTAAAGTACCTATCTGTAAAGTGGACCACATTAAGGATGCCGTATTTTACATGCAATCTTCTGGTATAAAAGTGATCGCCGCTACAGAAAAAACTAACAATACACTTTATGATATTTCTTTTAATGAACCATGTGCCATTATCATGGGTTCTGAAGGTAAGGGCATAAACCCATCTATTTTAAAAGTAGCTGATGCAAAAGCGAAACTGCCACTATTGGGCGAAATAGAATCCTTAAATGTTTCTGTGGCCTGTGGCACTTTTTTATATGAGGCAGTTAGGCAAAGACTGTCTATTGAAGATTGAAAGTTATTCATTTTTCTCCTTATAGGTATAATTTATTTTGGGTTGATTGTTGTCAGATTCAGGCTCTAAGTTTTCAATAAAGTTGCCTTCTGCATCAAAATGCCTTAAAAAAGGATCCTCATCTTCATTGTAACTTTCTTGTTCCCATATATATTTTTTAGGCTTAGCAATTTCTTTTCTAAAAAACAAAGCAAAAGCCAACCCAACTATTAACCCAGACAAGTGACCTTCCCAAGAAATGCCTTCCTCAATAGGCAGGGTATACCAAATCATACTTCCGTATAAAAAAACAATTAATAGAGATAATGCTATTAACCTAAAGTGTTTTGCAAAAATTCCCTTAAAAAACGTAAAACTAATTAAAACATATATTAATCCGCTAGCACCTATATGGTAAGATGGCCGTCCAATGTACCATGTTAATAGTCCAGAAAACAATATACCCCATAATATCACTTTCCAGGTGATTGCCCTGTAGAAATAAAACATAGCAGCCGACAAGACAAACAATGGAATAGTGTTATGGTAAAGGTGTTGAATGTTACCATGTATAAACGGACTAAGTAACACACCTCTTAATCCTTTTAAAGTTTGGGGGTAAATTCCATATTTGCTAAAATTAAATCCAAAACGAACCTCGAACCAAAATACTAACCATATAGTAAGTACAAAGAAAATAGGATATGCAATAACACCTGTTGAAAATTTAAATTGGCTTTGTACTTTCATAATACCTAATATAACAAATAGTTAACCAATTTTTACTTTAATGCTAAATTGGCAGAAATCAATTCTGTTGTCCAATCACAATAATTTGTACAAGATAAGATTCCTTATTACAAAGGAATTGTTTTAATTTTACATTTATGAATGCCAACGAACCTTTAGCAGAACGTTTACGACCAAAGACATTAACAGAATATGTTAGCCAAGCCCATTTAGTTGGTCCAAATGGCAGTTTAACCCAACAAATACATCAAGGATTAATTCCATCCATGATTTTTTTGGGGCCACCCGGTACAGGAAAAACAACACTTGCAAACATCATAGCAAACGAATCTGGACGGCCATTTTACACCTTAAGCGCCATAAATTCTGGGGTAAAGGATATTCGTGATGTTATTGACAAGGCCAAACAAAGTGGTGGCTTGTTCACTACTAAAAATCCCATATTATTTATTGACGAAATTCATAGGTTTAGTAAATCGCAACAAGACTCCTTATTACAAGCTGTTGAAAAAGGCTGGATTACACTTATTGGTGCCACCACCGAAAATCCAAGTTTTGAAGTCATCCCTGCGCTTTTATCGCGTTGCCAAGTCTATATACTAAATGCCTTTAATAAAACCGATCTAGAAGTACTTTTAAAACGTGCCATTGAACAAGATGAATTTATATCCAAGAAAAACATCACACTTAAGGAAACCAATGCGCTTTTAAGACTTTCGGGAGGTGATGCCAGAAAGCTACTGAATATTTTTGAGCTTATTGTGAGTTCTTTTACTACCAATAACATAGAGATTACCGATGCTATTGTGTTACAAAAAGTTCAGAATAATACAGTACGATATGACAAAACTGGTGAGCAACATTATGATATTATTTCAGCATTTATTAAATCGATTAGAGGCAGCGATCCCAATGCAGCAGTTTATTGGTTAGCAAGAATGATTGAAGGCGGTGAAGATGTGAAATTTATTGCACGTCGTTTACTAATCTTGGCAAGTGAGGATATTGGTAATGCCAATCCAACAGCATTGGTTATTGCAAATAGTACCTTTCAGGCAGTATCAACCATTGGTTATCCAGAATCAAGAATAATACTAAGTCAATGCGCTACTTACCTAGCTTGCTCTCCAAAGAGTAATGCTGCTTATCAAGCTATAGGCAAGGCGCAACAATTGGTAAAGGAAACTGGGGATTTAACTGTTCCGTTGGAGATTAGAAATGCCCCAACCAAACTCATGAAAGAACTGGGCTATGGCGATAATTACAAATACGCCCACAACTACGATAATAATTTTGCCAACCAAGAATTTCTCCCTGAACAAATACAAAACACTAGATTGTACGAACCAGGAAAGAACGCTAGGGAAAATGCCCAACGGGAGTTTTTAAAACAACGCTGGAAAGACAAATATGGATATTAGAGATATTAGACCGTAGTTTAAATTTTAGAATTTTATATCCAATATTTCCTTGATTGGTGTACTTCCCGCCAATTGTTCTATTACCCATTCATTACCTTCTTTGTAAATAATGGCACTAATGCCTTCTACCAAGAATACATTGTTTACACCCGTTTCAACAATTTTATAAATAACTTTAGGAGAACTATCCACTAACTGAAAACCATTTTCGATAGCTTGGGCATATAGCATACTTTTCGAGACCTCCTGAACTTCTATAACCTGTTTTTTTGTTACAACAGGCTTTTTAACTACTACAACTTCAGGTACATCCTGTTTAATTTCGGTGGGTTTAGCTTGCTTTTCTTCTTTCAAAGATTGAATTTCGGCTTTAAGCGCCTCAATTTCTTTAGTAACCGCTTTAGTTTCAGCTTTAGGTTGAGTAGATGTAGTGGTAGCGACTACAGATGTATCTGGACTATAGCTATAATTGACACTCTCAAAGGACTCAAAAGCTTTTCTCAAAGCATCATTATAAGCCTTTGCAAATTCCTTTTCCCTACTTTCACCCACTTGAGAAGTGTAAACCACTCTATCGTTACAATCCTTAAGTATAATGTTAAGTTTTGTTTTAAACAGTCCAGAATCTTTTATTACATCAGACTTTAAAGCCAAACATCTATTAGCAACCATATCTTCTGGATAACCCTCACCTTCCATTATTGATTCAAAACCATATTTTTCAAATAAAAATTTAGCTAACCCATTTAATCGATATTGATTTTCCTCCTTTAAAAAATCAAACTTTTTCGGAACAATTACATATTTATAATTGTTTAAGTTGGATTGGGAAAACATACTGTTAACAAACAAACAGATAAGTACATAAAATATTAGTTTAGTCTTCATTTTTATTAAATATATAGTTAAAACCTAATTGTAAAGAGGCACTTTGCGCATTGTAAATATTTTTTAAAGATAAAAAATTATCTGCCATAACATAAAAATTTAAACTTCCTAAATGAGCAGACATACCTAACCCTATATTACTAAAAGAATAGGAATCTACTGTATAGGTTACTTTTGCACGTAACCCTTTAAAAAAGCGTCGATAATAGTAGGCCGTTAATGCCGATTGTGGTCCCTTTGGCCTATTGATTGCATAAAGTTGTAATCCAACAGCATTCATATATTCGTCATCATGCCTGGTACAATCGCAATCTTCATATTTTTGTTTTCCAAAGACATAATTTAATGAGGCATTGAACTTTATTGGTCGCCAAGTGGTATATTTAGTTGTAGTCTCATCAATATCTACTAAATCTTCAAAAGTTTCTCTTACTTCGTTCCAGTAATCTTCTGCGGTTTGACCCTCATTTGTTTCTGGAAATAAAGGATTTATACCTTCAAATACGTATTGTCCCTTAATTTCATAATTCGTTATGTCTTTACTATGCCTTACAAAACCAATATCTAATAAACTTGCATCAAAAGTCCATTGCTTGGTTATATTATAAGAAACCCCAACATCAAACCCCAAGCCTAAATTACCTCCAAAAAGTGTTCTTTTAACAATATCTTTTTCTGAAAAATCAGAATCTTCATCCTCGTCTCTAATTATTCCTGAAGTTTGAAGCGCAAAATCAAGATTAAAAGTATGGACATAAAAATTATTAACGCCTTGTCGGGTTACAAATCCACCATAATTTTTAATTGAATGGAAGTTAGCTATGCTGGAATATATTTTACCTCTAACACCATACGTAAATTTCCTATTTACTTTCTTATTATAACCTACATGAAATACTGAAAGCGCTTCCCCTCTTAAGCTGACATGATTCAATTGAAAGAACTCCCCAATGTTATTGGCATTACCTTCCAGAGCCAATACAGCGATATCTTTGGGGAAATAGGAAATAAAATCGGTTTCTTGGTACAATCCAAAACTTAAATATTTATTTTTCCTCTTGAAATCACCAAATGAAAAACCTCCCGATAACACTTCAAGCTGTTGTGTGAACGTGAAAAAATCATTTGGTTTCATCCTGTTCACTGCTCTTTGGAGCTTTACATTAAAGTCGATGCCATCATCAGCAAAAAGGTCGTAAACAGTAGTTCCTGATGTTCCTGCACTAACATGGATGTGAGATAATAAAGGAAAACCAAGATACCCTTTGTTTTTAACTTTACCTCCTGGATTTAACATAAGGGATTGAGGTATATCTGAAAATCCATATAATATTTGTTTGTTTTGGGAAAACGACAAACAGCTGATAAGGGCTAATAAAGCGCTCAGTTTATTCATTCTGAAACGTCTATTGATGTATAAAACAACCCTTTAGACTTAAGCTCAACACGTCCCGGGGTATTATCGTTTAAAGGGTCTCCACCAGCAAGTACCTGCATGGTTAACACCACTTTATTCGAAGCCTTTAAGTCGTCAAGTGCTTGGTTTTCAAAAATTTCAGTATGTGTTGTAACAATATCTGTATTGTTAGGGGATGCTAAGGCCATTAAAGAAAATCCATGTCGCTTTTGGTTATTGATATCAAAAAACTCGATGGTTACGTTACTGCTTCTATTTATGGAGTTGATTACCTTAAAAACAAATTCAGCTTTTACAACATAGTCCATAAAAAAATCACGGTTAAACAAATCAATGATTACCGAATCTTTAACCGTAACCAATTCGGTGTTATCGACAAAAAACTCAGTAGCATCAGCATTGAAAAAAATCAAATCGGAAGCCACAATAGGCTCCAAAACCAAGTCGTTTGCTTGATTAAAATCAACCTGTTTAGTACAGGACGACATGAATAAATAGAAAACAATTAAGGGTAATGTATACTTTAAAAATTTCTTTATCATAGCTTTAGTAAAACGAACAACTTTATGAACTTAGTATTGTTACAAAAACTTTTTTAGATGAATTAATTTATCAACTTGTTTAATCTTACCATTTAGATTACCATTAAATGTTCCAAATAAAATAGCGCCCATTCCAATATCAATGGCTCCAAGAATATCTGCTTCGTAGTTATCACCTATCATTACTGCTTGGTCTGCTCTTACTTTTGCAACCTTCAAAGCATGCTTAAAAATCTTAGGGTTAGGCTTTTTAACCCCTACATTTTCTGAGTTTGTAATTGTTTTAAAATAATGATGAATTTTGGACTTCGTTAGTTTGCCTTGTTGGACTTCTTCAAAGCCATTGGTAATAATATGTAAGTTGTAACTTTTTTGTAAATAGTCTAAGATTTCAAAAGTGTTTTCAAACAAATGATTGAACGAAGTTAAATGGGTAATATAATCTGAAGACAAGCTATTAATTTTTCCCTTAGTAACTTTATAGCCTACTGCTTCAAAAGCATCACTTAATCTATTATAACGCAATGTTGCCTTATCTACCTTCTCCTCTCGGTAAAGTTTCCAATAGTTAAGGTTTATGGGCTCGTAATGGGATAAAAAATCACCTAAATCAATGTTAATATTATTAATTTTAAAAATCTTATCGAAAGTCAAGGCTGAATTCTTGTCAAAATCCCAAAGGGTATGATCCAAATCAAAAAAAACGTCGGTTATACCTTTAAGCTTTTCCATCTGCAGAATCTAGAATATTATTAAACAGTTCCTTAAATCCATTCCATCTGGACACACTGCTAAATGTATAATTATGGAAAACGGGTACAAATTCACCATCAACCTGTTTTATTTCAGTAATAATCTCATTTAAAACTTTTTTCTTATCCAATAAGGATTTGTGTTTTAAAAGGGCATAATCCATAATATGGTAGGAGTTTATCTTAAGAGGTGTTTGTGTTTCATAATCCAAATCATAAAACAAAAATGGCGTACAAGAACCTGCCCTAAATCCTACTTGGTTAACATATCCCATGGTATAGTCTTCTTTTATTTCTAATTCTACCAAATTTCTATAGGATTCGGGGAAATTAAGTTTGGAATACGATTGACGTGATGCGACCAATGAGGCATTTATTATAGATTCCATTTGTAGTTTTTCTTTCTTTAAAATTGCACTATTTTCAATAGCAAAATACGATGCTTTTAATCCTACATGACAATAGTCTGCAATATGCTTTATTAAAGATTTAAACTCCTTATTGTTAGGATTGGTTCCTTTATCGTATGTAGAATAACCGCCAACCAAAAAGAAAAACAGAAATTTAAATTTAGTCTGTCTTTGCTTGTTAATAATGTATTTGTAGTTATCAAAGGGATCATGTTTAAAACCAAAAAGAACCATAAACCTGTTATAAAGCGTTTTAAGCTTTAAACTAAAAACATCCTTTATAATACCTCCTATGGTACGCATAACACCTTTTAGCCTAAAATTATAGGCACTGGGTATATCTATTATTGGTTTTATGCCATAAGTTTTTTTTGGGAATTTAAAATCTGGATATTGTTTTTGTATCTGAGCCTTGAATTTATAAGCCCAAATATCTACTACTGGTTGATGCAAAAACCCATATTTAAAAGCAATACTTTCAGTAGCTAAAAAACGACCATAATCATCCCGAACCTGTGGTAAATATTCTTCATACCGTGATAAAAGATAAAATGCTGCAGCAAAAATATCGAATGGCATTGCACTTTTGTCACCATTATAAAAAAAGCACTTGGTGTTTTCCCAATCATGCACATTAATTTCAATATCTGTAATCCCTTGTTCAAATAGTATATCGTGACTTTTTATAAAAAACTCATTACCCAATTGTTGTCTGGTATAAGACATTTTTGCATCATCATGGGCAATAAAATCTTCTATCTTTGCAGTAAATGCTACTTCAATTCCTAAAATTCGTGTACAGATATGTTTAAAAACATATTTTAATCTTGGTGATATGCTATGTGTATAAACTAAAAGCATCTGTTAAACATAAACAAATTTTTATTTTTAAATTCCAAACTCAATTACTTTACTAATTTAATGCTAGGCACCTTAATATTGGGATTTACAATAGGGTCTCATCAGCAAAACTAAAGTATGCTTTTTCTGTTATAATTAGGTGATCCAATACGTTTATATCCAAACTTTGTGCAGCTGTCTTAAGTTTTTTTGTAATTTGCTTGTCGGCTTCACTAGGTCTTAAGGTTCCAGACGGATGGTTATGAGCTAATATTAATCCTGTTGCCCCAACTTCAAGAGCATTTTTAAGTACCAAGCGTACATCGACCAATGTTCCTGTAATCCCGCCTTTACTTAATTGGTGTTTATGAATAACTTTATTGGAATTGTTTAAATAAATGATCCAAAATTCTTCATGCTCCAGCTCCCCGATTACAGGTTGCATCAATTCGAAGACCGATTTGCTAGAATTAATTTTCTGCTTTTGAAGCGCTTCCTCTCCCCTTCTTCTTCTTCCTAATTCCAATGCAGCTGCTATAGTTATGGCTTTAGCTTCACCAATACCCTTAAATACCATAAGCTGCTTTAGTGATAACTTACCTAGCTCACTCAAATTATTGTCAACACTGGCTAAAATACGTTTACATAAATCTACTGCACTTTCATCTTTATTACCAGAACCAATTAAAATAGCTACCAACTCGGCATCACTTAGAGCAGCTTTTCCTTTGTTAAGTAATTTTTCCCTGGGCTGATCATCTTGCGACCAGTGTTTTATGGAAAAAGAGGGTTTTCTTTCAGACATTTTATAAATATAAATATTGTAGTTTTATAAATCAAAAAAACAGATTGTTTAAATTATCGTTTTATAATGAAATTCATAACCAACTTTAAGAAACATATATACAGCCTAATTGTTTGGTCTTCATTATTTATATTAATTTGTTTGAACTGCTCTAAACCTATTAAAAAAGAAGTAAAAAAGCCAAACATTATCTATGTATTGGCAGACGATCTAGGCTATGGCGATATTTCAAGTTTCAATCCAGATAGTAAAATTAACACCTCAAATATCGATAAAATTGCCAGTGAGGGAATGAGATTCATAGATGCCCATACTTCGTCGGCTGTTTGTACGCCAACACGTTACGGCATTTTAACGGGTCGCTATAATTGGAGAAGCAGACTTAAAAGTGGTGTTTTAACAGGTAAGTCTAAAGCCTTAATACCAAATTCTAGGAGTACAGTTGCCTCCATGCTAAAAACCCAAGGCTACCATACTGCATTTATTGGAAAATGGCATTTAGGTTGGGATTGGGCCTTAAAAGATGAAGACAATACCTCTGGAGAGGGCTGGAATCCTGGCGATTTTAATAATATCGATTTTTCCAAACCTATTACCAATAGCCCAAACGATTTGGGCTTCGATTATGCCTATGGCCATTCAGGATCTTTAGATATGGCACCTTATGTTTATGTTGAAAATGGAAAAGCGACCATGATTCCAGATTCGGTTACCGAAAACACGGGAAAATATTCGTGGTGGCGTAAAGGCCCAACATCAAAAGACTTTATTCATGATGATGTGACCCCAAACTTTTTTAGGAAATCCTTCAAGTACATTGCTAAAAGATCAAAAGATAAGCAACCCTTTTTCCTATACTTAGCATTACCTTCACCACATACCCCTATACTACCCTCCGAAGCATGGAAAAATAAAAGTGGGATAAATCCTTATGCCGATTTTGTAATGATGATCGACGCCTTTATGGGTCAACTAACAGAAACCTTAAAGCAAAATGATATTGAGGATAATACCATTGTTATATTTACTAGCGACAATGGCTGTTCACCACAAGCCGATTATACCGTTTTAACAGAAAAGGGACATAGTCCCAGTTCCATATACAGAGGACATAAGGCTGATATTTTTGAAGGTGGACACCGCGTACCTTTTATAATGAAATGGCCAAAAGGCATCAAAAAAGGATCTACATCAACCGAAACCATTTGCACCACCGATTTTATGGCGACCTGTGCCGAACTAACTGGTTATACATTGAAAGACAACGAAGCCGAGGATAGTTATAGTATGCTATCCCTATTTAAAGATAAAAACCTTAAACCCCCTTTTAGGGAAGCTACAGTACACCATTCTATTAACGGTAGTTTTGCTATAAGAAAAGGCGATTGGAAGCTTATTATGTGTCCTGGATCTGGAGGATGGAGTTTTCCTAGACCTTCAGACAAAGCAGCTATAGATCCCTTACCTGAAAATCAGTTATATAATTTAAAATCAGACCCCAGTGAAACTCAAAATTTAATTGCAACAAACAAAGAAAAAGCCGAAGAATTAAAAGTATTGCTCACAAAATATATTACCGAAGGCAGAAGCACACCTGGAACCCCACAAAAAAATGATCCTATTGATTTTGAGTGGAAACAAATAGAATTTATTAATGATAATATCTAATAAATCCCTTTGATTTAATTTTGGTTTTCAACAAAAAAACATCATTCCAGTAAAAACAGGAATCCATATTTTTTTAAAGATTTATCATTTAGTACCTCTCTACATTAATAGATAGCTTTAATATAATAAAGACAATGTTATTTGATCAGTCTTTTTACCTCCTCAAAATCCAATCCACCATAATTTCCCGAACTCATTAAAAGTAGTGCCTTATCTCTAAATTTTTGAGAAAATAAAAAGTCTTTAAAATCTTTAGGGTTGGTGTAAATCATTAAATCGTCGCGTTGAAACGCCTCGGCAATTTGCTCTAGGGTTACTTCCTCCAATTTTTTAATTTCAACGGCATGGGGTGAATAAAATACCACAGCCATATCGGCAGCATCTAAAGCACCTTTATATTCCTTTAAAAATTCGGCATTCAGGCTGCTATAGGTGTGTAATTCCAAGCAAGCCAACAAAGTTCTGTTTGGATATTGTTCTTTTACGGCTTGGGTTGTGGCCTGCACCTTACTGGGGGAATGCGCAAAATCCTTAAAGACTACACTTGCTTTACTTTCCGCTATCTTTTCTAAACGTTTACTCGCTCCTTTAAAGGTCGCAATGGCTTCATAAAAATCATCTTCGTCTACACCCATATGCTGACAAATCCATTTGGCACCTGCAAGATTATTTAGGTTATGCTTACCAAAAATTTCAATGGGCAGATCACCATCAGGGGTCGCCAACAAAGTTTGTCCTTTTTCAACAGTATATTCCGGAGTATGGTATGGGATCTTTCGAACAGTATTATCACTTGCTTCTACCACATGCTTTACCTCAGGGTCTTCTTCATTGTAATTAATACTGCCTCCACTAACTATGGAATCTACAAATATTTTAAACTGCTCTATATAATTTTCGAACGTTGGAAACACATTAATATGATCCCAAGCAATACCACTCAATAATGCTATATTAGGTTTGTATAAATGAATCTTGGGGCGTCTATCTATCGGGGAACTTAAATATTCGTCGCCTTCCAAGACCATAAAATCGGCATCTTCAGTAAGTTTGACCATAACATCGAAGCCTTCCAATTGGGCACCAACCATATAATCTACATCACGATCATGATACTGCATAACATGCAAAATCATTGAGGTTATAGTTGTTTTACCATGGCTACCGGCTATAACCACACGGGTTTTGTTCTTGGATTGCTCATATAAAAATTCAGGGTAACTATACACTTTTAAACCCAATTCTTGAGCCTTTAACAATTCTGGATTATCGGCTTTGGCATGCATTCCCAAAACAACGGCATCAAGCTCTTTAGTGATTTTTTCCGGAAACCACCCAAACGTATTAGGTAATAGCCCCTTGGCTTCCAGTCTGGATTTAGAAGGCTCAAAAATAGTATCGTCACTTCCCGTAATCCGATATCCTTTATTGTGTAGGGCCAATGCCAAGTTGTGCATAGCCGCACCACCTATAGCAATAAAATGTACGTTCATAAAGCAAATATCAAATTCCAAATATCAAATTCCAAATTATTTGTATAGAAGTTATTTCACCGAGATATACAGAAACCTCTACCTACCCTTAGCTTTATTATATCATGTGTTTAGATGACCTAAATATATGTTCAAGATTACAACTAAAGCTGCATAATTTTTTCCCGATATACTTTAAAGGGTTTTATTTTTGGAAGTTCGGCCAAAGCTAAATCTATATATTTTAGAGCTTCCTGTTTATTCTTTTTGTGCATATGGATCTGTGCCAATCGGTAATGCGCCCAAGCTTTTGGAACACCGTCTTGTATCGAATAATTTTCAATAAAAGCCTTTAAGCATTGCTCGCCTTTTTGGAGCTGTACATTATATTCGGCAGCAATTTTACCAATTTGGTAATGTAAAGCATTACGATTGTATTTTTGTTGGGCATCTTCAACAGTTTTAATCGCCTTATCTGGTTTATCTGTACTTTCGTAAAACGAGGTAAGTATAGAAAAACAGGTTAGTGAACCTCCAACATTAATGGCTAATCTATAATATTTTTCAGCCAATTCGGGTTCGTCGTCATACTCATAAATATAGCCCTTGGCCAGATACCCATCTACAGTTGAAAGGTTTTCCAATTCCTCAGCAAATGTTAAGGATTTACTTTTACTACCCCCTAAGATGCCGGGTAATTGCATGTACAATTCTACTAAAGCCCAACGGACTTCAATATGGTTGGGATCCAACTCGGCCGCCCTTAAAAATGATGCCTTAATATCTCCTATAAAACCCAAAGATTTAAGCTTGTTTTCCAAGGCCTTCATCCCCAAAACACCACCGTATTTATAATGGTAATTGGCCTCCAAGGCATTGACCTCCAACAACCTTTTGTACTGAACAATAGCTTGGTCCCATTTCTTTTGGTGCCCATACGCATCTCCCAATAACTCAATAGCTTGTAAATGGTTAGGGTGGTTTGTCAAAAAATCTATGATTACTTTTTCTGCCTGGAGATATTGTTGACCCTTAAAAAGGGTAGTAATGTTTTTAACATCCAATTGCCCAAACATAAGAATAGGAAAAAGAAGAAAAACTAAAAATTTATTCATAGCATATAGGTCGAAAAAGCAAAGTTAATCTTTCTACTTGACTTAAAAAATGATCAACTTTACTCAACCAATAGTAATTATTAGGTATTTATTCTGTTCTTGGATATAATTTACGGGTTAACTATGCCGGTAATATGAGCAATGGCTTTACCACCATTTAAAGCATGTATGTTCCCGAGTTTAGTAGTCATAGTGAAGGCACACGTATAACTGTAGAATAAAATTATTTTGTTGGTGGTTTGCTTGGACGCACTTCTATTTTACTCGGTAAAGTTCTCGGATTCATTTTAATCAAATCGACCACCAATTCGCCTATATCCTCTATTTGGATTTTCCAAGCATCGGAATCGTCTGGAGTATTACCGTTAAAATGTGTTGAAACCGAGCCTGGCATGATGGTACTCACTTTTATATCATGTTGTCTCAAATCCAACATCACAGCTTGGGTAAAACCAGTTAGTCCAAATTTACTGGCATTATAGGCCGATCCCTTTGCAAAAAAATTAGTGCCCGCCAAACTGGAAATGGTAATAAAATACCCTTTAGACTGTTTTAAGGCATTAACCGAAGCTTTTATGGTATAAAACACACCCGTTAAATTGGTATCGATAGTGTCTTGCCATTGTTGTGGTGTTAAATCCTCAATACTCGCAAAATACCCTAACCCGGCATTGGCAATAACAATATCCAGTTGACCAAATGTTTCTAAAACCAATTTCACCGCTTCCTGCTGACTTTTAAAATTTCTCACATCAGCTTGAATTCCCATGGCAGTTGCATTACAACTATTATTAGCATTCAACTCTTGAGCAGCTTCTTTAGCAGATGCTTCGCTTCTACTGGTAACCGCTACCTTAATGCCTTGTTCCAATAAGGCTTGGGCTATGCCAAACCCTATTCCTTTTGATCCTCCAGTAATAAGAGCTACTTTATTTTGTAATGATTTCATTGGATTATGCTTTTGGTAAAGCTACGAAAAATGAAGTTGAAGTTTTAAGACTTTGGCGGGTATTTGCTTAACACTTTTTTTACAATGCTATTGAGGTGGACTTCCCTTTTTTCTGGCGAGACATTAGGATTAAAACTAGACTCGCTCACCGCCTGCCAAAACAGACCTTTGTTATTCTTCTCATCAACAAAATCGAATGTAATCTGTCGGTTAATATTGGCCTGTCCTACAGGCAAACCTATGGAGATACCGCCGCCTACATTTCGACCACCACCGCCAAGGCCTACACCTACGGTGCTTCTTTGTGCCTGCTGGAATTCGTTGCTTTTAATATCGATGAAAAAATCTGGTGTCTCGGATAATGAGAATCCATGTGCTTTCATTTGTAAATCAAGAGCATCCAATAACCGCTTAGTATCCAGTTCACTCAAACCTGTTTGCATATCGCTATAGTAGTTATAGGTTTTGTATTTAGAGAAATTAGTATCTTTTTCAAAATCGTAATTAACATAAATTGGTGCACAAGACACAACACACAATAATAACACTAGAAATCGCAATATATTCATCTTTTTTTTTATAAAGTTAATCAAAAATTATTCCAACAAGCTGAAAACATTATTTTTGCTAGATAAGTCGTATACCCATGCCTTTTTTTTCAGTAGTCATACCGCTTTATAACAAAGAAGCTTATATAGCAGACACCTTAAACAGTGTGCTCAACCAGACATTTGAGGACTTTGAAGTGATTATTGTTAACGATGGCAGTACAGATGGGAGTTTGGAAATGGCTTCTAGTTTTAAAGATCAACGAATTAAAATTTTTAATCAGATAAATCAGGGCGCTTCCGTTGCCAGAAACAACGGCATTGAGCAAGCACAATCTGAGTTTATCGCATTACTCGATGCTGATGACATCTGGTATAAAAATCATTTAGAAGAGCTTAAAAAGCTAATTGAAACTTTTCCGGAAGCGGGGTTGTTCTGCAGTAGATATAAAACCAAGATTTCAAAAAAACGAATGGTTAAACATGACTTTGGAGGTTTTATCGATAAAGATTATAGAGGTATTGTCCCCGATTTTTTCAAAGCTTCTTTAGTTGATAGGGTTGCTCATACCTCTGCTATAGTAGTACCAAAAAATACTTTCAACGAGTATGGGGGGTTTGAAAAAACTATCTCAAGTGGACAAGACCTAGACCTATGGATTAGAATTGCTGCTAATTGTGAAGTTGTTATCTCTAATGAAACAACCTGTATTTATAGGTTTGAAATACCAGCATCACTTTCTAAAACCCCTATTATTTCAAAACAATTAGTTGATTTTAAAAAATATGAAGAGCTAGAAAAAAGGAATAAAAGTTTGAAACAATTTTTAGACCTTTATCGTTTAGAATATGCAATACATTATCGGGTTGGAGGTAATTTATTAAAATCTAAAGAAATGCTTAACGATATTAAATCTTACATTCCTCTAATACCAAAAATTTTATTAACTCTACCTCCCATAATACTTAAAACACTTCTTATAATAAAACATCGGTTAAAAAAAGCAGGAATCGTATTTACAATTTATCGTTGATTATAACACTCTTGAATTCATTATAATTTCTAATATAATCCTCCTCATTAAACTCATCGGAAGCAATCACTAAACAAATAGCTCCAGATGAGAAATTATCTAATTCTCTCCATATCATTGATGGAATAAGCAACCCTTTGTTAGGCCTATTCAACATAACTCTTTGTCTTTTAAATCCATTATCTAAAATAACTTCAAAACTACCACTTATAGCTATTAATATAGCCGATTGCTCCTTATGGGCATGACCGCCACGTGTAGCACCACTAGGCACATCATAGAGGTAATATATACGCTTAATTGAAAAAGGAATTGTATTTTTTTCAACAACTGACAGATTGCCTCTTCCTCCTCTGTCTATTATCTTTGGGATATCTAAAAATTCAATTTTCATATATTAAGACCTTGTATTATTTTGTTCCATTGCATACGCACTACATTGATATTTAAATGTTCTATACTCTCCTTGGCATTTTTTTTACAATGAAGAAATAAATCTTGGTTATTAACTAACATACTTAAAGCTTTAGAAAAAGCATCATTATTATAATTTTCGACCAACAAACCATTTTCTCCATGCTTAATAAGCTCAGAGGGCCCAGAGTTACAATCTACTGAGACTACTGGGGTACCACAGGCTAAAGACTCTATAATCGACATTGGAAATCCTTCATACCTACTAGTTAATACTGTAAATAATGCATTTAAAACATAGCTATATGGGTTTGATTGATAGGGTTCAAAAACCACACTGTTTGAAAGGGACAACTTTTCCACTTTATCCTTTAACATCGCTTTATCTTTTCCACTACCCAAAATAATTAAATCAATTCCTTTATTTACTAGATCCGAATTCTTGTAACACTTTAACAAGAAAGAGATGTTCTTAACATCATCATCCAATCTACCAAAAAAAAGAATATACCTTTTAGGTTGCTTTTTATAAGTTCTTGAAATAGCATTTATTCTATCCGTATCAACAGGACTATAAATACGTTCAACATTTTTAAATCCGTACTTTTTTTCAATTTCAAACTTGATTTTGTCACTTACAGCAATAATTTTATCTACCTTCTTATATATAATTTTTACCAAAATAGAACTCTCTGGAAAATAATTCTTTAAAAAGTAACTATGTACAATACTTATGGTTTTAGAATTTCTGAATAATATACGATACCAGACAAATTCATTAAAAAAACGATTTCTAGTTCTGTTGTCAATTATTATGTCGAAATTGTGTTTTTTGAAATATGAGTACAGAGCTTTTGCCTTCTTAATTGCATTGATTGCTCCATTTACATCTTTTTCCAAATTAAAAAGCGTTCCTAAAAATTCATATTCAATAGAATTTTTCACAGAGACTATATGTACCTCATGTCCTTTTTGGGACAGCATAGTTGAAAGTAAAGCACTGTACCTTTCAGACCCTCCACCTCCCAAAGAAAGAGTTACTATACAAATTTTAGGCATGATGTTAATTTAATATCTTTATCGACAAATGAACACTAAAAATACTAAAAATGAAAGTTTTATTGTTTGGAGAGTACAATACATTACATTATACTTTAAAAGAAGGTCTAGAAACTTTAGGACATGAAGTTCTAGTTGTTGGTTATGGAGATGGATTTAAAAAAGTGGTTGTAGACATTAACTTTAAAGTTTACTTTAACAAGGGACTTTCAAAAAAAATCAAAATTGGAATTAATCTTTTATTTAAAATCAACATTACATCAGTTTTAATGAAATATCAATTTAATAGATCCAAGCATCTTTTTAAAGGTTTTGATGTAGTACAATTGATAAATGAAAATCCACTTTTAACAACTTCCAAAACAGCTAGAGAAATTATACAATTCCTATTCAAAAGCAATAAGAAAATTTATTTACTGTCCTGTGGCACAGATTACATTAGTGTTAAATATGCCTTTGATAAGAAATTTAGATATTCTATACTAACTCCATATTTCGAAGAAAAAGTTAAAAAAAAACAGTTTGCTCATCTATTTTATAGGATTGATTCTTCTTATAAAAAGTTACACGATTATATCTATCAAAACATCAAGGGTATTATCGCTTCTGATTTGGACTACCACCTACCTCTTATGGGCAATGAAAAATATTTAGGCATGGTTCCTAACCCCATAAATATTGAAAAATTACAAATAGTCGCCCCTAAATTGTCTGAAAAAATTCTTATTTTTCATGGAATAAACAAGGATAATTACTTTAAGAAAGGAAATGATATTTTTGAAAAGGCTTTAGAGATTATCAAAAAAAAGTATGCTTCTAAAATTGATATAGTTACCGTAGTTAGCCTTCCATATAAAGAATACATTAAATCCTATAACAATGCGCATATCTTACTAGATCAGGTTTATGCTTATGACCAAGGCTATAATGCCTTAGAAGCTATGGCAAAAGGGAAAGTGGTATTTACTGGTGCCGAAAAAGAATGGTTGGAATATTTTAATCTTGAAGAAGATACCGTAGCCATAAACGCTCTTCCCAATGATCAGAAAATAGCTGATAAGCTAGAGTGGTTAATATTAAATCCAAAAGAGATAAAAAAGATATCAAAAAACGCCAGAGCATTTATTGAAAAAGAACACCATTACATAAATATAGCAAAAACCTACATCTCTAAGTGGAAATAAAACTAATGGCTTTAGAGTTTATGGATTGTTATTTTTGTTTAGTTTATAAAAATTACCCCAAACTACTATTATAACAACTACAAGATAAACAATGAACCTATAAAAATGGGCCATTACAACCCCTGTAGCTCCATACACATCTACTAGATACTTGGAAAAGACAAAAAATAAGCCCAATGAAATCAACTCCGTAAAAATAAAGCTTTTAACCAATTTCTTGGCTAAAAATTGATGAGCAATCACTAGAGAGGCAAGTCTAATAAAATCTCCCATTAACTGCCATTTAAACAGCGGCTCCAATCCTACGAAATTAGGATATATGATATTGATAATAAAATCTCTAAAAATGTATATCAACAACATTCCAAGACCGAATAATGGTAGTAACGTTTTATAAATATTAATTACTTCTTTTAAAAACCCATTTCTATCATAAATCCTCGAAAATTTGGGAATAACATATAGTGTAAATATAGCTGAGGAAAAAGCCATGTAATTCTTAGATATAAAGTTCATGGCTGTCCAATACCCTGCTTCATTCATATCTATTCTATTGGTTATCATGGTTCTTATATCCAATTCTATATAATTCAACAGCCCCGTAGAAACAAAAGACATAAGCATAAACGCTAATAACTCTTTACCTAAAGGTATTTTATAACTAAAATTTCTAATATCAATATAACGCTTTAATACTTTACCCAAAATGTAGACTATAACAACTAATTGAATAATGGGTGTTACAACAATAGAAAACAAAACGCCTTCAAGCCCATAATAATACAAGCATACAACAAGGAGAGCCACTGAAAATATGTAACTCAGTAAATCTATTACGGCATATTTCTTATATTCAGAAAAGCCATTAACAACTCCATAAAAAACTCTATTGATACCTATCACAACAGGAAGTAATGCCAATACCCTTATTAACCAAACAAAATCATGTTCAACAAATAAAATATCATTAATAGTTAGGGCAAAAAATAACATAACTGTACTAGTTAATACAGACCCCAAAAACACTAAAATAAAAGCAGTTGAAAATAGATCGCCAATCCTCTTGTTATCTTCTTTATGTTCGGCAACATATTTAACTATACCATTGAACATGCCTAAAGAAGAGGTACTAGTAATAATTTGAATAAGATTTCGTATTTGACCTATTTTGGCTATTCCTACTTCTCCAACAGTAACAGCCAACACTCTCTGAACAATTAAAGAAATAATTAACCGTATTGAAATGACCACTGTATTTACAGAAGTAATCTTAAACAAGAGGTTATTAATTAAGATCTTTTTTATGCCTTTCAAAATGTACTTTTCTGTTGCTAAATTTAGCAATAATTATTTATGGCATTAACAATCTTTTTGAGTTCCTCCATTGTAAGCGTAGGATAAACAGGCAGGCTTAGAACTTCATCATTAATCTTTTCTGTAATGGGCAATGATAAACAATTCAATTCTTTGTAAGCGTTTTGCTTGTGAATAGGAATTGGATAGTGAATTAATGTTTCGATTCCTTTTTCTAACAGATACTCCTTTAATATATCCCTCTCTTTACTTCGAATTACAAATTGATGGAAAACATGCTCTTTTAATGTATTACAATTGGGAAGTTTTATTTTTTTAGAATCAATATTTTTAAAATAGAATTGGGCAACATTCCTACGTCTGTCATTATCTAAATCCAGGTGATTTAGCTTTATCCTTAAAAAGGCTGCCTGGAGTTCATCTAACCTACAATTATAACCTTTAATGTCATTTTCATAAGCAGATATACGTCCATAATTTCTCAATCTTCTTATAGTCTTATCTAGTTCCGCGTCATTGGTAGTAATAGCTCCCCCGTCCCCTAAAGCTCCTAAATTTTTGGTAGGATAAAAACTAAACGCAGAAGCATTTGATAAATTACCTGCCTTTCTACCATCTTTATGTGTTGCTCCATGAGCTTGAGCCGCATCTTCAATAAGCAATAAATTATGGGCCTTGCAAAAAACTTCCAACTCCTCAACATCATACAAGAGACCATATAAATGAACTCCTAAAACAGCCTTTGTCTTTGGAGTTATCACTTTTAAAATTTCGATAGGATTAATATTAAAAGTCTCTATATTAGGCTCAACCAAAGTTGGTACTAACCCAGTATTACTTACCGCTAGAATTGTAGCAATGTACGTATTAGCAGGAACAATTATTTCATCCCCTTCTTTTAGTTTACCAAGCAATTTATAGGCCTCTAAAATTAATTTTATAGCGTCAAGCCCATTGCTTACCCCAATGCAATATTTTACCCCACAGTAGATAGCATAATCTTGTTCAAATTTTTTTACTTGATCTCCTAAAATATAGTTTCCAGAATCTAAAAATGATTGAAAGGAGTCCATAAACTCCTTTTGAAACCTCATGTTCACTTTATGTAAATCTAAAAACTTAATCATTCTAAATCCAAACTAAAAAAATCCTGCAAATATACTCTAGCTCCTAATTCTTCCTTTTGCTTAACTAATCCCGAACTAAAACCCTTGTCGTTGTTTTCAACAACAGTTCCCATAGAAAAGTATTCTTTATTTTCTTTTTTATACTTATAAATTAAATGTAGAAATAAATAATCCAATGCTCTAAATTTTTCTCCCTTTAAAGATGTTGCACCGTATTGAGATTTGACAACACTTCCCATTTCAAAAATGGTTATACCTGCCAATATTTCACCTTCTAAATAGATATTAAACTGTTTAATATTATTGGGAAAAGCATTTTGTAAGTTATTTATTTCAAACAATGTATGTACTGGCTTTGTATTATGTTTTTCAAGGAGTCTTTTTTTGAGTATTCTATCCCAAAAAATAGAAAGTTCATCATTTTCTTTTATTTCAAAATCATAAATTTTGGCTTTTCGAAAATGCTTCAATTTTGTTTTATGTATATTAAAAGGAAGCTTATAATCTATTGCAAAAACCATTTCACTATTAAATGTGGTGTGTTTTTTCGACAAATAATACCCCAATTCATAACTCGGCTCCGAGCAGTAAAATCCAGGTATCTGTTTTATAAAAACCTTTGAAAATCCTTTAAGTTTTAAAAAATTAATTACGGAATCAAAAATGGCCGATATTTTTAGAAATGATGTTTTTTTCTCCAATATTAACCCGCCGTAAGTTAAACCTTGATGTGAATAAATTGAATTACTTACTTTATTGGCAGGCATTAGCGCTACTAGTTTCTTATTTTTGTATACCAAAAGCGAATAATCTTCAAACCTATCCGCATGGTATTCCATAAAATCCCTATAAAAAAGAAATGTAGCATTCTTAGCACTTGAAACAAAACGGTCCCATTGTGCCTTATATTCTGGTTTATATCTTTTTACTGATAAAATCACTACGGTTTTAATAGATGAATAAAGTTAATTTGAAACTTTGTTAAATACAACTTCACCCTTTTCATTTATATATTCATAAATACCTGATGGCGCTCCTTTTTCTATAACCGTAAAACTCTTATCGGGCTGTAAATTATGTAATAGTTTGTCATCCTCACTTAGATAAGCAAACAAGACCCTAAATAAATTAACATTTGTTTTTAATTGATCGTCATACTTTTGAAGCGTTTCTTTACCCCACTTTATAGCTAAAGCTGTTGAGAAAATAGAATAAATTAAATCTCGGTCCGTTTGTTTTATTTTACACTCCATAGTATAATCAAAACCAACAAATCCTCCATGGTCTGCTATTATAACTATAATTCCATTTTTATCTTGATCTTCTATTTCTTCAATTATTTCCTTTAACCATCTATTACTTTTTTCTAATTGATTAAGATAATTTACTCTTTCTATATCTCTCCCACTCGAATAGCTTTTATATGTACTTATATGACCTGGCTGAAGTTTTTCTATAAAAAAGAAATTTGGCTGACTATTATTAATTATACATTCTTTAAAATCCCGTAAAATATCTTTATTCATTTCAAAACCCTTTCCTAAAAAGGACACTTCACCTAACTCTATATTGCAGTAATCGTAACCCATTTCTGGCCTGTTAAGTAACAAATAAGATTTTTCTAGCAACAAATTGGTTTTATAGCCATTTTGCTTAAAAACCTTTACTACAGGGTTTTCGCCAACAATAATATCTCTAGCATTATATAATTCTTTATAACTACTATTAGTGTTATTATAATTACCATTAGTGTTATTATAATAATGATGCTTCATACAAAACATGGAGCTATTTGAAGATAAGGTCGAAAAATAGTTGCTTCTAAAATTGTTATATAGTTTAAACTTTTTATCTTTTAAAAAGACTTCAAATTCACTATTGTTATATTGATAATAACCTCTTTCTAACTCTGAAAAATTTGGGTAACCATCAGGCTGAATAATATAAATATTAGGTTTTCTTTTAAATTCAACATTAATAATTGAGTCCGGTTGTATTGCCCATTCATTATTGCAATTGAACTGTTTATTTATATCTGGAAGCAACATTGGTAAAACAATAAGTGCCATTATTAGTTGTAGCATTACTATTTTTTCAAAATGTTTCTTTATAAGTATCGCAATAAACAAAGCCAATATAATTGCGATTAGCAAAATTTTTAACTTAAGACCATATATACTTAAAGTAATTAAAAATATAAAAAGGCAGATATTTAGAATTGGAACAACATATTCATATTGTTTTACAGACAAATACTTTTTACTAAATCTAGCTAAAAGGTTAAATACTCCCACTGGTATTAAAATAAATGTCAATAAAAACATAAATAATTGCTCCCATGAATTTACCAACGTAAAATTAGAATTGTAATAATATAATATTGGATAAAGTCCTGCAGATACCGCAGAAATTGTAGGATTTAATTTTTCCTTTTCAAAAAAATAAATGATTCTACTTCTAATTTTAACTATCATTCCTTTCTTTTAAGTAAATACATGATGCGATTGGAATCGACAATAAGTTCTTTCTCCAAAATACTGAAATAAACAGTATAACTCTTTTCGAAGAAATTGACATTATAAAAATCAAAATAATCTTCAAATTCCCCTTTTGTTTTCAATAAGCGCTGTACCCAAGAATCTTCACGCTTTGGAAACTCTATAATCAAATATTTAGAAAAAGAAGCCAAAAACTCAGCGGACCTTAGAAAAGGCACATTCCCCGACAAAGTTAAATGGTGTATTACAGCCAAAGCCATTGTAACATCTGGTCTAAAGGCTTTAATTCGTTCTAAAAAAGAAGCTCTTTCGGTATTATTAAACCCTATAGAAGGAGACGGATTTAACACATCTATAACTAAGGGTAATATGTATTTTTCTTGATTAGCTTTTACCAATTTAAAATTTAAATCAACCGCATTATTATCTATGTCACAAACAAGTGCTGTTTTCAATTTTCTATTTATTCTTCGAACAAAAGTACCGTCATTACCTCCTATATCAACTAATGTTTCTGCCCCTAACTTATTCACCCATTTATCTACAAGCTTCGATTTTAATATAAAGCTTGATTCCGAGTAATTTGTTTTAGAATAATAATTTCCCCACTCACTATCCGTCTCAATCTGAAAGTTATTTATGTAATCGAATAAACCTTTTACTATATTTAGTTGGGCTTTTTTTGAGAGCTTGGCTTCTTTTATTTTTCCTTTGTAATCTTCACTATGCTTGCTTTCAAACTTTGCCAATAAATGTATATTTGAATACAAAAAAGGGTTTAATTTCGTTTTTAATGGCAACATTGAAGATAACATATTCAAGGGTATTCCATCAATAAAATCCACCATTAAACCCAAAGCTTTAGGCCCAATATATTTTGCTAAAACCAAAGGTCCCAAAAAGTGTATTATAAATTGCTTGTAAGCCCGCCAAGGTTTATTTTCCTGATAAAAATCGAAAGACAATGAATCTATAAAAACCGCTTTCCCTTTATGAAAAACAACATTAAAGGCAGATGCGTCTTTAAGAGTGAAATTATGATCTAAGCAATATTTCTGTAATTTTAATGTTAAAAGTGCTGCTTCCTTATATTGATTAAAACCCCATTCGTAAGGATAAGTAATAAACGGAATTTGTTCTGGCTGAATTATTATTTCTGTATCATTAACCTTAATTTCTTCGTGTCTAATTAAAAGTCCTGCAGAGAATAAATTATTATAAAAACCTTCCTCCTTAAATTTAAAGTACTGTTTGAAGTAAATAGGATTGATACAACGTTTTATAAGACCATTTTCAATAAAAACATAACCAGACGGGTCTCTAAATGAAGCTGAATGAAAACTTCTATTATTCACTCTTTTTACTTTTTTTCTATATCACTATCTGTAACATCAATGTCATTAAGCGCATTTTTCTCTTTAGCCAAACCAAAAAACAGCTTCATTTTATAAACTAAATTTTTTGAAAACAACAAAACTCCTGCTACAGCAGCCACAATAGCTTGAATAATCATAGCTCCTAAACCCGGATCAAAATAAAGAAAATTCATAATTTAATATTTTCAACTTATAATTAATGGAACCTTTTTTATAAAATAGTATAAACGTTACTACTCAACCCTCTGATTATCCACTCCAAACAACGAACTTCCGAAAATAAGCAATATCAAACCAAAATACATTGTATAGCTTACTAAATGACCAATAACGGCACCTTCTACTCCAAATAGCTTTATAAAATAAATACTAGTTACATATAGGATAATTACCAAAAAGGCTTCAGTGACAATGTAATGCCAAAACATCTTCTTAGCAAGGAATTGATAAGCAATAACAGTTGACAAAACCTTAACAAAGTCACCCAATAGCTGCCATAAAAACAACTCCTCGACCGGTTCAAATTCTTCTGAAAAAACAACAGTAACAATCACAGATCTCAACAAATAAATAAGAATTAGTCCCAGTGCAAACATGGGCACTACTGCTTTGTAAAAATTAAATACTTCCTTTCTAAATTCTTTTACCGTGTCTATTTCAGCAAATCTTGGTAATATATAAAATGCCATAAGCGCAGTAACAAACATAAGATAATACTTAGAAATACGTGTCATGGCTTCCCAAAATCCTGCGTCCTTATAGCTTACATACTCTATAATGTAAGATCTGATAGCAATTAAAACCAAGGGTAAAATTATTGCTGAAAACAAAGCCATCATGGAATAAGGGCTTAATTTCTTAATAACCCAAAAGCTAATTTCTTTAACCTGAATCAAATTTGATAAACTCTTTCTGTTTATAATTCCCACCAACGTAATTAAAAAAATCAACGCTTCGGCAATGGCAACAGAAATTAACGCCCCATCTATTCGCTTCTGATATATTAAAATCAATGCAACCGATAACCCGAGTGTCTGCCCAATGATATTGATTACTATCAAATTTTTATACTTGGCAAACCCATTCATTATAGAAAACGAAAACATATTTAATGCATAAAAAGGAAGCACAATGGCAAAAATCTTTATAACATAGGCATAGTTATTATAATCGGGAAAGATTAAGTCGTTAATGGATTCAGCAAAAAAATAGCAAAGGAAAGATAGTAAAATCGTAACCACAAACCCCAAGTAAAATACCGTTGAAATCGTTTTACCCAACCTAACCACATCCTCCCTAAAATCTGCTATGTACTTTACTGCCCCATTATATACCCCAACAGTAGAAACAGATTGAATGGAACTCGTAAAATTTCTTAAGTTACCTATAAGTGCAAGACCTTCAGCTCCAATAAACAATGCTATAGCCTTTGAAGTTAAAATACCCGATAGCATCTTTACAAAAACCGAAACCATTTTTAAAGATGCAATTTTAACTAAAACTTTGCTATTTATATACGCTAATAGTCTCTTCAATTATAATTAATTAGCTGTTTTTGATAAACAAATCGAAAATCTTAAATTCTATAAACGAATTCATCCCTCTCTTTAATGACCAAATATACAAATCGTTTAAGGAACTAATGGTTTGAAAAAAATTTAATTGTTTTCTGGAACTGGCTTTTGCAACAGATAATAAAAATTAACTGAAAAAATTGCCACATTAGCAATTATTATAGGCAAACCTATTCTTAATGAGGGCATTAAAAACCCGTACAAAATAAATAAAATACATCCAATCATATTCACAAGGCGTAACTTTTTAATGCCCTTCATTGTAAAAGAAAGCAGCACCATTGAGGATGCTAAATACCCTATGTATTCCAATACAGTAACTCCAAAAAACTCCATAAACAATATTAATAAAAAAAGGGGAAACCTTTAAAAGCTTTCCCCATTTTACTTTATAAACAATCGCTTTTTAAATGGCTTTACTGCGCTTGCGCTCTACTTCGGTCAATAATATTTTACGTAATCGCAGATGGTTTGGGGTTACTTCAACATATTCATCTTTTTGGATATATTCCAATGCTTCCTCTAAAGAAAATTTAATTGCTGGTACTATTCTAGCTTTATCATCTGCACCAGCAGAACGGACGTTACTTAGTTTTTTTGTTTTTGTTACATTTACCACCATATCATCTCCTCGTGAATTTTCACCAATTACCTGGCCTTCATAAATATCTTCTCCCGGATCGATAAAAAACTTCCCACGTTCCTGTAACTTATCTATAGAATAAGGAATAGCTTGTCCGTTTTCCATAGACACTAAACTACCGTTCTGGCGTTCTGGAATACCACCTTTTAATGGTTGATATTCCTTAAAGCGATGAGCCATAATAGCTTCTCCTGCAGTAGCAGTAAGCAATTGATTCCTTAATCCTATAATGCCTCGTGAAGGCACAACAAACTCACATACCATACGATCACCCTTGGCTTCCATACTTATCATTTCCCCTTTCCTCATAGTTACCATTTCTATAGCTTTGCCAGAAACTTCTTCAGGTAAATCTATAGTCATTTCTTCAACAGGTTCACATTTTACACCGTCAATTTCTTTTATAATTACCTGAGGTTGACCTATCTGCAATTCATACCCTTCACGTCGCATGGTTTCAATCAATACCGATAAATGCAGTACACCACGACCAAACACCATAAACTTATCGGCACTATTGGTTTCTTCCACCCTTAAGGCCAAGTTTTTCTCCAACTCTTTGGTTAAGCGCTCTTTTATATGGCGAGAAGTAACATACTTACCGTCCTTACCAAAAAATGGGGAATCGTTAATGGTAAATAGCATACTCATAGTTGGTTCGTCTATAGCAATGGTTTTTAAACCTTCAGGGGTTTCCCAATCGGCAACAGTATCACCAATCTCAAAACTTTCCAAACCTACAATCGCACAAATATCGCCAGCAAAAACCTCATCTACTTTTTTACGGCCCAAGCCTTCAAAGGTATGCAGTTCTTTAATTTTAGATTTCACTATACTACCATTTCTTTTTACCAAGGAGATATTCTGATTAACTTTTAGCTCTCCTCGCGTTAAACGCCCAATAGCAATTCGCCCTGTAAAAGATGAATAATCGAGCGAAGTAATAAGCATTTGCGTTGTTCCCCTTTCAATTTTAGGAGATGGAATATGTTCGATAACCATATCTAATAACGGCTCAATATTTTTGGTTTGCTTTTGCCAATCGGTGCTCATCCAGTTATTTTTTGCCGAACCATAAACGGTTGGAAAATCCAACTGCCATTCTTCAGCACCCAATTCAAACATTAAATCGAATACCTTTTCGTGTACCTCATCTGGAGTACAGTTTTCTTTATCCACTTTATTGATTACCACACACGGTTTAAGGCCCAAATCAATAGCCTTCTGTAAGACAAAACGGGTTTGTGGCATGGGGCCTTCAAAAGCATCAACCAATAGCAGTACTCCATCAGCCATATTGAGTACACGCTCTACCTCACCACCAAAATCGGCGTGGCCTGGTGTATCTATAATATTAATTTTTGTGTCTTTATAAGTTACCGAAACGTTTTTTGAGGTAATGGTTATACCACGCTCACGCTCCAAGTCGTTATTATCGAGAATTAAATCGCCTGTGTTTTCGTTCTCACGGAACAATTGGCAATGGTACATAATTTTGTCTACCAAGGTCGTCTTTCCATGGTCTACATGCGCAATAATTGCAATGTTTTTAATATTAGCCATAACTACATGCCTTAATTTAAGCGTGCAAAGGTACGCTATATTTTAACATGCAAGCTATTAAATGTCAATATTTCTATGGATAATTAAACTATCTTTGCAGCAAACTTTGTAAAACACATTAATTATATCAATGAACCTTCAAGACATTCCAAAACTAAAACATATTAATTCTGATAATTTTTTCTTATTGGCTGGTCCATGTGCTATCGAAAGCGAAGATATGGCCTTACGTATAGCAGAAAAAGTGATTATCATAACTAATAAGCTTGAAATTCCATATGTGTTTAAAGGAAGCTTTAAAAAAGCTAATAGAAGTAGAATTGATAGTTTTACTGGAATTGGTGACGAAAAAGCATTAAACATTTTAAAGAAAGTCTCGGAAACCTTTGATTTACCTACCGTAACAGATATCCATGAAGTTTCTGATGCTGCATTTGCAGCGCAATATGTTGATGTATTGCAAATCCCTGCCTTTTTGGTTCGTCAAACTGACCTGGTTGTCGCAGCAGCCGAAACTGGCAAGGTAGTGAATCTAAAAAAAGGACAGTTTATGAGTCCTGAAGCCATGAAACATGCTGTGCAAAAGGTAAAAGATGCTGGAAATGAAAACGCATGGATAACCGACAGAGGCACCATGTTTGGTTATCAAGATATGGTAGTGGACTTTAGAGGCATTCCTACCATGCGTCAATATGCTCCAACTATTTTAGATGTTACCCATTCACTTCAACAACCTAACCAAACCATTGGTGTAACAGGAGGCAGACCAGATATGATTGAAACCATTGCACGTGCAGGGGTAGTAAACAATGTGGATGGGCTCTTTATTGAAACCCATTTTGATCCTGCGAATGCTAAAAGTGATGGTGCCAATATGTTACATTTGGATAATTTGGAACGACTGCTAACCAATTTAGTAGAAATTAGAAAAACGGTTAATCGTTTACAGTAAACAGCATTCATTAGGCAGTTGCAATCGCCTTTACAATTTTAAAATTTATGCGGATTTATGTCTTGAAGATAAAAGAATAATAACCAAAGATGAAAACAGGTAAATAGTGACAAGTGATTAAATCCAAATCTCAAACTTAAAAGCCAGAAACCTTTAACCTAAATAAACCAAGCCTTATTACTGTTTCGTATCCCTTCTGCTGCGGCATGCAACAACTCTTGGAAATGTTCATGATCTAAATCTTCTATTGATCTTAATTGAATAGAGCGCACTTGCTTTCGATTATTGTCATCTTTTAATACAGGATACTCATTTTCTAATAAAATACCCTGCACAAAAGCCACATCCACATAGTCCTTTCCCTTCAAAATATTTAAGTACAGCATGGGCTTTTTTCCAATGTTATAAAACGGAATCTTGTAACTGTAACGTTCAACCACATCGGGAAGCGTATTCAAAATAACACTCCTAACATAGAGCATAATAGATTGATAGGGTTCTTTTTGATTAAAGAAATATTGTTCTACGGGTTTCATTATTCATTGAATATTTTGCTAAAATCTTCAGTAAACTTGCACAAATATATAAAGAGTTTATAAGGTTATTGCCAATAAATAATGATTCATTAGTTAGTCGACTTCTTGCTTTGTTTGCCTCGGCAATACTTCTTCAGGGAATGGGAACAGTATGGTTGAATTTTTCTCTGATGCAATATTAGATAAGGTCTGATACAATCTTAATTTAATGGCCGATGGGGATTGGTCTATTAATTTACCGGCCTCTAATAACTTACCGGCGGCTTGCTCTTCAGCCAAAGCTAAAATAATGCGTGCCCTTCTAGAACGTTCGGCTTCTGCCTGATTAGCCATCATGCGTTTCATGTTTTCTGGTAATTGGATGTCTTTTATTTTAACATCTATAATCTCAATACCCCATTCCTTGGTTTCAACCTCAACAATATTCTTAATGTTTTTACCCATTTCTTCCCGCTTGGACAAAATGGTATCCAATTCAACTTTACCACAAACATCCCGTAAAGCAGCCTGAGATAACTGTGTAATGGCAAACTTGTATTCTTCAACTTCCAAAACAGCCATTTCTGGATCTATGACTTTAAAAAACACCACGCCATCTATACTGCATGGTACGTTATCTTCAGTCATTACTTCCTGTGAAACCACGTTTATAGTAATGACCCTAATATCTACTACTTGAATTGTCTCAACTAAAGGAATAATCCATCTAAATCCAGGCTGTAAGGTTTTAACATATTTACCAAACCTGAATTTTAAAGCGCGTTTGTATTCAAAAATTATACGTATACCTGAAAACAGAAATACAACAAGAAAAACCATAAACAATAAAGGAGGATTCATAACACATTTTTTTAGAGTTAACAAACAGTTTATTACCCTATAAGGTAATGTTTTTTCACCAACTATAAAAGGATATTCATCAAATTAATCTTGAGCTTATGTATTTCTATCCTATTGTTTATATGTGATTATTCTTTTCTGTTTTTTTCCTGAAGATTTCTAACAATTTTTGTAGCCATACCTCTTGAAACAAAGCGATTTATAGTTGCAAGGAACTTATTGATTAATCCAGGGATAGCTACTGTTTTTCCTTTTTGCATAGCATTATAACCATATTGGGCAACATCCGATGGGCAAGCCATGTTAAAACTAATTTTATTTTCTGTAGTTTTTTCTGAAACCACACCCTGAAAGGCCGTTTTTGTAGGACCTGGACATAATACTGTTACCGTTACTCCAGTCCCCTTAACTTCATTAGCTATAGCTTCAGAAAATGACAATAAATACGATTTTGAAGCATAATAAATTGACATGAGTGGACCAGGTTGAAATGCGGCAAGAGACGATATATTAAGAATTCTACCAGATCCTCGTTTTACCATTCCCCCCAATACTAATTTTGTTAAATGCGTACTAGTAATAACGTGCACATACAACATATCCAATTCTCTTTGCCATTCTGTATTGGCAAACGTTCCAAACAATCCAAAACCGGCATTATTTACTAAAACATCAATAATAACATCAATTGCTTCTATAATTTCATTGGCAACATTTGGTTTACTCAAATCTTTAACCATAACATCAACCTTGCAACTATAGGATTTTGTAATTTCTGTCCTGACTTCATTCAGTTTTCCTGAATCAACATCTATTAAAATTAGATTATATTCATCATTAGCCAACAGCAATGATAATTCATAGCCCAACCCAGAAGCTGCTCCTGTTATTAATGCTGTTTTAGTCATAAAATTAAATTAGAAAAATAGGATCGGCCTACTCTTTTTCGTCTACATAGTCTTGTAAATAGGCAAACCGTTCTGTAAGCTTTCCTTTATCTGTAATCTTGGCCCGTTGCAATACCTCATCTTTATCATTATTGTAAAAAGCTGGGATAACATGTTCAAAAAACATATCCCCAAAACCTTCACTTGCATCCTTTGGCAATTCGCATGGTAGATTATCAACAGCCATAACTGTAATGGCATTTTTGGCATCGAAAGCCACTTCGCTTTCAGTTTTCGGATCATAACCATAAAACGGATCGGCAATGGTTGAAGGCCTTAAGGTGCTGGCTACTGGTCCATCAACATCACAACTAATATCAGCTACCAAATTGATGTTAAAATCGGGGTGTTTAGCATCTTCCCTTGTAAATAAAAAAGGAGCTCCATCACCATAAAAATGACCAGCTATAAAGAAATCTGTTTGCTTGGCATAAGGCATAAAATTGCTCACATAACCACTGGGATCAATATAAAATTCCTGTGTATTACCAACCTTACCATCTTTACGCTTACTATATTCCATAACATCTACCTTACAATATACTGGTTCGGTAAATTGTGATGTTAAATACAAGGCATCGCTTACCTCCTTAACTCCTAAATAATCTAAAATTTCCTGAGCACCACGTGCTACTTTGCCCGTACCGGAAAGTAAAATTTTAATGTTGGGAAGTTTTATTTTATCCAATTCGGCCTTTAAAACATCTAAATCGGCCAAAGATTCCACCTTGGGCAAGCTATAGAATTTATCCCTCAAACCTAAAGCCCTTAGTCCATTGTATGTTCCCACTAATCCCGCATAACGTCCAAAACCTATTAATCTAAACCCTCTATCGTCAACAATAGCCTCATGGTCGTAAAGCTCTATGTTCTTTTCCAATATGGCTTGTAGTAGTTTTCTATTGTAAGGTTGCTTTTTTATGGTATGTGAAAAGAAAAAATATTTTTTATTAGGAATTAAAGCTTCAATAGGAACTTCCTTAACACCTATCATAACATCACAATCGGTTATATAATCGGTTACTTCAAAACCTGCCTCTTCATATTGTTCATCTGTAAAAATTCTAATATCGGACGGTTCTACTTTAAAAGTGGCGTTGGGAAATTGTGTTTTGACATCTTTTAGTTTTGATGGCGAAAACACTACCCTACGATCTGGTGGATTTTTGCGTTCTTTAATAATGGCAAACTTCATGTGTTATTTGGAATAATTTTTGCGCTAAAATACTCGGATTTATAATGAATTACAAAGTTTTTGGTAACTTTGCTGATACATTAAGATTTGGTGGCTTCGAGAACCTCAGCCTCCAAAATCAAATATAATACATTACCTTAAATCAAGAAGAATCCTGCTTTTGCATGAAACTGGGGTCGACTGGTTTTGACAGCGAGATGTATTGAATGGTAAGCACGTCGTGTAAGGGTTTTGAAACACGTAAAAGGCTAGACCAAATTTTAAACGGCGAGAATAACTACGCTTTAGCTGCTTAATAACCGAATTATAGTAGGTTCAAGCCTTTGTCCCGCAAGGCGGGAAAGCTAAATGTCTCTTGAAAGCCTTGGTTTATGGCGTTCTATATAGAGGCATCGTAAAAGTAAACCTAGAGGTATTAGTGCATCGATAACACTTCGAAATTTAAGATGATAAGCTAAAAGTAGATGGTTTTTAGTCGGCTTTTAGTCGAAAACGAAATAAAAACTAAACGTGTAGAAAGCCTTTTGGTAACTTGTTTGGACGAGAGTTCGATTCTCTCCGACTCCACAAAAAAAACCTCCTTAAACTTTTACAGCTTAAGGAGGTTTTACTTTATTGAAATGAAATTTATTCTTCTGTCATTGTCTCTTCTTCCATGGCTTCATCCTTTTGCATTAAATGAGCTAAAAGCCCTGAAAAATCACCGTAAATTTGCTGTAACAAAATTTTTCCTTCATCATTAAAGTCAAACGATTCGTAGAGTTTAATAACTCCTGATCTGGCTTCAGTAGAATCAGTTGCGGGTAATGTTACTTCCCAAGTACTATAATGCCTTACCGAACCATCTGGCTTTTTAGTGTCTGGATTTACACCTGGCAATAATACTGGTTCATTAAGCATTTTAAAATCGAAATACTCCCATGACCTTTTATCAGACGCTTTCAATTCCTCAAGAGTAATGGTATCTTTTTTAGATCCAAACATAGTCTCTAACATGATAAAATCATCGGCATAAACCGAATAATCTAAATTTTCATCTTGCCATTGTTGCAGGTTAGCCAATACGGTTTTGGAGTTTTCTTCAAATTTAATTTGAGCTGAATTGTCGACCTTTTCTTCACATGATACAAAAAGTAATGCAATACATAAAAAAGAAAAAACTGTTTTCATAGTTAAGTGATTTTAGTGTTAAGTTAACTAAGTTACAAAAAATACTAACCCCTTTCTTGTAAAGAGTTTATTTTTTAAAACTTACCTTCACTAGCGTCCAAAAGTTTTAATTTTAAAGTAGCCTGAGAATCCCGTATTTTAGATTTGTGATAAAAAAATACGAATTATGGGACTCTTCA
>NZ_JAIOUU010000040.1:0-8854 GCF_019931125.1 Aestuariivivens sp. NBU2969
AATCATACTCTTCAAAACCTTCAATCACACCTTTTGCAATGTAATTGGGATGAGCCTGCTTCCCTTCATACTCTCGCTGACATTGAACCTCTACAACCTGTTGATGGTTTCCGATTGCAAGTGTTTGATTAAATCTTACGGTTCTGAAAAAATCACCATGAGTATGCTTAACCGCAAATATCAAATTTGGGTGAGGTTCAACCTGATTGGTTACTGCTAGATAAGTTGCAGGATCATATTGAAAAATATCATGTACCCATGTCCTGTAAAAAAGCGTTTTGTTTCTTTTTACACAAACCTCTTCGCGTAAGATTTTTAACAATTCTATATTGTCTGGAATACTTTTTTGCCCCTTTCGTAGCGGACTGTTTCCCAGATGATGTGGTGTATCGTGTAAATAAGTCTCTCCGAAACGTAACATTAGTCCATCAAGATCAGGAAATGTTTCAAAAATCTCTGCTATTTGAATTCTCAAAATCTTTTTGGTCATTTCTTTTCTGATATCTGGTTTATGATAATTCTCTGAATCCACTTTATCTATAAATTCATCGGCTACCATTTGTTTACCATACTTTTTCCAAACTGATTTTGGAACAACCAGAAAATCGGTAAACGGGTAGAGCTTTACACCTGCTTTTTGGGCTTCTTTAATCTTCTTGTTAAGCTTAACAGCGTTGGTTTCTATCCATTTTCTTTCTTCAGAACCTTCGGGCACAATACCTTTATCAAGTAAATCGTAGGTTATACCACATTGAACATACCAATGGGGTGTCATCCCGTTAAAGCCCATCTCTTTCACATATTTAGGATTGTTAAATTCTGACACTCGTGGTGTAAGACCTAAATTGTTATATACCATATCCATAATGTATTTCGAACTTGTAGCTCGTTTGGATATTTTACTATCTTTTTCTATACAAGAAAGAATTGCTGTAATCAGAACAAGTAAAATGATTAAGTTTTTCTGTGTTGCTTTCATTTTCAATTTTTTTAATTAAAAAACTAAACGATTTATATATGCTTTGAGGAGCTATCTACTTCCAGTTGTATTGTTCTTTTGAAATTTCAAACCTTTGTTCTCCTCCCTTTTTTATAGTTACAAGTTCGAAAGCCACCAACCATTTTATTGGTCAGTTGGTAAAATCCTCAGTAGTGCGATAAATATGTGAATATCATCGCAATCCCTCTGCCCTGTATTCCTAAAGGTAGAGTTATATGTATAAACTCGTTCTTTTCAAACATCTTTTTATTAAGTTTGATATTTGAGTAATTAAAAGTGAAAAACTTAATCCTAAAAAAGATTCTGGAGACTATACCATTGTTTAATATAAGCTTAGGATTTTTCGTTATTTGAAGTTTCGATTTCTCTTTAAAATTATCTCGTATCTAATCTGTTGATTACCCAAATACATTTTATAATACAGGTAAAAATATAACTACAAAATTTCTTTTCAATATTAATTTATGTTGTTATTGAAAAGAAATAGAATGGTTAGTTTTGGCTATACCAACCATTCTATTTAAAAAACAATCTAAAAAACTAACTAATAATAAACTAATTTAATACGTTTATAAATACTAAGCTTAATTATATTTTTTATTAAAGGTTAACTAAACGGTCTTAATTATAATTAGGATTTTGTTCAAGTACCTCTTGTGTATTTCGTTCAATTTCACTAAAAGGAATTGGAAATAAATTATTATGAGGCTGTACTGTGTTTCCTGAAAATGGATTACCCAAAACCGTTCTATCATAAAGCTTATCCAATCTACTCAATGTCATCCTTCTTTGCTCTTCCCAATTTAATTCTCTCATGCGCTCATCCAATATATAGTCTATATCTACATCTGCTGGATCAACAGGGATAGCATTAGCCCTGTTTCTAAGCATATTGATGTCGGCAGCCGCTTTATCTTCCTGTCCTTTACCCAAGTACGCTTCGGCTCTTAATAAATAGGTCTCGGCTACTCTCATTAAATACCAATCTGCATGTGTTTTTCCTGAATTCGAGGCCATTAATCCTGTTGACGGATTAGACATGGCTGCAGTAGGGTGATCATTTTTTGTAGTTACCTTAGTTATATAAGGATGAAAATCTCTTAATGTATCCTGAGCAGACAGTCCATCAAACCAACTTTGAGGATAATCACTCGTTTTTATTCCAAAATAAGCTGACGATGGGTTATCAGTAACCCAATATCTTTGAATGTTTCTATTGTTATTACGAACGTCTACATCCCAATTGCCTCCTTTTTCCCATATAGTATGAGTAAAGTATGGCGTAGGCCTTATAAAACCTACTGGTCTACCACCATTCTGTGTGCTAGCACCAAAAAATATTTTTACGCCATCTGGGTCATTTACAAACCAGTAAAGAGGACCGTAACACCTTTCGTACAGGAAGCCTTCGGTATTGTTGGCTACAGCTGATCCACCAGGAACATCAAATTCAGATTGTAAAACCAAAATACCTTCTGTATTACCACTGCTTCTATTTTGATTAAATCTTTGAAACAAATCCCAATACGGATCACCTTCATCTCCTGCCCTATTTCCAAAACGTGTTGTCATAAGGGCAATATTAGGATCATCGATAACACTAGTAGCCGCATCAATGGCTAAGTCCCACTCTTTAATAGTAATATAAAGCTCAGATAATGTATGCAGAGCTGCAGCATTACTAACCCTACCCGGTGCATCAACTTCAGCTACACTTGGTAAATTTTCGGCAGCAAATTTTAAGTCTAGAATGGCCTGATTCAAAGTTTCTTCTTTTGTGGATCTTACAAAATCCCTTCTGGGACTTGTAATCTCCTCAAGCACTAGGGGAACTCCACCATATAAATGTACTAAGCAACGATAAGCATATCCTCTAAAAAATAAGGCTTCAGCAATGTGGGCATCTTTTTCAGCTTGACTTGAATACACTACATTTTCAATTCTGTTAAGCACAACATTAGAAGTAAATACAATATCATACAATTGAGACCAATAGCTAGATACAATTCCCGTAGTAGGAAGCAAATTGGCAGGGTAATTACCAAAATGGCTATCAGCAGGATTCCTACATGCCATTCCTAAATCTGTCCCTACGTGCAAGTAAGCTGTGTTTTGCCAATTACCATCATTAAACCTCAAAAGTCTTCTATATTGAGAAAAAAGCGTTGCCTCAATATCTTCTGGTTTAGTAAAAGAATTCTCTGGACTTAAAAAATCTAGAGGGGTCTCTAATAATATGTCTTCATCGCATGCACTTACACTAAAAAAAATAAAGGCTGCTATAATAATTTTATAATATTTCATACTTAAATAATTAAAAAGTTAAATTTAAACCAAGGGAAAAACTTTTCATCACTGGCAAACTATATGAAGTAACACCGCTAGCTGTTTCAGGATCTCCTCCAACCCAATTTGTCCAAGTAGCTAGGTTTTTACCACTAATGTACACTCTAGCAGCATCAATTGCTAAGTTTTTAACCAAATTAGCAGGAAGGTTATACGTAATATTTACATCTTGTAACCTAACAAAACTTCGTTGTCTATATATTGGAGAATTAATTGGATTATTATACCTTAATCCAGAATATTCTGCATTCGGGTTTGAAGGTGTCCAATAAGAGTATTCTCTTGGCATATTCCAATTATCTGAATTATTAGAACCCCAAACTGGTGTATTACTGGCATAATAACCACTTTTACCTCCTTGTATTGAATTAATAAAGGCACTCGCAGTCCAATTTTTATAACTAAATTCGTTATAAATACTAAACCTATAAGCTGGTTCTGTGTAACCTATAATTGAACGGTCTTCCAATGGTGTAATCAAGTCATCACCATTAAAATCTCTAAGTATATATTGACCTGCACGATAACCGCTTGGAATATTATCTCCTACTTGATAAATTCCATCAACCGTATAATTATATATAGCGCCAATTGCTTCTCCAATGAACAGCCCATTTGCAATTAAATCATCTTCGACTCCATCTCCATCATCATCCCTACCCAAGATGCTCACAATTTTGTTTTTATTTCTTGAAAAAGCTACGGTACTTCTCCATTCAAAATCATCTGTTTTAATGTTTGTAGATGAAAGTGAAATTTCCAATCCGTTATTAGCAACTTCCCCTATGTTAGTTGGTAAGGTAGAAAAACCTGTAATTCTAGGTAAATTAACATTAAACAAAATGTCTTCAGTTGTGTTGTTGTAATAATCTATAGACCCGCTTAATCTATTATTTAACACACTAAAATCCATCCCAACATTTAATCCAGTTGTTGTTTCCCAGCCCAAATCGTTATTAGCCAAAGCTGAAATATATTGACCATAAGCAGAATCTCCACCGTCTCCAAAGACATAAAGAAAACGCCCAGATACTCTTGCTAAAGTTTGATACCTTCCTACTGTACGATTACCACTACTACCGTAAGAGCCTCGGAATTTTAGATTATTTACCCAAGGCAAAGCATCTGCCATGAATTTCTCATTACTAGGAACCCAGGCAAGTGCAATGGAAGGGAATGTTCCAAATTTATTGTTAACACCAAATCCAGAGAAACCATCTCTTCTAAATGTTAGTGTCGCTAAATATCTATCATCGTACCCATAATTTAATCTACCCATTTGGTACAATGCATCTTCTTGAAAAGCACCTGAACTAACTAATTGTTGATCGGTTGCTCCACTCTCTAAGCTATTGTAACCTAGTGCCTGATTAATAAATATTCCTGAATTGGCATTTGTATTGTCTCCACTACGACTTTCTTTACCATAAAGCAAAGTTACTTTTACATCGTGTTTGTTATTAAATGTTCTTGAATAAGTTAGAATGTTATCAATAGTTTCATCAGTGTTCAGACTGTTATTTTTATATGCAGAACCTTGTTCGGTATTTCCAAATTTATCAAACCGATAGTTTCTTCTTGTTCGGTAATTGGTTGAATAGTTAAGGCGATATGATAATCCTTTAACAAAAGGGATTTGAATTTCTGTAAAAAAAGTAGCAAACAAATTCAATCTTTTATCTAGATCGTCTATTTCTAAATTAGCTAACGGATTTCTTACAGCACCCTGTGGCCAAAGATTTAATGTGCCATCATCATTATAAGGAGCCACCAATGGAGCTAATAAGTGCGCACCCCATAAATCTGTTGAAACACCAGAATAATCTGAAGAAGACATAAACGTTTGAAGTCCTATATTCCAACCATCTGCAATTTCATTCTCAAAATTCACCCTCAGGTTTACCTTACTAAAATTGTCATTCTTCATATAACCTTTATTCTCTGTATAACCCGCAGATAGATAGTAAGAGCTCTTTTTTGTACTACCCGCCATACTTATATTGGTATTTTGAATGTAAGAGTTTTGTGTTGTAAGATCTAGCCAATCAGTATTTGTACCATTATTAAAACCTTCTCTTACCTCGGGATAAACAAATCTAGTTGTAGGATCAAAACTCGGATCTCTTTCAGTATAATTTGGAGCCAAAAATGCTTCTTCCCAATAATAATTACGAGTTTTATTTATATAACCTTCCCTAGTTGATGGATTTATCATCCTGCCAGGGGTTTGAACTGAAAGATAACTAGAAAAATTAAAAACTGGCTTTCTTTCTTCTCGTCCTGCTTTAGTAGTGATGATAACTACTCCATTCGCTGCTTGAGAACCATAAATAGCTTTAGAGCTAGCATCCTTTAACACATCTACAGATTTAACATCTGCATTATTTATATCAACTAAACTACCCCTATAAATTATTCCATCAAGAATAATTAGAGGATTCGAAGCACCAGAAAGGGAAGTCCTTCCTCTTACAGATAAGCCTGGATTGCCACCAGGACTAGTTACCGCTCCAACATTTAGACCAGGAACAGTACCTTGTAATGATTGCGCAACACTTACATTTGGTTGATTTTGAAATGCTTCAATATCTGCCCTAGCAACAGAACCAGTAAGATCCTTTCGTTTTACAGTACCATAACCAACAACTACAACTTCATCAAGATTAGAAACATTTTCTTGTAATACTATTATCACCTCATCTTGATTTGCTACTGAAATTTCCTGAGGCACATAACCAAGATATGAAACGACAAGTATAGCTTTAGAAGTTGTCAAGCTAATAGAAAATTTTCCGTCAAAGTCTGAAACAACTCCATTGGTTGTTCCTTTTTCAAGAATACTTGCTCCCGGTAAAGGATCACCATTAATATCTTTAACAGATCCTTTTATAGATTGCTGCAAAGCTACAGTTTCAAAATTTAAATTTTCAGAATACCCTTCTGCTTTCATTGATAAAATCGAAATACAACACAAAAAAACTGTTACCTTCAATTTTAACTTGAGTTTGGTTTGGTTACTTAATAATAACCTTTTAGTATTTTTTTTCATACATTATTGGTTTTAATTAATTAATTTAGTTTGCTTCATTGAGAATGAGTTTAAAATCACACTTGTCTGCAATTAGTTATGTAAAAATAGTTTAAGGATCTCTCATTGTCTAGTGAAATATATTTTGATTATGATGATATATTTACATATTATTACATATAACACTAAGGAATACTTATTGAATTTATACAATAAACGTATATACAAATAAGGTTACACATGTAATGTTTTATTTTTTTTAATGCAAAACAAGAGAAGTCAAAATTTATTCTTTGCAAAATTGATTAACAAAATAAAAATTTTAGAGTAGATTGTTATAGATATATTTTTATAGTAGTTAACTAAATTCCAATGTATTAATTTGCTTAAAAATTTATTTTTTTACAACAATTTAGGTTAAAAATAAGATTGATTGAATAATTGTTCCGTTTCTGTAATTAAAAACATACAAATTATTACTTTGAATATAACATATTCTATAAATTTATTTATGTCACTATATAAAAGCTGAATTAAGCATTTTTATACTCTTATAACATTTTATTTATTTATTATATATTTACATATTAAAAAACTTTGTTCATGGAAATATTTTATGAAAAAATTCCATTTCCAATTAATTCTTCTCTAAGAGCTAGAAATATTAAAATTCAGCATTTTACTATTCCTCTACATCAACATGAAGAACTAGAAATTGTTTATGTGTTAAAAAGTTTTGGAAAAAAATATATTGGGGATTCTATAAAACCCTTCAAAAAAGGAGATTTGGTATTGATAGGAAGTCGTCTACCGCATACTTGGAAAAATGATGAAATATTTTATAATAATAAAAATTACACTACCCAAGTTATAGTTATTCAATTTCCAACAAATATTATAGATTATTTTTCAAATTACCACCCTGAATTGTTTCATATTTCAAAAATGTTAAATAGTTCAACACGCGGTATTTCATTTGGAAACAAAGTAGCAGACAAAAACCATTCACTACTTATTTCCTTATGTAATTCAAGTGGGTTTGATAAGATTATGAAATTTACTCAGTTGCTACACAACTTATCTGTTTCGGAAGATTTTGAATTTCTTGCATCCTTAACGTTTAAAAATTTAGAAAATAATTCGTTTAAAAGAATAACTCAAACACTTGATTTCATTTCTCATAATTTTAAAAAACAAATATATCTTGATGACTTAGCATCAAATTTCAACATGTCTAAATCTGCTTTTTGCAATTATTTTAAAAGAAAAACTGGGAATACTGTAATAAGCTATATAAATGAACTTAGAATTTCATTTGCTTGTAAATTATTAATTGAATCCGATAAAAACATTATTGAAATTGCCTATGATTCAGGTTTTAATAATATTTCTAATTTCAATAGGGCTTTTAGAGTTATTATTGGAAAAACTCCACGTGAGTACAGAACATTATGGTCTAAATCTAATTGAAATAATTTTGATCTTATGGATGACGAAAACCAAGCAAATATGTAGCTTACAAGATAACTGTATTGACCACTTTTACAATACATCAATAATATTAAAATCAGCATTATAAAATGCTCAATAGGTGTAAAAAACCAATATTTATCTAGCAAAACTTTAATGCTCTTTCCTTAAAATCTGAAAAACTCTTTCGGTTAAAAGGGTTGCTTCTTTAGCAACCCCTTCATTATTAAAATGAATGCCGTCATTAGTGTAATATTCCGGCTCATTGGCAGTTGCGGCGTAAAAATCAATAAGTGTTATATTGTTCTTTTTTGTAAACTCTTTAAGGAAGCTATTGCGTTCAATAATTTGTTTGTTCCTGTCTGCAAATGCTTCAATGTTGTTTTTTTCTCTTATGGCAGTGGTATTTACCCAAATAACAGATCGTTTTGCATTTTCCTTCAACAAGTTATAAACCACTGGAATGTAACCGGCATACTGTTCAATATTGTAATCTGCTCCGTGTAGGCCATTGTTAAACGCTATGATATCAAACTCATTTATCATTAAAACCGACTCAAGTTGTTTAATAAAAACTGGATCTCCCAGACTTTTTGAGCTTGTAAATTTGCTGCAGCTTACACTATCACCAAGATTCCGAGCCACAACAGGATAATATCTTTCCACATGCGAATCGCCTATTAACAATACCTTGGGCTTAAGCGTATCGTTGGTATTTACAATCCACGTATGTGTCCATTCGGTATTTTCATTGATCTTTTCTCCTTTTAAGTTACTGGTCTGTGTAGTACAACCAGATATAAAATGAACGGCGAAAAGCAGTAGCAGTAATTTATTTTTCATAACGTATCAGTTAACACATTCAATGATGATATTAGTTAGTCGGCCCTCGTTTAGGTACTGACTTTATTTGCCAATTACACTAAAAGTACTTATTAAAGGGCATGCCAAGGCATTTTCGATTTTTAAACGCACCTTATCTGTTGCAGGAAATTCAATATCGGTTGCCG
>NZ_JAIOUU010000041.1:0-8297 GCF_019931125.1 Aestuariivivens sp. NBU2969
GTATTGTGGTTCCAATCAGCCAAAATATTTCTTTTTTTCTCAAACTTTAATTCAGATTACGGTTTTTGGGACATTATGCACAACGGTCTCGTATAAGAATAGTAGCGGATTTTTACGCACTTACTTTTCGGTTAAACATAGACCTTTTTTATTATTATTTCATTTTGTTTTAGCGATTAAACCGCTATTATTTTTATACAATGTTGTACGCTGGCTTTAATCAAAGAAATCTCCTGTATCATAAATCATTCCGCACTTTTTACATCTATAATGCCAAGATAAGCCAGGTCCAAATTTTGAAATATGATAAAACCCCATATTTTCATCAAAACTATGTTCATTGCCATCAACACATAATTGTGATGCTGGAATTGATTTTCTTTGTTCTTTTATTTTTTTCATTTCCTCTTGCCATAGAAAATGGTCAGGGAAGAAATCTATAAAATTGATATTTTCTATAGTTTTCGATGTAGTGTTTACAACACCCTCAAAAAGAAATAACACTTTATGGTCGAAAACAATTCTATTTTGGTTGTCAAATGATTCGGGATAATTATCTCGATATTTATACACAGGATTTTTTCTGAATTTTTCTAACTCTTCTATTTTAGTTTCCTGTTCGTAAGTGGCAACTATTGGTACTGCAAGACTGATTTGAATTTTGTAAGTATCTGGTGAAATATTTTTGGTAACATAGTAATCGTGAATTTCTAAATCCTTAATTTCTAAATTCTCAATTTCTGGTATATCCTCGTATTTTTTGTCACTATAAAAACCACTAACATATCCTGGAAAGCATTTTATATCTTTTAGTAACTCTTCTTTTATTATATCTACTTTAATAGACTTTAAAACTAATTCATCGTTTACAAAGTCGAATTTTGGTCCAAACTCTTTTAGAAAATCAGATATACTTTTGAAAAAGTGTAAATTCTCAATTTTCTTTTTTTCTATTAATTCTTGTACGTGTTTATGTGTTGTAAAAAAGTCATCATCGGAAATAAGAATTATTTGAGATTCCTCATTATCACTTGCAAAATCAATTAAATCTTTTGCAATAAGAAAATCTCTAGTATTGTCTTTTCGTCCATTTACGCGTTTATTTAACAAAAGAAATTCCAATAGCTCATCTGATGTATAGCTTTCAGCACCTATTCTTAATTTGTGAACGTCAAATTGTTTTTCAGCCAGCTTATATCCTTCATCAATTTCTTTTTCAACGTCTTGTAATTTTTCGATTTGAATTAGAGGATTTTTTTCAATCTGTGATTTTAGTTTAGAATAATCCTGTAATAATTTATTGTAAATATCTTTTTTATAGAAGTCAAGAATTTCTTTTTGGACTACATTTAAAACTCCAAAGTCATTGTAAGTACTATCTAAGAAGTCCTTTAGCCTCTTGAAATCCTGATTTTCAAGAAACCTTTGTCCTAATTGTCTATAAATGTTTGAATCTAAAAATACTATAGTCATATTTCAGCTTGCGTACAACGGTTTGTGTAAGGATAGTTGCGTGTGCAAGCAACTAACTTACTAAAAATGGAACGAACCAGAGGAAAATCCGTAGGATTTTCCGAGTAGGCAAGAACCAAGCAATTATTTTTACACGTTGTTAGCAAAAGTTATTTCGATAATTTAAAAAGGAACATGTCTATGGTGTCTGAATTATTAGGAACACCAGTATAATCACCATCTATTCCATTTGTTCTACCAGTAATGTAGTAGTAATTTCCATCACGACTTTCATGAGTATCGTATCGAATTTCTCCGAATTCATAACTACCAAAAAACCTTTGGGATATTGTGTTTAAATTTGAGTCCAAAATAGTAAATTGAGAGAGCTTTGTATTTTTGTCATTTATTGAAGTGTGGCTGACAAAACCTAGGTTTCCATCTGTCATTAAGAATATGCTGTAGTCTCCGTTATGAATACCTTCAAATGTTTTATTCGCTATATTGTCTCCAGTTGAAGAATCAAACAATTTAAATTCAGTATCTTCAGGAGTCTTCGTAATAAATAGTATATTTCCGTTATCTAATACTAAACTTTCACGGAAATGTGCGGAACTATTGGATATATTAATTTTTATAGAATTTAATAAAGAGTTGTTTTCATAAATTTCACAAAAATAATTATCATAAAAGTCTAATGCTGAACCATTAAAATCTGAAAGTCCAAACAAATATGATTTATTATTTATAATAGTTTTTGACTTATCTGGTTCTTCTATGGAAATATTTACATTAGATGTTTCTAATAAGTTTCCTGAAGATGAGTATTTTTCAAAATATATACCTGTTGAATTATGTTTAATTAAATAAAAATTATTTTGATTTATATGAACATCATCAAAACTCTCATTTGATAATAGACTAACCTCTGTGATATTTCCCTCTAAATCAAATTGTACTTTATCAAAATTCCCAAGACCTGAATTGTTGAATAGATATAGTTGATTATCATCATTTGTCATAAAGTTTAAATAATGATTAGTTACATTTATTGATAAATCTTTAGTCCATAAAATTACTCCGTTACTACTAACCTTACTTAATTTTTGTAAATCAAACTCAAGGTCTTCATATAAAACATAAAGTTCATTGTCAATTTCTAATGAAGTAATCGGTCTAGATATTGGAAATAAAACAACATATTCATCATTTTTTAAGCCTGTCATTCCGTTATTTGAATTTTCTTCACTAGAGCAATTGCAGAAAAGAAGTCCAACAAAAAACAGTAAAATTGATTTTTTCATAAAGTTTAATTTTTGCTAACGTCTCGGCTATGATTTCGTTGTGGAATCATCCGCTAGGATTATTCCGCTTGAGAAATCAGCCGTATTTAAAGTTAATAATTTCAAATCAGTTAATGTGCCACAATGAATTATAGCCATTGTTGTAGAGCGTTTTTAATTTGTCTTTTTTAATATCCATCTACCAATTCTTTTGCCATTGGCTGATTCATAAAGCTTGTCTTTTCTAATATAATATTCATAAACATCAACCATTGATTTTTGTCCATCCGAAATCGAGTCAACTTTTAAGGTCAAAATATTCTCTGTCTTTTTCCAAACCCCATATTCAACAGTACGAAGGCTATGTGTCATATAACTATACTCGAAACAGTTATTATCCTTTAATTCGAGAACCTGTCCATAAGCATAGAAATCTCTTTTAACCTTATGCTTTTCATAAGTTTCTATTGTTCTTATTTCATTTTCAGCTTGCCCGTATGAGTTTAAGTAAGTAAATATGAATAATACAATTAAATATCTCATAGTATATTTCTAAATGCTCTACAACGGTTAGGCTATGAGTAGTTGCGTGGGTTAGCACTTAACTTTGCAAGTACACACCAAACTGAAAATCCTTGCGGATTTTCAGAAGTATGCGAGAACAAGCAATTACTTATAGCCAATGTTGTAAGCAGTATTTTTTATTAATTAAATTTTTATCTGTTTGTCTTTTAACAAATACTCAAGGTCATAAGGTATTTCTATTAAGTATGCCGCTTCCTTGTTTAGCTTTTTAAGTTCTGAATATTGATTTATAATAAAAACATAGTCATCATAAATCAGATGATAATCAAATTTTAAAAAGACAATGTCATTTTTGGTGAAGATTTCCTTTAGTAAATCCAAATCAATATTTTTTCCATTGTAGGCAATGTTTTTTTCAGGTTTTAAACGAATAGAAGAGTAACTCTTTTTTTCTAAAATACTATCAATATTTTTTTTATTGCCCGAGTAAATTATGTTTTCAAAATCGTGATACCAAACATTCGGAAGTGGTTTTGGAGGAGGAGTATATTTATATTTTGTCGCATTTAACTTTTCGTTTCTTAATACTTGCTCTAACGTTAGTATATGGGATGAGTTTTTGTGAACGCCTAAAAGACTGTTAAGGTAAATTGGAATTCCTTTTGAGGAATTTCCAATATTGTCTGTCATTAGGTACAATTTCTTGTCGACTAATGCTATTTCTTTTTTGATTCTTTCTATAAACTCAAATCGGGTATTCTTGTCAGCATATAACAGAACCCTTGGAGGATTTGAATAATCGAATTGATTTATAATTGAGTTTGATATGTCGTCAAAATAACGGAAAGTTTTATTGTCAGTTGAAACATTTTGATTTTTGGTGACATAAATATTTGTTGTGGCATAAAATGAAACTTCTTTTCCGCCTTCAGGAAGCGCAATGGAATCTTTTATTTGTGAGAAAGAAGAAATAGGTAAAATAAGTAAAATTAAGACCGATAAAATTTTTTTCATAATTTTTGTCAATATTGCTTACAACGTGTTTGTGTAAGGATAGTTGCGTGTGCCAGCAACTAACTTACTAAAAATGGAACGAACCAGAGGAAAATCCGCAGGATTTTCCGAGTAGGCTTGAACCAAGCAATTATTTTTACACGGTGTTAGCAAAAGTTATTTTTCCAATTTAAAGTAGAACATGTCCGTGCCCGTTGAGTTGTTTGGTAAGTCATAATCCCCATTGTAGTCAAACGTCCGTCCTAATAAATAATAGTAGTTTGCGGATTCGTTAATCTTAAAAAAGACATCACCGCTGTCATAACCTCCAATATTCCTAGAATAAACTTGATTTAAATTTTGGTCGTAAACTGTAAATTGTGATAGTTTTAGTTCTGTCATTGAACCATCACGTCCACCAGCGACCGCAATTTCGTTATTCGATAATAAATTAATTTTCAACACATTGGAATACGATTTATGTGTTTTAGTAGTAATTAAGTTACCTGATAAATCGTATAGTCTTAAATCGTAATCATCTATATAAACAAAACTATTGTCTTCTTTAAAATTGTAAATTGACATGAGAATATTTCCGTTGTCTAAAACTAATTTTGAGTGAGCAGATTTTAAATTTTTTATTTCTGAATTTATTGTATTGATTAGACTTCCACTTAAGTCATAAATTTTGCAAAAATAATTTTCATAAAAATTTGGGGAGTTTTGGAAGTCATCTTCATCAAAGATGTAGATATAGTTGTTTTTTACAATTATGTCACTATTTGAAGAAAGTTGTAGATAATCACTTTCGAAGCTTGTTTCTGATATGAAATTCCCATTTAATGAATATTTCCTGTAGGTTATTTCTGTTTTACTAGTAGATTGATTATAGTATAAATCAAAAGCAAATATAAAATCATTGTCTTTAGAAATGAAGGTGCCTTGACTAAATGGTAATTCTGATTCTACAATATCACCATTAAAGTTAATGACTCTCTTTTCAATACCATTAACACCGCTAGAGTAGCAATAAATTAAATTGTTTAAAATAAATATGCTGTTTGATAATATATCAATTTTAAAATCATGTTCTTTAGTCCATAAAATTTTTCCAAAAGTGTCTACTTCTGATATTCTCAAGTTTAGGTTTTCATAAATTACAATTGAATTTCCATTTTGAAGTTCGAAACTTGTTATGGGATAAGCTTCTGGGAATAATATGACGAATTCATTTTCCGATTCTAATGTTGTTTCAATTGTTTCATCTGAACTGTTACAGCCATAAGCTATCAAAGTAACTATAAGTAAAATAAATTTTTTCCTCATAAGAATTATTATAATTTTTGCTAACGGTTTGGCTATGAGTAGTGCGGGATTAGAAAGCACTTCACTGTTCGCTTAACGAAAAGTTTATTTAATGTAATTGCTTTCATAACAGCACTTTCGACCGCATTACGTATAGCCATTGTTGCCCAACGTCTTTTTATTATACATTTTATTTAAATACCACAGAACTATTTTTAAAACTGATGATCATCTCGTCAAAATGCTTTATAAAATCTTGTCCTAAATTGCCATATAAGTTATTATCTTCAGTTCCTATTTTATTTTTATGAAGTTGTAAATTCTTTAGTCTCGCAATCGAACCTCCTACTTTCAAATCGATATCTTCAATTATATATCCTTCAAATTCAATAATACCACCAGCTCCACTAGACTTAAATTTTTGTAAGTCATAGTTGGTGTCAACTTCACTTTTATATTTCTCATAAAAAGGTGAATACAAGGTAGTGGCTCTAGCTCCCGTATCAAACCCAAAACTCAGGGTATCTTCTTTATAATTTAAGGCAATTATCGGTGTTAAACCATCTAATGCAAAATTGGATAAATTGTACTCAACAGGATTTTGTGGAACATAGATAGTGTCGTTTTTAGAAATTCTAATCTCCTCCATGGCTTCAATCACTGGAAAACCGATAATTCCATTGATGTAGTAATCAATTTGAGGAAATGAAATATCTTCATCATTCAGCACTAAAAAGACTACATTCTTAAAAGTAAGCTCTCCAATTCTTAAAGTCTCAGCAATAGCTAGGTCACTATCAACTCTTTGGCCAGTGAATGCTGAAACATAAAAATCGGATTCTATATAAGTTAAGCCAAGGTTTTTTATTAAAGATCTTTTTATCACAGAAATATTGGCCCCTGTATCAAATATAAAATTTTGAATCGTATCGTTTATAGTTACATCCACATTGAATAGACCTATTTTATCTCTAACCATTGGAAATGAAACATCCCTATTTCTGATAATTTCTTGTTTAGGGGTATTTCTTAATGATTTCCAAATTTTCAGTTCATTATTGAGTGTTTCTATTTCTGTTGAATCATTTAAATGACGGTATTCATCAAGAATGATTTCACTTGTTAGCGCAGCCTCGCTATATTCATAAAGATTTATGTGGTTTAGAAGTTTTGTATTGTACACTGAATTCAGAATCGTATCTGATAGATGAATAATCTTTTGATTAATAATCTCGTCAATTACTGAATTTGATTCCTCAAGATTGTTAAAAACATTAAATATGATAGCCTTAAAATATAATTCATGATCCTTTGAAAGTTTATCTTTTTGAGCTTCAAAAACTTGCTTAAGCATAAAGTAATTTTGCTTTTCTATCAATTGTTCTAAATCTTGAATAACGGTATAATCACTTGTTTTATACTGAGGTTGTTGACATCCAATTAATATAATCAGTAAAAGGAATAATGTGTTTTTCATAATTTTAGGATGTTGGGTAACGGTCTTGTATAACCGTCAGTTACGGGTTAATATGCGTTAATTTTCGGTTAAGCACTGACGCTAGCAATTCCGAGTGGATTAGGACGTAGTCGAATCCGCCGTAATTGCGGTTATACATTGTTACAAACAGTTTTTTAATCTGCATATTTATAAATAACTATGTAGTCGGTATTATATTCTGAATTTCTACCTAAAATTAAAGAAGGTCTATTTAGCTCATCTTTAATAATATTTGTTATATCAACATCTTGTTCGGAATGTTGAGAGTTAATCATTTTTTTTGGAATCTTTTTCATTAATCTTAAGTCGAAAACTATTTCTAGAGCAAGTCTTTTTGGAGAACGGTGTATTATCCAAGGCAAATAGAATTCATCATTATTATATTCTGAAACTTCGTAGAAAGTGAAAGAGCCAGAAGTTTTATGCTTCTTGATAAAATTATCTCCACTATATTGGTAAGTATATGAGTTCTCTGAAATTTCTGAACCTGAACCGTTTATATAGAAAGTTTTAGTCAATTTATTTCCACTAAAATTTATTTGTTCATTATGTCCATTCGATGAACTCCAACCATCACTTTGTTTAAAGGTGATTTTATTATTGTCAAGAGTAATAGGGTTATCGTTAATTGAAATTACCTTTCCATCACTATCCCTTTGAACTGTTCCACCAAAATCATATCTCCAAGAAACAATTTGATTTGTTCCAATTTTATATGAGTCTACCAATCCATCACTACCATAATCTATATGACAAACTTCATCAAATTCAGAATCTGGTAGTTGAGTTATTGATTCGATTAGGCTTTGAACATATGAATCGTTTTCTAATTCATTTGGGTTAAAATTAATTCCTGCATTTTGTGTTAATCTGCCAGAGTTAATTAAATAAATATCCGAAACCTTTAAAAGGTCAGTCGTTCGCATTTCTGTATCCGTATCATTATTATTAGAGCAAGAAAACAAAATTGAAATTACAATCAGAAAACTTATTTTTTTCATTCGTAAGGTTGGTTTAAATTGTTTGTAACGTGTTCGTGTATGATTTGTGCGGAATCGTCCGTAGGATGATTCCGATGGAAATCAGTATTTAAATGTAAGAATTAATCTTTCAAATAACCATCAAACCGCATTAATTATACACGTTGTTAGGCACAGTTATTTATAGTCTAATTTCAAAAGATCATTTCCTAAGTTTGCTATGTATAGAGTTTGACCATCATTTGAATAGAACATTCCTGT
>NZ_JAIOUU010000042.1:0-6690 GCF_019931125.1 Aestuariivivens sp. NBU2969
CCTGATATCTTCCGATGAGCTTCCTACAAGCACGTCAAATTCACCTGGTTCCACAAGTTTTTTCATTTCCTGGTTCCAGAGGCTTAATTCAATGAACTACCCCGAGGCAGAGCCATCGAGGTATCAAAACAATGTTAGTTGATTTGAATGCAATTTCTTATATTCTTTTTCCATTCCTTGATTTTTAACATATTCCCTAATCACTTCTTCGTTTGAGTATTGTCCAACTGTATTTACATAAAAACCACTAGTCCAAAACTTACCTCCCCATAGTTTTTCCTTAATCTCTGGAAATCTCTGAAACAATTGTTTTGCAGTGATACTTTTTAACATTCTAATCATTTTTGAAACCGAATAACTTGGAACACTTTGAACTAAAAAATGTACGTGATTAGATTCATAACCTATCTCTATAAAATGTACCTCATAACGTTCTGAAATTTCCAAACAAATACTTTTTAAACCCTCGCCTATTTCTTCTGTTATGACTGATTTTCTATATTTCAATGGAAAAACTAAATGATAAAGCAACAAGCTTTTATTATGCCTTTTTAAAATATGTTCACTCATTTCTCGAAAGTATACTTTTTTGTACAATAAAAAGTCTTAAAACAAAATTTACTATTCGCTATTAATAATAGTAATGGCAGCTTTCATATAACCCATGGCAAAAGCCATGCCCGCATACCAAGAACCATCGCATGTCATTTGCGGTGTGTGATCTGGAATCATCACCCCTTCAAAATTGTTCGTTTTAAGAATCCTTAAAATTTGTAACATGTCAATATCACCATCATCTACAAACACTTCTTTATAATTAGGTACTTTGCCTACAACATTTCTAAAGTGGATATAGGCTATTTTATTTTGACTGCTATACTGCTCGGTTGCTTCATGTACGTCGCCATCTGTCATTTCAGCTATAGTACCTAAACAAAACTCAAGTTGGTTGCTTTCACTTGGCTTCATATCAATTAATTTTTGATACATGTCTGGTTGATATACCAAACGAGGTGTTTGTCTGATATACGGCATCGGGGGATCGTCGGGATGTGCTGCCATCTTAACTCCGGCATCTTCTGCTACTGGAATGATGTTATCTAAAAAATATTGTAAACGAACCCATAATTCTTCATGGGTAATTTTAGGAAGTGAAGCCCCAGTTGCATTTTCATCATATACCATGTTCCAGACCATTCCATTTGGTATCGGGGTTTCATCAGCTTTTCCTTCCATTCCAACAGAAACGGCACCACCCCTTGCATAGGCTCCCACAGTTCTACTGGATACACCTGCCAACGAAAAATTATAGCCAAATACTGGAATCCCTGCTTTTCCAACGATTCTAATTTGTTTTTTTATAAGTTCTATTTGAGCTTCTTTTTTGGGACCGTCCAATAAAACATCATGCCACATGGCAGGATCAAAATTTTCAATCCCTTCCAGTTCTAAACCATGATTATTGATTTCTTTTTTTATTTTCAATAAATATTCCAAACTCCATAGCTTTCCATCACCGGCAGTTCCCCATCCTTCTTGTTGACCAATAGGTTGATTTGCATTTTCTTTATTATTTTTCTCATGCCCAAAATAATCTACAAGATGTATGATAATATGCGTTGCCCCACATTGTTTTGCAAAACGGTAATGGGCATCATTGAGCATGTGTTTATATAATCCAAATCCTAATTTCATTTCTTCTTATACTAAAAAAGTTGCTAAATCGGCAATTAATCCTTCTATCCCTAAACTGCTGACATAAATTGAAAATACTAAGATCACACTAAGTATAATAAAGTCATAAATACGATTTACATTGCTACTCATCAACGCTTTTTTTGAGGTTAAATAAAATATACAGGCTATCGTAATTGGAAGTATTATGGCAATACATGCCTGAGATAACATAAGCACAAACACAGGCTTAAAACCAAAAGCAACACCAAAAATACTTACAACAGATAATACAAATAAAATGATTCTGTATTTTTTTGTTTGAGTATTTCTTTCTTCGTTTTTATAATCTATTATCAACCAAGGAATCACTAGTAAATTGGGTAAATGCGATGATAATCCTGCGGCGACAATACCTATAACAAAAACTCCTAATGCTGCTTTTCCTGCAATTGGCTCAAGTAATGGCACCATCTCCGCAACATTATTCATTGTTAATCCTTGTACATGCAATGTCGAAGCGGCAGTAATCATTACAGCAGCACTGATAATAAACATCATAGAAGCACTAATAAATGCATCTCGTTTTTGAAGTTTTGTATCTTTTATTTTCCAACCAATTTCTTTTATAATCTGAGAACGAATAATAAAAGCAAATACAGATACCGTAGTTCCTACCATACCAGCTATAATAATTAAAGGACTGTTATCACTTCCTTCTGCAGTTTCTGGTAATGTAGGCACCAAACCTCTAGCTAATTCTTCTACAGATGGGAAGTTGATAAACATTGTGGCAATAAAGGCAGTTCCCATAATGGCTACAAATACCGCTAACACTTTTTCGAAAAAAGCATAGTTCCCTACCCAAAGTAATATGTAAATACTTGTAGCGATGCTTATTGCCCAAAATAGTGATGAAATACCAAGATCTAATATGCTTGTAGACCAAACTTGCAAGACATCCGCCAGAATACCTACCAAGCCCATTAATGCACTTAATATAATTATAGATAGTGCTGTTATTAAAATGATAGCAATGCTAGGGTGAATGTATTTTTTTATGCCTTGAATAATAGTATCTCCTGTCACCATGGTATATTTGCTAAATAGCACGATGAGGTAATAGGTTATCAAACAACTGATAAGAATAGTCCACAGTAGGTCTAATCCAAAATTGGCCCCTGCCTTAGACATGGATGTGACACTTCCTGTGCCTACATTGTATCCAATCAGGAAAATCCCAGGCAATATACTGGCAATAAGTTTTTTAAATTTTGACATTTTTTGTCTTTTTAAATTATTCTATTAAAAGCCAATAGAATTCCCTCCATCTACAGGTAAACAGATACCCGTAATAAATACTGAAGCGTCTGAAGCCAAAAATGCTGCTGCTTTAGCAATATCTGATGGGGCTCCAAAACGCTGTGCGGGTGTTCTTGAAAGAATCTTGTTTTCTCGTTCTGGATCTTGTACCATGGCATTTCTGAACATTTTTGATTCTATAAACCCTGGGGCAATGGTATTAAACCGTATACCTGTATGAGAATACTCAGAAGTTAAAGCTCTAGTCATTCCTAAAAGAGCTGTTTTAGAGCTGCTGTAGGCAGCAACCAAAGGAATTCCATAAAGAGCAGCCATAGAACTGATATTAATGACAGAGCCTTTTTCTCTAATAATCATATATTTTAAAACCTCTCTTGTTAGAGAAAAAATGCTATTAACATTCGTGTCTATTACTTCTTGAAACTCTTCATCGGTGACTTCAATTGAAGGTTTTTTTTGATGTTTTCCAGCGTTGTTAACCAGAATTTCAATAGGGCCTATTTTTTCTTCTATATTTTTTACAAGGTTATGGTGCTCACTCTTTTTAGTAACATCATTAATGTAAAAAAAGCAATTTGTCCCTAACTTCGATTTTGCTGCTTCTAATTTCTTTGAGTCGCGTCCTGTTATAACCACTTTGGCCCCAAGCTTTATGAATTGTTCTGCTATGCCAAGACCTATACCAGAACCTCCTCCTGTTACTAAAGCGACCTTATTTGTTAAATCTGTAATATTCTCTATGTTATTCATCATTGGTGTTTATTGCATTAAAAATCAAAATAATTATTTGCATTATTATAAGATATGTCTTGTACAATCTTCCCTAACAGATCTGCATCATTTGGAAGCTCTCCATTCTCTACGTCTGTTCCAATTATATGGCATAAAATTCTTCTAAAATAATCATGTCTAGAATAGGACAAAAAACTACGTGAATCGGTAAGCATTCCAATAAATCGACTCAGCAAGCCCTGGTTTGACAGTGTGTTGATTTGTCTTATCATACCATCTTTCTGGTCTAAAAACCACCAACCTGAACCATATTGGATTTTACCTGGCACAGAGCCATCTTGGAAGTTTCCAATCATGGAAGCTACCATTTCATTATCTTTTGGGTTTAGGTTATATATAATGGTTTTGGCTAATTGGTTATCTTCTTCTAATCGGTTTAAAAAGATTCCCATAGATGCGGCATAACTAAAATCAGCAATGGAATCAAACCCACATGCTTTTCCTATATTCCGCACACCTTTAATATTCACATCTCTTAGAGCACCTATGTGGTATTGTTGAACCCAACCTTTTTCGAAATTCCAAACAGAGAATTCATACAACAAGGCACTCATTATTTTTTGCTGATCACTATAAGACAGCTTTTTTCCCATTCTTATTTTTAAGAAAATCGAACTTATTTCTTGCGTTGTGTATACATCTATTGGGAAAGGAAATTCCAATCCGTGATCTGCAAGTCTACATCCTTTATCATGAAAATAATCATGTCGACGTTTAAGTACTTGTAAATAATCAGAATAAGAATCTATAGCGCTTGAACTAAGTTCTTCTAAGCTTCCTAGATAACGATTAAATTCTAGTGGATCTCTTACATCCATAGCTCTATCTGGACGCCACGACATAGAGACTACAATTTTCAAATCGCTTTGTGTAATTTGTTCATGCCAGTTTAATGGATCTATAGGATCGTTTGTTGTACAAACCTTTTCAACATTAAAAATTTTCATGATATTTTGAACAGATAACTCTCCACTACTTAATTTCTCAGAAGCTCTATCGTAAATGTTCTTTGCTGAATTTTCATTTAAAATATCCTGAATTCCAAATGGATTTTTTAATTCTAAATGTGTCCAGTGATACAAAGGATTTCGAATGGTATATGGCACTGTTTCGGCCCATTTTTGGAATTTTTCCCAATCTGTAGCTTCCCCTGTAATGTATTTTTCAGAAATCCCATTTGCTCTCATGGCTCTCCATTTGTAGTGGTCGCCTTCTAACCATATTTGAGATAAGTTTTGAAAGATTCTATTTTCTGCAATTTCCTGAGCTTCTATATGACAATGATAATCAATGATAGGCATCTTTGATGCATACTCATGATACAATGTTTCGGCAACACTATTGTGCAATAAAAAATTCTGATCTACTATTGGGTTTCTCATCAATAAATCGTTAATGTTTTCAGTTAAAAATTAACATGTTATCCCTATTCGTGATTTTGCTTAGAGACGTATCAAAGCTCTTACATAATTCCAAATTTATTAAATGCATCAACCGTACTCATGCCATTTTGTAATGCCTTTTTCACATGCTGTTCACCTCGTGCTTTTTCTATAGCTCCTTCAAAAGCTTGCCTTTCTACCTCTTGAGGAACAATTAACACCCCATCACGATCACCATAAACTATATCTCCAGGATTTACTCTAATGCCGTTGAATTCTATGGGCACACGATAATCAATGACTTTTCCTCTTGGCCCTTGGTCTTGGGCATAAGAACCTAAAGAAAATGTTGGAAAGTTTAAGTTTTCAATTTCATTAGAGTCTCTTGAAAACCCATCGACAACAGCGCCTACCGCTCCTAATTTCAGAGCCCTTGTGCTCATTAGTCCTCCCCAAAGAGCATAGCGAGGCGATGAGCCAGAACATATATAAACTTCATTTTCTTTAAGACTGTCGAGAGCTTCAAACATAATTCCAAAAGGTTTTTTCATTAACTGATTGTTGGTTACGTTTGCAGATTCTTCGAATACATCTGCCTCTAAAACGGGCATAGCCCTGCCTATAACAACCATGTCGTTACGTAAAGGTTTTATGTTTGGAGAAATAAATTGGTGTAGGTATCCTAATTTATCTAATACATCTCCAACAAGTGCCACAAATAATTCATTTTTAGCTATTTTAAAAAGCTCGTCATCGGTTTTCCATGTCTGCATGTTTCTTACTTTAATTAAAGTTTGTTTGTTTATTTCTAATATTTCATCAAAGTATCGGCATCCAGTTTTTCGACTTTCCATTCATGCATTACATCTTTAAAGCCTTTTTCTGAAGGATGTCCGTAAGTTTTATTGTGATATAAATAGGCCTTTCTTCCAAAGCTTTGATATCCGACATCTTTTTGATACATATGCCTAGCATACTAACCACCGCCAAGTTCGGGGCGCGACTGCGCACCCCAATGTGCCAAGATACCAAATCTGGCTTCAGTGTACCATGTAGGGAATTCCTATATTTCACGTAATTCTTCCCAGGACAGATCTTTATTTTGTGCATCAGAGATTCAATAAAAAAATGAAAATAATAACACCGAAACAGCATATTTAATTCTACTCATGATTTATTAATCTTATATTTTTCGGTACTTATCAACCGAAGCACCAATACCTGTTTCAGGATTACCGTATATATCCAAATGTCCGCGGATAGCAAAACCGTTGGGTTCGTAAATCGTGGCACACGAAGGGCTGGTCTTTTCCAGTTCTTTCCATTCTTCCCAAAGTTCATCGTACCGTCCTATTGCCTCTCTTATTTTATTCTTTTCGTATTCTCCTGTTTGGTCGCCAATGTGCCCAAGCAGCATCACAATCCAGCCTTTTTCAATAATCTCATATTTTATCCTTCCATACTTTGCTGAGGTAACAAGATAATCATTCAAGGCTTCATCTTTTGTATTAATTTCCCC
>NZ_JAIOUU010000043.1:0-5827 GCF_019931125.1 Aestuariivivens sp. NBU2969
CCTCTAAAACAGTGTTTCTCTGGGTTTCATATTCAGAAACAGGGTCTTCTACATTCCATTGTAGAAATACATCTGGCATCCCTGCATTATGTGTATTTGCTCCCGTTCCGAATTACGAATTTTTGGTTTTAAAATTAAGCTTATTTGGAGTTGTATCGGTTGTCCACAATTTTTGATACTAATGAAAAGTTTGAGACATCTAAATAAAAACCCATATTAACTCCCAAATTAATTATAGCTGCTTTAAATTTGGTATATAATTCTTGATTGTTTAAAGGCATACAAAGGTATTTTATTTTATCATCGTTATTTTTAAGTTTTGTCAGTGTAATTAAGACTGCCTTTACATTTTGGGTTTCCGATTCAACAAACAACTGATAATTATATTTATATTTTTCCTCTATTATCTCTTCTATAAAGGTTTTAAATTGGTAACCTTCTAACAAATCATTATTCAAAGTAGGATATTTCATGGTAAGAAACTCATATTCTTCATCTGTAGTCTTTATATCTTTATTATTGGAATTATGTATTTGCTCAACATATCCTGATATCATAAGATTTCCAAAATGATTAAGAACTTCAATTATGGTTAATCCCAAATTTTCATGCTTTTTTTTAAATTTCTTAAATAAGACTTCATTATTAATTGGTAAACACAGATATCTAATTTTATCGTTATTTTCTTTTTCTTTTGAAAGGACAAATGAAATTGCTTTCACATTTTTAGTTTTAGATTCAACTAAAAATTTGGTTTCACAACGATATTTTTCATAATCAAAAAATCCAAAGGGTTTCAATTCATAACCATCTAAAATTTCTAGATTGTTTTCAATATTATAACCTTCTGTTAAGAAATTAGCTTTCAATTCTTTTAGAGGGATGTCATTAGTCTTAAATTTCCATTTGATGAACCTTTTTACATCTTCTTTTACATAGTAGAATTTATTCCAAGTCACCTCCTTGATATCAATCCCAATAAGGGTTTTAAGACGTTTTAAGTAACGTTCAAAGAACTCAATGACATTGTATTGTTTTTCTATTTTTTCACCTTTATAGGTCTTGTAAATGTCTTCCACAGTAAAGTCATTTTCCTGAACTTGGAGCATTAAAAAAGCCCTATTAATTTTAGTTTTAATAAGGCTTAGTTGGCTGTTTATCAGTTCTGCATCGGGTTCTGGTGGTTTGACAATTTGTTGTTTACTGTTCCAGAATTTAGGATTGATGAATATTCCTGTTGCAAATTGATGTCTTTGTTTATTATGTGTTATCCTGCAACGAATAGGGCACATACCTTTCTTATTAAGCTTAGTTTTTCTAACTAAGAATAGTACATTTAGTTTCATAATTTTAGAATTTAAATTTTTTGGGGTACCCGAAGAAATAATTGGGGTACCTAGTGGGGTACTTTTTTATGATAAAAAACTTGGCAAGTTGGCATTTTTAGGAGATAATGCACATAATACATATAATGCAGTTATTTATAATGTGTAGCTCATTTTACTGCATAAAAAACTCCAAGCCACAAATGTAATTTCGGCTCATACTTCATCTTATTTTACTTTTCATCTCTGATAAAAAACAATAAAAGGTAGGAGTTTCAGTTATTTAGTTGTTATATACGTATAAACCCAAATTATTTAAAATCATGAAAAATTTAAATTTTAAAATTTTATACCTACTATCAATCTTAGTTTTAAGTTGTTCTAATAATGATGAAAATGGAGGTGTTAATTTAACTATTAGTGCCAGTAATTCAAGTGCTTCTAAACTTACTTCAGGTATTAAAACAGCTAATGCCGAAGTCGTTTTTACCGACTTCAAGATTTCTATAAGGGACGTTGTATTTAAAAACGATGACGACATTAATAGCAGTCTTGATACAGATGAAATTCAATTTAGAGGTCCATACCAAATTGATTTATTGGATAACACAGATGCATTATCTCAAACCATAGGAAATGCATTTGTTCCTGATGGAAAATATAAAGAAATGCGATTTAAATTTCACAAGGATGAGGACCTGCCTGCTTCGAATGACCTATTTGACAAATCTATTTATATAGAAGGCACGATAGATGGGACTCCATTTGTTTTTTGGCATGATACCAGTGAAAATCTTGATGTTGGCAGAAGTACAGGTGTTTTAGTTCAAGGCAATACGGTTAATTTTACCGTACAATTTAATATTTCCCAATTTTTGAGCTCTCTTAATCAAATTGATTTAAGCCAAGCAACTGACAATAATAATGACGGGTTGATTGAGATTTTCCCTAATGATGAAGATGGAAATCAGGATATTGCTGATGCTTTAAAAGACAATATTAAGATGGCCGCTGATTTATTAAATTAATTTTTTAAAAAGAAAATAATATGTTTAAAGGCCATCTATGTAGATGGCTTTTTTAGCACCCCTATAAAACCAAAAATCCCCACTATTTCTAGTAAGGATTTTTGCTAGTTGCTCCCCCTAATATTGTTTTGTCGAACTATTTTAATTAAGAATTGACAAAGTTTGCTTCATTATATTGTAGTAAAAATTAAAATACCCGTTCCCCAATAAATTCATAATGTTCTGCCTTTTCATCATATCTTGGCAAAACTTCTTTTGCTTTATATGGGATATATGCTATTTCATAATATCCCCGCAAAAGTTTTTACCGCATTTAGCGATTTCAATTGAATTACCAAAAAAAAGAAAAGTAAAAACCAATCAGGACTTTTAAAGGGAAAATGAAACTATGCATAAAATGCAATTAATAAAGTAAGTAGATACAAAAAAAACCGGCTTACACTTAGGTTTCTGACACTTGAGCTCGGAAACTACTTGAAAAAATAGTTGTCAAATGGATTAAAGCGGTGTTTAATCCATTAGCTGTCCATTCAGGTCCCAACTTTTACTTGAGATGATTTCACCGTTTTCATCAAAATTGCCTTCATATTCAAGGGCTCCATTAGCGTAAAATCTTTGATTAACCCATACCCTTTCTCCGTTGTTATTAGTATGGCTGACCTCCATCAAAGTGCCATCCCGATACCATTCTTTATGGGTCCAAATATCCCCTTCTAGCTTTCTTTCTTCACGCATGAGAGAAGATGGTTGACCTGAATGTGCACTGTACCATTTCTTCAAAACCAACCAGTCCCCTGACTCAAATGTTATCTCACTTTTAAGGTTGCCATCAGGATAATAGGTCTTCTCTTCAGATGGTTCGCCCTCGACATAGTTAGTTTCAGACTTTAGCTGACCGTTATGGTAATAACGCCTTTGCCAACCCTCCTTTTTACCGTCAACATAATTTTCTTCTCGTTTTGGGTTATCACTGCGTTTGTAATAACCTATCACTGCGTCTTGTTTACCATCTACATATTTTATTTCAGACTTTAATTGACCATTCCTGTAATATTCCCTCTGTAATCCCTCCAATTTACCATTGACAACATTCAACTCTTTTTTTAGATGACCACTCTCATAATACTCCTTATACAAACCCTCTTTTTTACCATTAACATAGTTTTCTTCTCCTTTTGGGCTACCGTCCTTATGCCAGTAAGAGGTTGTTCCAGTTAACGGATTGTTCCTCATTGTACTGCGCTCCCTTAATTGTCCGTTATCATACCATTGTTTAAACTCTCCATTTACAATTGAATTTTTGAAATTCCCAACCCCACTTAGCATTCCATTTTCATGCCAACTTCTCACTTCCCCATTTATAAGTCCATCAACAACGTACACTTCCTTTTCAACCTGACCATTTTTATGGAATCGTTTAATTACTCCGTTCACTTTGGTACTGTCCGTTTTATGATAGGCACATTTCTTTTTCCAAAACACATCCTTGTCATTTAAGAATTCTGTTTCCTGTCCGAATACAAATGCTGGAATTGCACACAATACAAAAAGAAGCTGTCTCATACCTTTTTTATTTTTTAAAGATAAAGATTTTATGTTTTATGGATTCTGGGAAATAAAAAAACCACCCAAAAATTGAGTGGCTTTGTTTTAGATTGCTCCCCCTAATATTGTTTTGTCGAACTATTTTAATGAAGAATTGATGAAGTTTGCTTCATTTTATGATATCAGTAATTAACATCAAGTGTTTTGTTTAATATCAAAAAACACACTCTTATTGTTTCTCAATGATTTTATTGACTTCTTTAAAAATAATTTTTGTTATGATTTAGTCTTAAATCATTCATCTTCTGACATTTCTGATAATTTCAATTGCATTATGGCTACCATAGAAGCAGCTAGTATTAGTTTCATTTCTTCGTTTAAATTCGAATCAATCCAAATTCTATTTTTATTTAACCCAAATGAACCGCCACCAAAGTATTGAACAGCACATATCGCCTTCTTGTTTTCGGTAAATTCATACCCCAGAGCAGGAAACCACCTTTTATCCTTTCCAAACCTATTTGAACTAACGGGTTCTATCCATATTACTCTATCTCCATTTGTAAGAGTACCTCCATGTTTAAATTCAGTCTTAGTTCCAGAATTAATTTGTAATGACAAGCTCCATTTATCATTAATATTACTGCTTAGTGAAATATTAGCTATAAAATTTGTTGAGTCTTTTAAAACTTCATCACTACCTAAATAGAAAATATGGAATAATTCAAAGGAATGAATCCTATCAATATTCTTGCTATACAAAGCATCTACAAAAGCTGAATCAACCATTTTATTCGTTAGAGTAAAACTAAACTTGTAATTCGTTTTAGATTCACTTTTTGTTCCTAGAATATTTGATTTCTGCACTGTAACCCCAGGCCTCATTCTACTTTTCCTTAAAACAGTGTAATCCCCGAATTTAAAATTCATAATCCTACCCAACCATGCAGTACCCATCTTTACCTTCATCATATCGGAATTACTTGAAAGATATTCACTTATAACGATATCCTTTCTTTGAGCATTAGATATTTCAGTACATGAAACAATAAAAACCAAAAAGAAAAACTTAAATAGATATAATAAATTCACGTTCTTTATCATATATTATTTTTTAGAAGTCTATTTTGAACCCAATAGCCAAAGAATTTGAGTTATATAAAGTTTCCTGCACAACTGAATTTTGCTGAGCTTTTAATGTAACTGTAGCTTTACTCTTATGTTTCCCTGCAGATATAAAGAAAGGTATACTCGCAAGTGTTGCTGCTCCACCTACATAAATTAACCAATCTCCTTTATGAACGTCTTCAACTTCTTTCAAACCTAAAGTAAAAACTTCCACATATTCATCGGCACTATTAATGACAATTCCAGACATAGTCATTAATATTCCACTACCAAATAAAATCCAGGCTACAGTTTTATTTCTTTTTTGTTTAAACGAGTGGTAGTTAAATTGCTCCTCAGTTGTCATTGTAGTTGTTCCGTCAATTAATTGAGCTGATGAAAATTGAAAAGAAATTATCAAAATTACTAAACATAGAAATTTCATAACTAATTGTTTTAGATGGATATTAAGTTTTTTGAGAAGTCCTTTGTGTGATTTAATCAGATTAATTAACGAAAGAAAAAATTGAACACAAAATGTTTTCAATTTCCTAATTTAATTACTCATTCCCATTAATTATATGATATTTATCATTAAAGCAATATTTATAATATTATGTTAAAGGATTAAATCTTAAAATATTACTATTTTCATTGACCCGAAAAATATTGATTTTTTCTAAAAATGAATGTCGAACCATAAAACAGAATATAGTAATAGAGCTTCTTTGGGATCAATCTCAAAAGTTGGGTCTAAAGAGAAAAATAATTTTCTTTGTGCTTTAAATTACATTGATGAATAAAGGCACTGAGTTATCCTTG
>NZ_JAIOUU010000044.1:2500-5717 GCF_019931125.1 Aestuariivivens sp. NBU2969
GTTCTCTTTCACTCCCTTATTCAGGGTTCTTTTCACCTTTCCCTCACGGTACTGGTTCACTATCGGTCTCTCAGGAGTATTTAGCCTTACCGGATGGTCCCGGCAGATTCACACAGGGTTCCACGTGCCCCGCGCTACTCAGGATACTGCTATCTTATTGGTCTTTGCCCATACGGGACTATCACCCCCTGTGGTCTGTCTTTCCAAACAGTTCCGGTTCATCCCAACTCGAATATCGCAGTCCTACAACCCCGGCATTGCCTTAACAACACCGGTTTGGGCTAATCCGCGTTCGCTCGCCACTACTAACGGAATCACTTTTGTTTTCTCTTCCTCCGGGTACTTAGATGTTTCAGTTCCCCGGGTTCGCCTCCCTTACGGAATAATGCAGCTTCACTGCACTGGGTTGCCCCATTCGGACATCCGCGGATCAATTCGTGTGTGCCGATCCCCGCGGCTTTTCGCAGCTTATCACGTCCTTCTTCGCCTCTGAGAGCCTAGGCATCCCCCATACGCCCTTGTCTAGCTTATTGTACTTTTTTGCTTTTTTAATGAGTTCAACTAATTGCTCGTTACAATTAATTTAGTTCTATCAGATATTTCTATCTAATTTCTTTTTTTCATGTATCTTGTTCCAATATGTCAATGAACTTTACCAAAATGTAAGCTTTTCGAAGTGTTGCTACGCAACCAACCTCAAACTCCCATTTTGAAAAACTTTTAAAAACACCCTCGCCAATCAAAATAATCGAGCAAGCTCGCTATTTCTCTTTACTCGGACATTACCCTTTAAAAGTTTTATCTGTGGAGAATATCGGAGTCGAACCGATGACCTCTTGCGTGCAAGGCAAGCGCTCTAGCCAGCTGAGCTAATCCCCCATTTCCTTGGTAAGCAGTATTCAGTTTGCAGTTAGCAGTAACTAAATCTGCAACTTTGGGTTGCTTAACTTCTAGAATTTCCTTTATTTTTATGAACATCTTAAAACCAAAAGCCTATAAGCTAATTTTACACTTTTCACTTATAACTTTTAACTTTGACAGTAGTCTCAGGCAGACTCGAACTGCCGACCTCTACATTATCAGTGTAGCGCTCTAACCAGCTGAGCTATGAGACTGTTTCCTTTTTGTCTAGGCGTTTGTACGTTTAGCCGTTTAGCTTTGTCCCCTAAACCCCTTTAACATCAAACTTCTAAACCTTAATATAATATAAATTGACAGCGACAGAGAACAAACCCCTCCTTGCACCTACAAATGGCACCTTTAAGGCCGTCTTTCTCTAGAAAGGAGGTGTTCCAGCCGCACCTTCCGGTACGGCTACCTTGTTACGACTTAGCCCTAGTTACCGATTTTACCCTAGGCCGCTCCTTGCGGTGACGGACTTCAGGCACTCCCAGCTTCCATGGCTTGACGGGCGGTGTGTACAAGGCCCGGGAACGTATTCACCGGATCATGGCTGATATCCGATTACTAGCGATTCCAGCTTCACGGAGTCGAGTTGCAGACTCCGATCCGAACTGTGATATGGTTTATAGATTCGCTCCTACTCGCGTAGTGGCTGCTCATTGTCCATACCATTGTAGCACGTGTGTAGCCCAGGACGTAAGGGCCGTGATGATTTGACGTCATCCCCACCTTCCTCACGGTTTGCACCGGCAGTCTTGTTAGAGTTCCCGACTTCACTCGCTGGCAACTAACAACAGGGGTTGCGCTCGTTATAGGACTTAACCTGACACCTCACGGCACGAGCTGACGACAACCATGCAGCACCTTGTAAGCAGTCCGAAGAAAGGGACATCTCTGCCCCATGCAGCCTACATTTAAGCCCTGGTAAGGTTCCTCGCGTATCATCGAATTAAACCACATGCTCCACCGCTTGTGCGGGCCCCCGTCAATTCCTTTGAGTTTCATTCTTGCGAACGTACTCCCCAGGTGGGATACTTATCACTTTCGCTTAGCCACCCAGCCGAAGCCGGACAGCTAGTATCCATCGTTTACGGCGTGGACTACCGGGGTATCTAATCCCGTTCGCTACCCACGCTTTCGTCCATCAGTGTCAATGTACTGTTAGTAACCTGCCTTCGCAATCGGTATTCTATGTAATATCTATGCATTTCACCGCTACACTACATATTCTAGCTACTTCACAGTAATTCAAGAAAGCCAGTATCAAAGGCAATTCTACAGTTGAGCTGCAGGATTTCACCTCTGACTTAACCTTCCACCTACGGACCCTTTAAACCCAATGATTCCGGATAACGCTTGGATCCTCCGTATTACCGCGGCTGCTGGCACGGAGTTAGCCGATCCTTATTCTTACGGTACCGTCAGAGCCCTACACGTAGGGCGGTTTCTTCCCGTATAAAAGCAGTTTACAACCCATAGGGCAGTCTTCCTGCACGCGGCATGGCTGGATCAGGCTTCCGCCCATTGTCCAATATTCCTCACTGCTGCCTCCCGTAGGAGTCTGGTCCGTGTCTCAGTACCAGTGTGGGGGATCCCCCTCTCAGGGCCCCTACCTATCGTTGCCATGGTGTGCCGTTACCACACCATCCAGCTAATAGGACGCATGCCCATCTCTTACCGTAACCTTTAACCACGCCACCATGCAGTGGTGTGGTGCCATGGGGTGTTAATCTTCATTTCTAAAGGCTATCCCCCAGTAAGAGGTAGGTTGCATACGCGTTACGCACCCGTGCGCCGGTCGTCAGCGGAAGCAAGCTCCCCTGTTACCCCTCGACTTGCATGTGTTAGGCCTGCCGCTAGCGTTCATCCTGAGCCAGGATCAAACTCTTCATCGTTAAATCTTAAATAATGTTAACGAACCTAAGGAACCTCGGTACTCAAAATGGTCTATTCTCTTGTCGATGGCAACCGTTTCCAATCGCCACCTTACGCTGTCAATCCAATATGTCAATAGAACTTCTTTTGCTTGGCCAAACCTCGTTTCCTCGTTTGGCGGGTGCAAATATAAAACCCTTTTTTATCCCCCACAATACTTTTTGCCTTTTTTTTGAAAAAAATTTCCATGCCCCCCGAAAGCGACCAAAAACAACCTATTATAAGGAACGTTTTCCCAAAAACGGACATCCCCGTTTTTGCGGCTGCAAACATACCACACTTTTCCCTTTCCACAAGAACTTTTTGTACTTTTTTTTTAATATTTTTTTGCCCCAATCTTAACTGCCTTATATCCCGATATTTATGAACAAAACTTTTT
>NZ_JAIOUU010000045.1:0-5697 GCF_019931125.1 Aestuariivivens sp. NBU2969
ATCCACTCGGAATTGCTAACGTCAGCGCTTAACCGAAAATTAGTAACTTTAATCCCGTAACTGACGGTTATACGAGACCGTTGTGGTTAATTATGAAGAAACTAACATACATATTAATTTTACTACTACTTTTCAATTGTAAATCGGAAAAAAAAGAAATCTTTCAGGAATATAATGGACAGTTAGTTAAAGTGGAATTTGATGATTCTAAAACCGACTCTACTTTTTCTGGTTATGGTGGAGAACATTATCCGAATGGGAATTTAAAATCGTTATCGCTCTTTAAAAATGGAGAACCAATTGACACGCTTTTTTACTATTATGAAAATGGTATGATAAAAGAAAAAGGACTCGTAAAAAATGGTTTGCAAGATGGTTGGTGGACTTACTTCAGAGAAAACGGAACACTAAAAGAAAAAATTGAATGGAAACCAAAAGGAAATGACACCATTTACAAAAATCAAAGTTTAGTATTTGACAATAATGGAAAGCTGAAAATGGAACCAAGCACTTATTTTGAACTTGAAATTCCAGACACTATTGTTTTGGGTAAAAATATAGCATTTGTAAAAAACTATGTCAGTAATTTTAAAAATGTCGATGAGCGATTTTTATCTGTAATTATTGAAAATAAATATGCCGATAATACCATTAAAAAAGATACATTTAGTGATGGAACTTTGAAACCGTTTTTTGGGATTTTTGGACTCAAAACTGGAAAACAAATTGTAAAAGGACAAATTGAAGAGAAAATATTACAAAAAGAAAAAATTAATAAAGACTCGTCTTCTTTAACGATTATTGACCATTATAAATACTTTGAAAAAGAAGTGTTTGTTTCGGACAACGAAGAAATCTCTGAAAAAAGCAAGAAAATAATAAAGGACTATTTTAAATCTAAAGAAAATAACTAACCACAACAATGGCTATAAGTAATTGCTTGGTCTCACCTTCTTCTGAAAATCCTAGCGGATTTTCAGTTTGGTGTGTACTTGTAAAGTTAGGTGCTAACCCACGCAACTACTCATAGCCGAGACCGTTGTGCAACATTAAAAACAACATCTGATGAAAATTAGAAACAACATTTCAACCTTACTTTTCATAGCTTTTTTATTGTTGTTTACTCAATATGGTAATGCACAAATAGCGGATTCCATAAAATATGAAAATGGATTTCTTCACTATCACGAATATGGTTCAAAAAACTTACCACCAATTATTATTTTGACTGGTGGACCCGGAAATTCATATAATCAATTAGAAGGTCTTGCAGAAACAATAAGCCCGAAATATAGAAGTATTTTACTTGAACAAAGAGGGACTGGTAAATCAATTCCGATTCCCTTTGACTCAACAACTGTTACTATTAATACTGTTACCAAAGACATTAAAACATTAATGGATAGTCTAAAAATTAAAAAGTCAATTATACTTGGACATTCTTGGGGCGGAATGCTAGCTATGAATTTTGCGTCTGAATTCCCCAATAGTGTGAACCATCTAATTTTAGTTGCACCTGGACCACATAAAAATGCGGAAAATGGATTTAATGTACTATTTACGAATCGCACACATACAAGAAGCTTTAAAGAAGAAGAACGACTAAATCAACTGAATGAACTGATTGCTAAAAAAGAAGCAGACTCTTTAGAAATTATTGAATCAAAGAAATTATCCAGACGAGCTTATATTTTTGCAAACCCAATTCCAGATAGCTTATTTCAAAAAATCAGTTCAGATAATAACAGTAAAACAGCAAGTTTACTTTTACAAGACATATTTAAGAATTACGATGTTTCAAAATCATTAAATAATTATGAAGGACAAATTGATGTAATTTCTGGAAGACAAGATGTTGTCGGCTTCTTTTCGTATGAATTAAAACAAGACATACCAAAAGCCAACATTCATTGGATAAACGAATGTGGACATTTTCCAATGTATGAAAGACCATCTGAATTTTACAAAACTTTGTATGCGATTTTGAACGTGAAATGAAAAACGTTGCACAACACCGTGTATAGCTCATTGCGGCTGAATTCCTAATCGGAATTCATTGCAATTTGCTATCTTTCTGTTACGGCGGAAAATCATAGCTGATTTTCCGCAACGAGCCATACACAAGACCGTTGGTAGCAATTAAAACTAGATAAAATGAAAAAAATATTCACATTTTTTATAATTGCAATCATTACTATTTCCTGTGACCAGTCTGCGGAAAAGAAGACACAAGAAATAAATGAGGATGAACTAAAGAAAGAGGTTTGGGCAGTTATTGAAAAGCGATTTTATGCATGGAGGGATAATGACTTGGAATCCTATATGCAGACCCAGCACCCAGATTGGAAAAGATGGTCAACATCTTCAAATGAACTAATAGACAATGAATCTTATAAAATTTATTGGGAGGAGGCAAAAGGTAATGAAACCGTAATGAAAATGGAGCTCGTACTTGAAGAAATCAAGATTTCACCATTAGGAGATGCTGCAATTGTTCACTTTACTTCTAATGAAAAGTTTGAATGGATTGGTTCAGAAACTGATTCTGGATGGCAAACTGGTGATATTTATGATGACGCTATTTTGAGGTGGTCGGAGATGCTTGTTTATCAAGATGATAAATGGCTATGCGTAGGTGGTCACAGAGATTTAAGTTTCCCAGCAAAAAGACCTGAAAAAATCAATTAAAAACTGCTACCAACATTGTATAAAAATAATGCTTAAGTTTAATCCTAAATCTAAAGGTTAGTGCCCTTTTGGTCACTCTGATTTTCCTGCGGAAAATCCTCGGTCACAAAACCGCACTATTCTTATACGTAACCGTTGTGCCCAATAAAAACAAAAACCGATTAAATGAAAACTAACATATTCCTTCTTGGAGTTTTATTGATTATAATTTCTTGTGGTAAAAAAGAAAAAAAATCTTCTGAAATAATCGTAGACCTAAATGTTAATAAAATTGACAATCCCTTTTCTAAATCAATGTTACCGTTAATGTTTTTGGATTCAATAAAAGATGAATTTAAAGGGTTTGTAAACAAGGACAGTTGTTTTGTAATGTATTTAAATACTGTCAGTTCCAGAGATGTAAAAAACGCTATTAAAGAAGGTAAACTAAAAAAGCAAAACTCCGATTCAACCTTAACTAAAATTTATGCTCTGAGTGGTTTCAACAAAGGCAAACAATATTACATTATAGACAGTAATAGTAACAAAAATTTTAGTGATGATGAATTAGTGGAGTTTAGCAAAAGTATTACTCACAACGAAAATTACAGGGACTCATTCAACATCAAAAGGATAGAAGTAACAAAACTATCAGGAGATAATTTTCATAATCAGGAAACTTATTTACAATTTTTACCCGCTCCCGATTACTTTACTTACAAGAAAGAAACTGACGAAGAAAAATTCAAACATAGTTTACAATTGGCAGCATTAAAACATGACTTTTTGTATGGGACATTTAGAGCTAACAATAAAGAATATGGCGTGGGTGTTAATAAAGGCCTGTTTGGAGATGAAATCATTTTTAAAAATGCAAACACCAAATTTTATCCTCCAAATCATCAATTATTTGCAAAGTATAAACCAAGGGATACTGTAAAATTAGATAATAAATATTATAGAATAGACAGTTTGTCTTTTTATCCTCCAAAATTGATAATCGATGAAATTAACAATTTGGAGTTCATTTATGGATTCAGAACAAATGATATTTCAAAAAATTATGTAATCAATGACCTAAAGGGAGATACTATAACACTTAAAAATTTAGCAAAGGAAAAAGGTTTTCTGTTATTAGATTTTTGGGGCACTTGGTGCGCACCTTGCAAAGAACTCACCCCTGAATTAGTCAATTTACATCAAAAGTATAGCGACCATATTCAATTTGCGAGTTTGGCATTTGAATTGGACCCAAAACCCGTATTAGAATATACCAAAACCAATCAAATGAATTGGTACAATGGGATAATAAAAGGAAAACCGAAATCTGGAGATATGTCATCTCCAATTATTGGCGGTTTAAGAATTGAATGCTATCCCACTTTTATCATCATGGACTCCAACTTAAATATTCTATATCGGACTTGTGGTGGCGGAGATAATTATTTAGGGTTAATGGCTTTTTTGAAATCAAAATTTGAATAAAATTACTGGGCACAACAACGGCTATAGTTCATTGCTTCTGACTTTCATCTCGGCAAGTCCTCGCAAATTTGCTATCTTCGGTTTACGGCGGAAAATCCTCGCGGATTTTTACGCAACGAAATCATAGCCCAACCGTTGTAAAACATTAGAACGAAATCCTGCAAATGAAGAAAAATCCAAAAATATTTTCAATTTTAATCACTCTAATCGTATCTGCGATTTTAGGATATATAGAAATTGGAATTTTTAAAGAATATGGTTGGACTGTATTTCTTGTTATTCCATTTATAATTGGATTTCTTCCACCTTTTATTAATGGGAAATTGTCTGAAATAAGTAAAAAAGCGAGTTATAAATTAAGTTTTCTAACACTCGGAATTGTTTTAGTTGGACTTTTAATTTTCGCAATTGAAGGAATGATTTGTATTGCAATGTCTTTACCATTAATTGCTTTATTAGTTTGGCTTGGCTCTTATTTAGGATTTAAAGCAAACTCTGGAAAGTGGATAAATCCGACAAATACAACAATTGGACTTTTTATCATTTGCGTAAGTTCAATGAGTTTCGACTATGTAAATGAACCTGAAAACTTAATTCCTGTTAGAACGAAAGTTATTGTTAACTCAAATATTGAGAATGTTTGGAAAAACGTTGTGACTTTTGACAAAATAGACGAACCTACTGACTGGATATTTAAAACTGGAATTTCATATCCGACAGACGCAACAATTAAAGGAACTGGAATTGGAGCAATAAGATATTGTAATTTTACAACTGGAAGTTTTGTAGAGCCAATAACAACTTGGAACGAACCGAATTTATTACAATTTGACGTAAAAGAACAACCAATTCCTATGAATGAATTTAATCCATTTTGGGAAATTCATCCACCACATTTAGATGGCTATTTCAAGTCATATAAAGGTCAATTTAAACTGACCAAAATCGGAGAAAATAAAACGGAATTAGAAGGAACGACTTGGTACAAAGTAGATATTACACCAGAAATTTACTGGAAAACTTGGTCTGACTTTATAATTCACAGAATACATAAACGAGTATTGAATCATATAAAAATAGAAACTGAAAATAAATAACGTTTTACAACACCGTATAAAATTAATTGCTAGTTCAAGCTTACTTACGAAAATCCTCGCGGATTTTCTATTCGGTTTGTATTTGCTAAATCAGGTGCTTAAAACACGCAACTAATCTTATACAAACACGTTGTACCCAATTCGAAAAATGGATGGTAAAAACTGATGAATATATCGTAGGTAGATTAAAATGGAAAGCTAAACAACAAGATCTTCCATCAAAATACTCATCATATTACGACAATCTGACAAATGAAAAGAAGGAATATTATTCCAAGCATTTGAAAGATGAAAATATTGGAATCCCAACTTTGATCTTTACTCAACCGAATAATGATAAGTGGACAATTATCGCAATGGACTTCCTATATTAGACTGGACACAAAGATGAGAGAATATGCTTGCTAGTTATTAACTTAGCAAATATGAGAAGTAAACCCAAACATTA
>NZ_JAIOUU010000046.1:0-4781 GCF_019931125.1 Aestuariivivens sp. NBU2969
GATAATTCCAGCAAACAATTAATTATGCCCCTATAAACAAAGGGACACAGAAACTTTATTGCCCGTTTTCAAAAACTTTTGGACGGCAGTGCCTTTTAATAAATTATTTATTGCTCATTTCTAACGTTGTTCTCAAACGATTTTCAGCTTCAGGATTCCAGTATTTACAGTCAAGCTGAAAAAATACCGATGTATAGGGTATTGTATAGTCAGTTTTTATTATTAACACATTGAATAGTTTTGAGGCTTTATCGAGCTTGTAAATAATATCTTCGTGAATTTCTTTTTTAATTTTTCCGGAAATCAGAGTATCAATAACGGTACGAAACGATGTAACACCCTGTGCATCTTCTTCTGAGATAAAGTCTAGTTCTTGATCTAAAAAAGTAATTGGCTTTATATGCTTTTGCTGTTGAATAAGTGCATTAACTTTTTTGATAGTTGTAATATGGTCATCGGTACTAAGTATAGTTGTTATGCCCGAATTGCTTTGTAAAGGATAGGCAGCATCTGCAACAACAATCCAATTACGATGCCCTAAAAGTTCAATCTGAGATTTGAGCCAATTTTCCCAACTAACTTCATTGTTGATGTTATTGGTATTTGTACCCGAACAACTTGCTAAAACAAATACAGCAAGAAATAGTAGATAGTCTATCCTTTTGAAATTTTTCATAAACCATAATTTAAGTGAAATAATCCTATTAAGTTTATAAAAATACGGCTAGTAAAACAGATAACAAAAAAACATGTATTAATCGCTCTCAAAGCAAAGACTCAATATTCAATAACTTAATAACCAAAATGGTAAACTGTCATAAAATTTACCAAAGTGAAATTATATGCAGCTAACTACTGACCTCTATAAACTTTTAACAGATATTACTTATAAAAATGCCTGAGCATACTTATGGCCCTACCCATTAATTTATAGGTAGCTTTAGTTGATAAATCCATAATTTCGGCAATTTCTGGATAACTTAATCCAACATAAAACTTTAAGTGGATTACTTCGCGTTGCTTTATGGTGAGGTTGTTCAAATACAATTTTACCTTACTGAGCTGTTGATCGAATTTTTGTTTTTCTATAAGTTTATATTCAACCGATTCAGAAATAATTTTCTCATCACTATGGTTAATAAAACTTTCACCAATAAACATTAAATCTTTCTTGTTTTCATTTAGAATTTTACGTCTCAAAGACTTACATAAATACAACCTAATATTATTTACTTCTCCTAATTTATCTTTTCTGTCCCAGATATAGACAAATAAATCTTGAATACAATCCCAAACCATTGGCTTATTATAAACCAACTTCAAACCGTAGGAATACAAAAAACTAACATTATTCCTGTATATTTTAGCAAAAGCACTTTCGTCCCCTGCCTTAAACCGAAGCCATATTTGTATATCTAAAGGATTATCTTCAGTCTTAGCTCTTAAAACATTTCCATATTTAGAACCAGAGCTTTTTACAAAAGGTTTTTTATTTAACGATTCTATTCCCAATTATTTTACACTCTCACTTTCAAGCTGTTTTACAAATATTATAAAATTTATTCTAATACGAAAATATTACTACTAATATCATAAATAGTAACTTCAGCTCATGACCCGTCCTGAATAAAGGCTACATAATTTCAAACATTATGTACAAAAATGACAAAGTAATTAGACGGTATTCAGAATCCTTTAAACTCAAAATTTTAGACGAACTTACCGCAGGAAAACTAAACAAGTATCAACTAGGTAAAGCCTACGGTATTGCACCATCCACAATCAACGAATGGATAAAAAAATACAACCGTAAAGATCTAATGAACACAAGAGTTACTGTGAAAACTAAAGACGAGATTACACGAATTAAACAGCTACAGAAAGAGATCGAACAGCTTAAAAAGCTGCTTCTTAAAAAGATATGGATGCTCTTATTGATGATTCATACTTAGAAGTAGCTGCTGAACAGTTGGGCTATAAATCTGTCCTAGAGCTAAAAAAAAAACTAAGTATCAAACCTTAATCAAGGCCAGAGAAAAGTCAAAGGGATTTGCATCCTTATCAACTATAACTGCCTGTTTCGGACTTAAACGTGATGCTTACTACAAATATAAACGTAGAGAAGACAAACGTTTAGAGATAGAGAAAAAAGTGGTTGCAATAGTAAAGAACAGACGCAAATCCCTTCCTAGAGAAGGTGTTAGAAAACTTACCAAATCATTAAAACAAGAGTTTACCAATGCCCATTTAAAAATAGGTAGAGATACCTTATTCAATATTCTTAGAAAACACAATATGCTTACACTTAGAAAGAAATACAGTAGCAAAACAACTAACTCGTACCATCGTTTTTATAAGTACAACAACATTATAAAAGACTTGGAAGTGACTAGACCAAACCAAGTTTGGGTATCAGACATAACCTATATAAGAACCGTAAAAGGGTTTTGTTATCTAGCTCTTATTACAGACATGCACTCTCGTAAAATCGTTGGTTATGACCTTAGTAATAGCCTAGAACTTAATGGATGTGTTAGAGCACTTAATAAAGCCTTATATCATGCTAAAGACATTAAACAGCTTATTCATCATTCAGACAGAGGAATACAATATTGCAGTAATGTGTACACACAAATTCTTAAAAGAAATAACATTGGAATCAGTATGACTGAAGAAAATCATTGCTATGAAAACGCAATAGCAGAATGTGTAAACGGTATCTTAAAAGACGAATTCTATCTAGATCAGACCTTTACTGACCTGGCTCACGCAAAAAGAGCAACAAAAAACGCAATTAATTTATACAACGAAATAAGATTACATTTATCTTTAGACTATAAAACACCGAATATGGTATATTTAAAAACAGCGTAAATTCAATTTTAACCTGTAGCCATATTTCAGGACTAGACACAAAAGGCATATTAAAGGATCATATTGTATTAGATAAATTGAAAAATATGCATTAATTACGCCTTTTTATAAACACACTTCAAAATTTTTAATAAAATTTTGAAATCTAAAATACGAACCTCTTTCTCAAGTGAATATTATATTATAAACCACAATTTTGATATAGAAGAGGTTAAAGTCTTTATTACCTAAAGATTGGAACAAAAAAAGAATTCAAAAAGCCTTAAGTCAGACCCTATTTTGATTCCAAATCTACGTTTAAAAATGTTTTTACTGGTAAAACGGGATTACAGCGCCCAACAACACCATTAGGCATTTCAATTTCGTAATTTGTATTTAGACTTTTATCCTCTTGGTAATAATCGGTACTTATATAATGTGCTCCGGAGTTTAATGCTGCTTTAAACCTAGTATAGTCACCGGTTCTAGCTTCCCTGGTATCTGCATCAGCACGTGTACGCACTAAATATCCGGCTCTAACCAATGCTTTTATGGAATCTTGATACCTTATTGGATCATTTACAATTAAAAAAGCTGCTTCTGGTGTTCCAGGTTTTGAATTGGTAAAAAACAACCTTCCTTTTAAAGATGGATGCCCATTGATGTAAACATCACGCTTTTCTCCTTCTTCATCTAAAACTAAAATAATTTTTCCTCTAGCATCCTCCAATTCAGGCCAATTATTTGCTTTTATAGCTTCCTCCAGTGTATAAAAATCACCCCTCACATCATCAGGAGTAATGAGTTTGGATCTAGGCAATTCCGACAGGATTTCTCTTTCTAAATCATTAAATACTTTAGCTGTAAAAGGAAGCAATTCTTGAAAACCTTCAATTTCTAAATTTTCAGTTTTAGCATTAAATGTTATAGCAATTGGTAAATGTCTTGGATGCGCATCAGACCAGGCTTTAATTTCATTCAGGCAGTCTACCAAGCGATAGCAAGTAGTTCTAAAGTCAAGATCCGGAATGTGTATCACCTTAAACCCTTTTGTGTTTAGCAATCCTAAAGTATCGTATGGCTGTGCTTCAATTTCGTTTTGTTTTAACAGTTCAATACCAAACGGGTTGGCAAACTTTCCTCCCTCTGTATCAACAACAACATCAATTTCCAGATTTCTTAAGCCGTAATTGTTTAGCTGCTCTGTTAAAGAAACATGCGAATATTGTAGTGCTTCAACAGATTTAGTGGCGGTTTGTTTCGCTATCTCAAGTAGTGCCGGTTCAATACTTTTCTTGTAACTATTGTGACTACCTATTACCTGAATATTATTCAGTTTTAATTTAGCTGTTGGTTCTATTGTATTACAACTAATTATAAAGTGTATAGCAATTAATGCAATAAGATGTTTAAGTTTCATTTTTTCAGAACTTTCCATTTACGGGCACTTAAGCTCCAATGGTTATAATTTTTTTTATTGACTTAGGCATTTAACTACTAATATTTTTGATAAAGCATGGTTCGGTATTGACCATTCTGTTCAAAAGGTTGTCAAAAATGTTTTCTTTCATGACGCTTCTATTAAAGCGATAACAATATTCGTCCAAATAATCTTGTAGATCATTTACATGATGATGTACTCCTCTAAGCCATGCCTTGAGGTTCATAATGGCTCGATGTAATTCAGGAAAGTTTTTCCCTTTCTTTCCAGAATATATTTGTGTTAGCTTGCCAAAATCCTTTTTCAAAGGTTGATATCCTGTCCATTTATCAGTTGTAACTTCAGCCTCTGTATCAATATGGTCTTTCATAAAAGCTCCAAGATTTTCTGCATTCGCTTTTTCAATAATCTCATATTTTATCCTTCCATACTTTGCTGAGGTAACAAGATAATCATTCAAGGCTTCATCTTTTGTATTAATTTCCCC
>NZ_JAIOUU010000047.1:0-4515 GCF_019931125.1 Aestuariivivens sp. NBU2969
CCTCTAAAACAGTGTTTCTCTGGGTTTCATATTCAGAAACAGGGTCTTCTACATTCCATTGTAGAAATACATCTGGCATCCCTGCATTATGCGTATTTGCTCCCGTTCCGATATCATTTGCTGGACACTGGGTAGGGTATCTTAAAAACATATACATAACTATGCGGGCTACATCTCCTTTCCATTCGTCACCTGGATACCAATTACCACTTCCTGTAATATGTGAATTACCTGCTCCTTCTTCAAATAGTCTATTGCTTCTGGTGGTATTCATATCCCCGTCACAAGCCCTTAAATTATGGGCATCAGTTCCTGGTCCTGGTTCATCTGTTGTTAAAGCAGGGGTAGCAATTGACCTGGCGTATACATGTTCCCTATTAAATAACCCTGTACAGGAAGTAGTATGACATGATAAATCCTTATCCCTGGTATAATCTGTTTCTGAGTTTCCATCATTATCATCGTACCCATAAAACAGTAATACATTGTCTGAATCTCCAGGAACTAAATCTGTTTGTTTTACGGCATCCCAAGTATCTGGTTGACTCGAGGTATAGGGTAGTTCTGTTGTATGTGTATTTGTTATTAGTTGGGCTAAATCAGATTCTAAAGGTTGTCCATTTTGATTAAAATCTATACTATTATAGTAAGATGGTATTTGAGAAAAACACAAACAGGGGAGTAATAGTAATAAGTAGATTTTCTTAATCATGTTGGTGAATATCTGCGTGCAGAAGAGGCTTATTTTTTATAACTTAAATATACTGCATTTATTTTCTTAAATCAAGATTTGCACTTAAAAACTACGCCTGTCTTCTTCTGTTTCTTAAACTAATACTACATGTTTTCCATCAAAAACCTTGGTAAGTTGGCATAGACAAATTTGACAGGTTATTTTTGAGTTTTTATATTCCCCCAAAACATTTACCTAAGTTATTTCCCTATATTTGATTTTAAATACTTCTGGTTTATACACCTACCGTATATGGTGGATATGTTTACTTTTAAAGATATATATAGTAGGGGTATATACACCAGTAAACATATCCCTGCGTTGTAGCACATTTGAATGACCGAACTAATTTTAGAAATATTAGTAAACTTTGGACTGATTCGTGAAGATTATAAACACCATAAAAAAATCTCGAAAAAGGAAAAAGCTGACGGAAAGAAAAGACCGTTTCAAAGGTATTTTCTGCAACCAAGTTCGATAATGGTTATTTCAGTTTTGGCAATCGGAATTATAAGTGCATTTCTATTTTTTAGTTACCAGCGAATATCAATTTTCCCAAAAAAGACAAAAAAAGAAATTAAGGAGATAACTGAACGAATGGAAAATTGGAAAGAAAAATTTGGAACTTACCCAACTGACTTAAATGAATTAATTGGAAATAATCCGATGCGACAGGAATGGAAAACGGACTCGTGGAATAGACCTTACCAATATTCCGTGAATGAAAGCGGAATTGGATTTTTGATTGTTTCGGCAGGTTCAGACGGGGAATTTGAAACAGAAGATGACATCAAAATTACTAGAACTGAATAAATGGACTTATTTCAAATCATAATCGGTCGATATATTTTCAACTACATAGGTGGAACAATACGTTGGATTTATGGGTCAATTTGGAGAACAATTTTTAAAAGACCAAAATTCAGTTACAGAGAATATATAGATGGACCAAAAAACTCAAAAGACCATTTTGACGAATTTGGACACCAATTTAATAATCGACTAATTGGAATTGGCTTTTTAGTCGGAATTGTAATAATACTAATGAATTAAAAAAACGTGCTACAACACCGTGTAAAAATAATTGCTTGGTTCTTGCCTACTCGGAAAATCCTGCGGATTTTCCTCTGGTTCGTTCCATTTTTAGTAAGTTAGTTGCTCGCAACTATCCTTACACAAACCGTTACCACACATATGAAAAGAACATTGCTAATCATCTTTTTACTCCAATTTTCAATAGAATTATCTTATTCTCAAACGGATTGTGAAAAAATTTTATCTAAAGAAATTAATTTAACTTTTTCGGAAAAAAGTGATTTAAACATATTGAATGACACTTTTTCAAAATTAACGGATTGTGGATTGGAACAAATTGATGCTGACTTTTTTACTAACGGACCAATTTTGGGAACATTATTAGTTCCTTTAATAAGTGAAAATAATGGAAAAGTAACCTACCAAAACCTGTTTGACAAAATAATGGAAATCAAACAAACTCCACAATACGGAAAAACAATAGAACTCTTTAAAATTTCCAATGAATTAGAGAAAAGAAAAGCAGATATAAATAACTGGGAAGAGGATAAACTTCTTTTACAAAAACTACAAACCTCAAATGAATTTATAGACAAATTCTACGATTACTTAAAAGAGCATTCTAATCCAGAAAAAACGTATAAAGAAGTTTTTGCAAATTTCAGAGAAACCCAAAAACCTAAACAGCTAGAAAATGAGTCGTCAACTAAAAAAGAATATAACGGGATTTTTAAAAACGCTGGTAATGTCAATTACGAAGAGCTTTTAAAAAAGTCAATTGAATTAAAAAAACCATTACTGCTTTATTTTACAGGATATGCTTGTGTAAATGCAAGAAAAATTGAGCATTATGTCCTTTCCAGTAGTTCAATTACTGAAAAACTTAAAAATGAGTTTTATTTTGTTAACCTATATGTTGACGATAGAAAAAGTTTACCAGAAAATGAGCGAACAAAATCTAAAACAAACGAAAAACCTCTCAAATATATTGGACAAAAACATTCTGAATTACAAATAACAAAATTCAAGAATAATTTTCAACCTTACTTTGTGATAATAGATAAAAATGGGAATAAAATAAAAGAACAAGGATATACTACAGATATTAAATTATTTGAGGAGTTCTTAACTATAGATAAATAAATACGTGTGGTAACACCGTGTAAAAATAATTGCTTGGTTCTTGCCTACTCGGAAAATCCTACGGATTTTCCTCTGGTTCGTTCCATTTTTAGTAAGTTAGTTGCTCGCACACGCAACTATCCTTACACAAAACGTTGTGTGTAATTAAGAAATGAAGAAGAAGAAAAAGAAACATAAAAAGAAGAAAAAAGGAAAATCACTGAATTACAAATTGTTTGTAATAATTGGCGGAATCTTTCATTTCATAGTTTACTTATTATTAGATTTAACTTTTTACAATGACACTATATTTTGGTTGAGTCTAATACTTTGTGGCTTAATTTCAGGACTTTATTTCATAAAGAAAATGGAATTACTCAATCCTGAAAACTATAGAAAAATTAAAGGTTCAAAATTGAAACTATACATGTTTTCTGTTTGTCTTTTAATTATGATAGGAACTACTTTAATATTTGGAAACCTTATAAATGGAACCTTACTCGGACTGAATTATATTGGAAAACAGAATGAATCCAATAATATAGAATACAGAATTGAAAAAATTACTCAACATAAAACTGGAGGAAGAAAAAGAATCAGAAGAAATAACCCGAAAGTATATTTTGAAAAAAATGGAGAGATAAATAAACGAAACTTATCAGAACATTATAGTTTAAAGAAAAATTATTCAGAATATAAAACAATTGAATTTATCACGAATAAAGGCTTGTTAGGTTTTGAAATTATTGAAAATTACGAATTGAGAAAATAAAACAACTACACACAACAACGTGTATAATTAATTGCGGCGGAATTTCCTAAACGGAAATTCACTCGAATTAATTACTTTAGTGCTACGGCGGAAAAATCTCGCTGATTTTTCCGCAACTAATCATACACGAGACCGTTGTGCGTAATTTGAGAAACAGTACCAAGAAAACAGAATTTTACGATTTATGAACGAAGATTTACTAAATGAATTAACCGAAATGGACGAAATTCATTGCGTTTTAAATTTACAGAAAGAAGCGGAAAACTATTTAAAAAGCTTTGACTGGTGTTTGAAAATAAAAAAATCTTGGTACGACAGTGGATTTAGTTCTTACGACATAATTGGAGTTTTTCTTTTTGAAATTGAGCCTATAAATGAAAATGTTGATGATTTTATTTGGGTTATTGTTGGCGACTTACCAACTGTTTATCTGGACAAAACTGTGACTTCTGGAATGGAAGCAATAGAAGTTTACTGTGACTTAATGGAGGATTGGATTGATAATGTTAAAAATGGACAATCTTTGGAGGAATGTTTTCCTGTACCAAGTGAACCGACCATTGAAAATGCTGATTTATTAAAAACCCGAATAGAATTAATTAAAGAAATATTTTTAACGGAATAATAAAAACTACGCACAACACCGTATAAAAAAAATTGCTAGTTTTAGCTAAACCAAAGTTTAGTTGCTCGTTTGCTAGCTTCTGATTTTCCTTCGGAAAATCCTTGCACACAAACACGCAACTTTCCTTATACATAAACGTTAGGCACAATTAAATAATTCAACATATGAAACCATCTATCTACTCATTATTCCTTTTTACTTTAACAATACTAAGTTGTAATCAACAAA
>NZ_JAIOUU010000048.1:0-3266 GCF_019931125.1 Aestuariivivens sp. NBU2969
AATCATACTCTTCAAAACCTTCAATCACACCTTTTGCAATGTAATTGGGATGAGCCTGCTTCCCTTCATACTCTCGCTGACATTGAACCTCCACGATCTGTTGATGTTTTCCTTTTCCAAGAATCTGGTTAAAATCATGTGTTCGGAGAAAATCACCACGAGTATGCTTAATTGAAAAAATTAAATTGGGGTGGGGTTCTACCTGGTTGGTTACCGCCAAATAGGTTGAAAGATTATATTGAAAAACATCATGAACCCAATTTCTGTAAAACAATTTTTTATCTCTTTTCACACACACCTCTTCCCTCAACAATTTAATTAATTCAACATGATCAGGAATACTTAATTCTCCTCCTCTAATCGGGCTATTACCCAAATGAAAAGGCGTATCGTGCAGATAGGTTTCTCCAAAACGAAGAACAAGCCCATCCAGTTCTGGAAAAGTATTGAAAATCTCATCCAACTGAATTCTCAAAATTTTCTTGGTCATTTCTTTCCTGATGTCGGGCTTTCGATAGTTTTCTGAATCCACTTTATCTATAAATTCATCGGCAACCATTTGTTTACCATACTTTTCCCAAACTGATTTAGGCACTACCAGAAAATCTGTAAACGGACATAGATCAATGTCTGCTTTTTTCGCTTCTCTTATCTGCTGTTTTAATTTTTTAGCATTTTCCAGTATCCATTCCCTCTCTTCAGAACCTTCAGGTACTATCCCTTCTTCCAAAGAATCGTAAGTAATGCCGCATTGCACAAACCAATGTGGCGTAATGCCACCATAACCAAGCGATTCCAAGAATTGTGTATTGTTAAATTTAGAAACACGAGGGGGAAGTCCTGGATTATTATGAACAAAATCCATTACGTATTTCAAGCTTGTGCCAGACTTCTCATCTTTTTCTTCTTTTTGTTTGCAAGAAAGGGCAATTGCAAACAATGCTATTACTATAATTAATGAACTGAATGTTTTTTTCATCTTCTGTTTATTTGATCAAAAAATTTAGTGATTTATAAATATGCCGTGAAGAATTGCCAACTTCAAGCATATAATTTCCTTTATTTACTTCATACTTCCCTGTCTCGCTATTATACCAGTACAACCGATTGGCAGGAACTGAAATCTCAAGATACTGTTCGTCGCCTTTTTTTAAGCTTACACGCTCGAAAGCCACAAGGGATTTTATAGGACGGTTATAAAAATCTGGTGTAGCAAGGTAAACCTGTATTACTTCATCTCCATCCATTTCTCCTGAATTAGAAATACTTAATGACAAGGATATTGTATCTTTTTTATTGAATTTGTTTTTATTAAGCTTAATATCTGACACATTAAAAGTAGTATAACTCAACCCATACCCGAAAGGATAGGAGACATCACCACTAAAGTATCGATACGTTCTGTTTTCCATTGAATAATCTTCAAATGGGGGTAAATCGTTTATCGAGTGGTAGAATGTAAGAGGTAACCTGCCTCCCGGATCTTTATCTCCAAATAAAACATCAGCAATGGCATTACCGCCTTGCTCTCCCGGATACCAGACCCACAATATGGCATCAACATAAGGTTCAATGGCATCTAAAGAAAGTGCGCTTCCGCCCATTACAACAGCTACCAATGGCTTACCACCCTCCTTTAAGGTTTTAACAAATTCTATTTGATTTTCGGACAGTTGCAAATCATTTTTATCTCCACCGTACTTACTGAGGTAAGCATCGCCCTGTTCTCCTTCGAGCAAAGCATTCATACCCAAAAAAGCAATGGTTACATCGTTAGAACCCGCCATCCAGGTGCCCTTAAAATTCATGTCATCGGCTAGTTTACAACCTTCGTTATAATTAACTGCAACACCTGCGTTGGCGCGGTTTACTATTCCTTCAAACGGTGTTACCCATTGTCCTGAAAAACCATTATAATTTCCCATAAGAGCTTCTAAACTGGTTGCATTAGGGCCGGTTACAAAAATACTTTTGGTACTCTTTTTTAAAGGCAATATCCCATTATTTTTAAGCATAACTATAGACTTCACCGCAGTTTTTCGTGCCAATGCAATATGTTCGGGCGTTGCCACATCCTTGTTGCCCAGGTTTGCCCATGGTGTTTTATCTTCTTCATCGAACCAACCCAAACGAAAAAGTATCCTTAGGGCATCAGCCAAGGCGATGTCGATTTCTTCTTCCGAAATTAATCCCTGGTTAACTGCCTCAGGGAGTTTATTGTATGTACTTCCGCAATTTATGTTTACAGAATGTTTTACCGCAAGTGCTGCCGAATGTACATCGTCCTTCACTGTTTTATGGTATTTCCAGAAATCATAAATTGCACCACAGTCGGATACAATATACCCGTTAAAATTCCAGTCGTTTCTTAGAATTCCGTTCAACAACGTGGGGCTACCACAACACAATTCATTATTTGTACGATTATAGGCACACATAACACCCGCAACCCCAGCATCTACAAGGGTTTTAAAGGCAGGCAGGTAGGTATTGTACAAGTCGTTATCCGAACTAACCGCATTAAATTCATGCCGGACCGCTTCCGGACCGCTATGCACAACATAGTGCTTTGCACAAGCCGCACCTTTTAAATAAAAAGGATCATTACCCTGTATGCCTTCCACAAATGCTTTTCCAATAGCGCCCGACAAATAAGGATCTTCACCATAAGTTTCCTGTCCCCGTCCCCACCTAGGGTCCCGAAAGAGATTAACATTTGGAGACCAATATGTTAACCCAAAATAACGCCCGTAATTACCAATCTTTTTTGCTTCGTTAAATTTAGCTCTTCCTTCATCAGAAATTACAGTTGCAACCTGATGGATTAAATGGGTATCGAATGTAGCTGCCAAACCAATCGCCTGTGGAAAAACAGTGGCTTTTCCCGCACGGGCAATGCCGTGTAAACATTCATTCCACCAATTATAGGGAGGTATTCCCAGCCTTTCAATGCCTTTTGACTCGTGAACCATTAACGAAACTTTTTCTTCAAGAGTCAACCTTTGTATTAAGTCCTCAATTCTTTGTTCGATTTCAACTTCAGGATTGTTAAATACATGTTGAGCATTTGTATTCCATGCTAATCCTAAAAACACAAGAAAAAGTAAATAGTTGGTTTTTATCGTTGTAGTAAATTTGATGTTCCTTCCTTTTGTTTTCATACTAATCTTAATTATTGAGTTATTAAGTTACGTTCTGTTTTATTTGATTCCAATATATAGGTTTTTTATTAATCATTCTCATAATGGAATTGTGCCAAATATTTT
>NZ_JAIOUU010000049.1:0-2570 GCF_019931125.1 Aestuariivivens sp. NBU2969
CCTGATATCTTCCGATGAGCTTCCTACAAGCACGTCAAATTCACCTGGTTCCACAAGTTTTTTCATTTCCTGGTTCCAGAGGCTTAATTCATTAAAGTTAATTTCAAATGAAACTAATTTCGATTCTCCAGGTTCTATCTCTATTTTACGAAAACCTTTTAACATTTTTACCGGGGTGGTAACCGAACTTACTTTGTCGTTCAAATACAATTGAACAACTTCCTTTCCTTTAATATCGCCTATGTTTTTTACATCGCAAGTTATACGTAACGGCTCCCCTGTTTGCAGCTCTTTACTTTCTATTTTCAGGTTTGAATATTCAAACTCAGTATAGCTTAATCCGTGACCAAAGCAAAATAAAGGATCGGGAGTTGAAAACACATAGTCTCTCCCTGGATTTTCCAGCGTACCCCTCTGCCGATAGTACCCTTTTGCAGAAGGTTTATGTGCCGATATGCTAGGCATGTGCCCTACACTCCGAGGAACAGATACCGGAAGTTTTCCTGAAGGATTAACTTCTCCAAACAGAATATTGGCTATAGCTAATCCACCCTGTTCGCCAGGATACCAAGCTTCAATAATAGCAGGTATATTTTCCTTTTCCCAGTTAATGGAGTATGGCCGGCCATGTATCATTACCAACACTATTGGCTTACCTGTTTCGTGAATAGCTCTGATTAGTTCGGGTTGTACACCCGGAGGAGTTAGCGTTGTACGGTCTAGCCCCTCACCGCAGGTATTGTGCTTATCCAACTTGTCGTTGCCCCAGCCTATTCCTGAATAAATAATACTTGTTCCGCCAATAGCCAGCACAACCACGTCATTGTTTTTAGCAATGCGCACAGCCTCTTCAATGCCGCTTTTATCTAGATCGGTTATTCCACATCCTCTGGCATAGTTAACCTTTACATTATCTCCGACAAGCTGTTTTATACCATCAAGAAGTGTAATGCCGTAGTCGTTGCTCTTGGTTACCGAATAGTCGCCAAATTGCACCTGATCGGCATTGGGTCCAATTACAGCAATTGATCCTAACTTTGTTTTGTCGAATGGAAGCAGTTGATCCATGTTTTTTAAAAGTATAACTGATTCTTCTGCCATTTTTTGTGCATGGGCAATATGTTCGAGCGTATGTATCTTCTCCTCTCTGTTAGTAGGAACAGTGTAAGGGCTGTCAAATAAACCAGCTTTGAACTTTGCAAGCAAAATTCGCTTTACCGCAGTATCAACTATTTCCTCATCCAGGTCACCACTTTCAACCAATTCCTTCAATTCTCCGTAAGCATATTGCGAAGGAGCTTCTAAATCAACTCCGGCAATTATAGCTTGTTTGGCAGTTTCTTGTTTATCTGAGGCTGTATGATGAAAGTTCTGAAGCATATTTAGCGCTGTATAGTCGGAAAAGATGTAGCCATTAAAACCCCATTCTCCTCTCAGAATATCTGTTAACAACCATTTGCTGGCATGAACGGGAACCCCATCTACCTCGTGATAGCCTGGCATAATACTATATATGTTTGCATCTTTTACAGCTTTTTCGAAAGGCACAAGGTGCTGGCTCCTTAAATCTCTTTCACCGATAACTGCCGGAGCGATATTAATTCCGGCCTGAGGGGTGCTGTATGCAACAAAATGCTTGGCAGTACACATTAATTTGTTTTCAGGAATGTGCTTTTTTGTGATTTCTGGATCGCCCTGCATCCCCGTTACAAAAGCCTTTCCCATTTCCGAAACCAGAAAAACATCTTCGCCATAACATTCTTCTACCCTGCCATAACGGTGATCAATGGCCAGATCAAAAAGCGGAGATAAGGCCTGATCAACACCTGCTGAACTTGCCTCTTTGGCAATTATACTTCCCATAGCCCTAATTAACTCAGGGTCCCAGGAACTTCCCTGTGCAATGGCTTGCGGGAAAATGGTTGCGCCAAGTGCCATCTGCCCGTGAAGACATTCCGCAATCTGAATGGCAGGAATTCCCAGACGCGTATTTTCTCGTAAATATTTATCGGCAGCAGCTGAAAACTTTGCAATTTTTTCGTGCTCAACAAAAGGGCTTTCTAGACAACCAATACTTTGCCCGTTAAATAAGTTCTCTAGCGACTCTGTGGTGACTTCTCCTTTTTCATCGAGTTGAAGCTGGTTCAGGCTTTTCATCGACAACTGGTTTATTTTTTCCTCCAGAGTCATTCGCATCACTAAATCATGTACTCGATTTTCAACAGGTGCATCTTTGTCCATATATACCAGTTTATCTTCAAGACCAGAACATGACATTAATTTCAGGACTAATAACAAAAGGCTATATTTCCAAATTACTTTTATTTTTAAACTCATTATTAAAAAGATTTCTTTTATTTTAAGTTCCTATAAGAATCAACCGAAGCACCAATACCTGTTTTAGGATTACCATATATATCCAAATGTCCGCGGATAGCAAAACCGTTGGGTTCGTAAATCGTGGCACACGAAGGGCTGATCTTTTCCAGTTCTTTCCATTCTTCCCAAAGTTCATCGTACCGTCCTATTGCCTCTCTTATTTTATTCTTTTCGTATTCTCCTGTTTGGTC